>JBEVIJ010000027.1:0-17343 GCA_040510745.1 Xanthobacteraceae bacterium
GGAAATTTGTCGGAATGAGCACCTGACGGCGTGTCGGAACGACTGGCCGTCGGACCTCTAAGTGCTTGATTAGATTGGTGGGCGCACCAGGGCTCGAACCTGGGACCCGCTGATTAAGAGTCAGCTGCTCTACCAACTGAGCTATGCGCCCGGGCCACACACTTGGGGACCCCCAAGCCGGCGGGACTTAGCAATTCAACGCCCGACTGTCCAGCAAGCATCGCGGTTTGCGGGAAAACGAAAGCCGCCGGGCGGACCCGGCGGCCTCGTGCGGCGGCGCGTCGTTCGGGGAAAAACGAGCGGCAATCCGTGAACGGGGCTTCAGCCGCGGCGGCGCCCGCGTGGCGGACCGTCCGGGCCCTGACGGCCCATCCGCAGCAGCAGCCCGAAACGACGCTTCTGGCCGTCGTCGAAGGTCTTGTAGAGCGGCTCGGCCGCGTCGGCGAGTTGCTTGAGGGACGCACCCGTCGCCGTCATGGCGTCGGCGCTGCGGCGCATCCGCTCCAGCGCGTCCGGGCGGCTCGGCGGGTTGTTGTCGCCGCGCCGATCGGCCCTTACCATCATGCGGTCGGCGCGCTGCTTGGCGAGCGCGCGGATTGCGCTCTCGACGGGGGGCCAGAGCTTTTCCTGTTCGGCGGAGAGCTTGAGACCGGTGCGCAGCGCGGCGATGCGCGCGTCGGTCAGCGCCGCGGCATCCTCAGCGGTCGGCCGCGAGCGCGGTGCATCGGCGGGCGGCGCGGATTGGGCAACCGCCAGGCTGGCGCCGGAGATGCTCAGCGCGGCGATCGCTGCAAGAACTGTCTTCAACATTCGACATCTCCCGATGGTGTTGAAATAGTAGAGAACCGCCGCGCCGCAGGCGCAAGTTAAAGATTGGTCATCAATATCTGTGGCGTGATGCGGGCGGCGGTTCCGCCGCCCGAACCTGCGTTCAGAACGCCTGCGCGAGGTGGCCGAACCCGGCGCCTTGCGCGAACGATACCGCGCTGCGCTTCTGGCTCTCGTCCAGCACCCTGATCAGCGGCGCTGCCGCGGAGGCGATACGCTTGAGATGCACCGGGGTGCCCGCCACGCGCGTGGCCTTGTCGCCCATGCGCTGCATCAGGCCTGCGCTGGCCTCTTCCCTCGCCTGCGTCCGAGCCAATGCACGCAGGGCAGACTCAACCGGCCCCCAGTACTTCTGCTGTTCAGCCGTCAGGTTGAGGACGGCGCGAAGCCGTGCGATGTGCCCTTCCTTGATGACAGGGCCGCCGTGACTGCCACCACGCTCGTACTGCGCGTCAGGTGCACCCAGCGTTTCCGCGGCAGCAAACGAAATCCCCATCGTGAACGCCAACGCGCCCACGATTGCTCCTTTCAGCATCACAAAGCCTCGCGTTTTGTTGATTGTGCGACTCGGCAGATACAGCAGCCGCCGCAATGTCACAACCCCAAAAAATTCAAGGCAGCAAATACCTTGCTCGTTAAGCAATTTAGGCACGCCACCACCGCGCCACGGTCATGCATGTGGCCGAATTGTGTTGTCGGTGATCATGCCGCTGAAGAAAATTGCCGCACTCAGGGAGAGCGCGGCATTTTCTTTCGCGGAAGCTATGGAGAATCAGACGACGTCGGTCGAATGGATACGACGCTCGGCCGCCAGTCCGCGGTGATGGCGGCTCATCAGCTTGTTCAGCGCGCTGAGATACGCCTTCGCCGACGCCACCAGGGTGTCGGGATCGGCGCCCTTGGCGGTGACGGCACGTCCCTCGCCGGCAAGCCGCACGGACACTTCGGCCTGCGCGTCGGTCCCTTCGGTCACGGCGTGGACCTGGTAGAGTTCGAGCTTGGCCTCGTGCGGCACCAGCGCGTGGATCGCGTTGAAGATCGCATCCACCGGGCCGTTGCCGGTCGATTGCGTGGTGACGTGCTTGCCCGCGATGTCCAGCGACAGCGTCGCCGATTGCGGTCCCATGGTGCCGGCGATCACGGTGAGCGAGATGATCTTGATGCGGTCGTGCGCGTGCGCGATCTCCTCGTCGACCAAGGCCTCGATGTCTTCGTCATAGACCTGCTTCTTCTTGTCGGCGAGCGCCTTGAAACGCACGAATGCGTCTTCGAGCTGGTTGCCGGCGAGCTTGTAGCCGAGCTCTTCCAGCTTGTGCACGAACGCGTGGCGGCCGGAGTGCTTGCCCATCACCAGCGAGGTCTGCTTCACGCCGACCGTTTCGGGCGTCATGATCTCGTAGGTCTGGGTGTGCTTGAGCATGCCGTCCTGGTGGATGCCGCTCTCGTGCGCGAACGCGTTCCGCCCGACGATCGCCTTGTTGTACTGCACGGGGAACGATGTCACGGCGGCGACCAGCTTTGATGCCCGCGTGAGCATGGTGGCGTCGATGCTGGTCCAATACGGCATGACGTCGTTGCGCACCCGCATCGCCATCACGACCTCTTCGAGCGAGGCGTTGCCGGCCCGTTCGCCGATGCCGTTGACGGTGCATTCGATCTGCCGCACGCCGGCGCGAACGCCGGCGAGCGAATTCGCCACCGCCATGCCAAGGTCGTCGTGGCAGTGCACCGAGAACACCGCCTTGTCGGAGTTCGGCACGCGCTCGCGCAGCATCTTGAACAGCGCGAAGTACTCCTCCGGCACCGTGTAGCCGACCGTGTCCGGGATATTGATGGTGGTCGCGCCGGCGTTGATCGCCGCCTCGACGCAGCGGCAGAGGAAGTCGTGCTCGGTGCGGGTCGCATCCTCCGCCGACCATTCGACGTCGTCGGTGTGGCTGCGCGCCCGGGTGACCTGGTCGATCACCATCTGCAGCACCTCGTGGGGCTCCTTCTGAAGCTTCCACTTCATGTGCACCGGCGAGGTGGAGAGGAAGGTATGGATGCGCTTGCGCTTGGCCGGCTTGATCGCCTCGGCGCAGCGGTCGATGTCCTTCGGCGCGGCGCGGGAGAGCCCGCAGACGACGGCATTCTTGGTGCGCTTGGCGATCTCATGCACCGCCGCCCAGTCGCCCTCCGAGGCGATCGGGAAACCGGCTTCGATGACGTCGACGCCCATCGTGTCGAGCAGCTCGGCGACTTCGAGCTTCTCCTCGTGGGTCATGGTGGCGCCGGGGCACTGCTCACCGTCGCGCAACGTGGTGTCAAAGATGACGACGCGGTCCTTGTCGGACTTCGCTGGCGTGGTCATTGGTCTGGTCCTTCTCGCTTTGCGCCCGTCTCTTTTGGAGATTTGGGCGCTCTGGGGTTTGCTTGCTTTGCAGTCCCCCCTGAGTGCCCAGGCACATATGCCCAGCCGGCCCTCAGGGGCTGATAAGCAGCAGCGCGCCCAGAATGAGGTTGGCTTCCGGACGGGACGGCTCGGTCCCCCGGGCGATCGCGCAGATGGCAGGGCGCGTCGACATGCCAAAAACCTCAACGTCGGGCGTCCAAGGGTCGCGGAACTTGGTTAATGGTCCGTTAACCCGGGCACCCCGGTCCGCCACTTCTAGCGGATCGCGGGCCGCGCCTGCAATAGGGCCGCCCTACCGCCACATATGGAGGAGGAACGCGGAAACAAACGGCGGCATCGCCGGGCAGAGGTCGGAAGAGCCCCGAACGATGCGAATGCCGGCCAGTTCCGGCTGCGCCTGCGAGGCAAGATGGCCAAGAATGCGCCGGCGCAGCGCCTCCGCCCCCTCGCGCGCCTGCAACACCTTGACCACCATGGCCCAAGTCTGCAGCCGGACCGAAAGCCAGCCGGGCTCCGGATCGAGCTCCTCGAAATCGAGGCCGGTTTCATTCTTCAGTTCGTGCCGCGCGCTGTGCTCCAGGTCGACGTGTCCATCCACGACGTCGATCGGCTCGGGCGTGCCGCACGGAAAATAGATCTGCCCAGCGTTGGCCGTATGGTTGCCCATGACGCCGAGCAGGAACGCGCTATCGCTCGCGCGCAACGCCGGCGCGGCAAAGCAATTGATGATACCCGCAGGCGGACGGCCCCAGTCGCGCCACGCGTTGAAGCTGGCGAAGTCGGTCTCCAGGAATGCGCCGAAGCAAATGCCATCCGCCACGCTGTATTCATGCGCGAGCAGCACGCGGCCGTTCCAAAGCGACGGGTTGGCCTTCTGCTTGACGGCGAAGTGCGCGTCGATCGCCGCGCGATTGTCGTCGGCAAAGGCCCACGCGCGCGGCGCGAAACGCAGGTCCAGGCGCTCGACCGGAAGGATCTGCGGTTCCGTCACGCCTCTATGGTCCCTTCGCTGACCAGCACCGCATCGCCGCCGACCGCAGCGGCCGCGAGCTTGCCGCCCCGCATGTTCAACGTAAGACGGATCATGCTCGGCCGGCCCATCTCGACGCCCTGCTCCAGCACGACCGCATGCTCGCCGTCCGCGTATTGGCCGGAAGTCGCCAGCACGCCGGCGAAGGTCGCGGCGGCGGAGCCGGTCGCGGGATCTTCCGTGATGCCCATCTTGGGCGCGAACATCCGCGTGTGATAGGCGGCCGCGCGATCGACCACATCGCGGCAGTAGAGATAGGCGCCGTTCGGCCCGTCATCGGGGAACACCTGCGACCACTTCGACATGTCGGGACGCGCCCGCGCCATGGCGTCGAGGCCGCGCACAGGAACGAACGCAAACGCGTTGCCCGCCGACCAGTGGTCCGGCACGAACTTCTCAAAACCCAGATCGTCCGCCTCAAGGCTCAGCGCCGCCGCAAGCTTGGCAGCGTCCGCAATGCCGCCCGTCTTCTCGGGCAATTTGGGAATGTCGAACGTGGCATTGCCACCATCCTTGCCGGGCCGCACGGTACAGGACACCGGGCCGATGACCTCGCCGAGCACGATCTGACACTGCTGCGAGCCGCCGTCGAGGTGCGCGAGCAGCACGGCGGTGCCAACCGTCGGGTGCCCGGCGAACGGCAACTCCCGCCCCGGCGTGAAAATGCGCAGCCGTGCGCGATGCTTCGGCTCGTCGGCCGGAAACACGAACACCGTTTCGGGAAGGTTGTATTCGCGCGCGACGCTCTGCATCGCCGCGGTGTCAAGACCGCCCGATTCCAAGACAACCGCCAGCGGGTTACCCGCGAAGCGTTTGGTCGTAAAGACGTCCAGCGTAAAGAAACGGCGGCGCATCGCTGCCTCCTTCAAATCGATTCGGCGCGGAATTCGCGGCTGGGCTTGACCAGCTCATCCTGGGCATCGATCAGCAAAATTTCCCGCGAACCCGCATCCGCCGTGAGCTTGAGAATGCCGAACACGGCGGACACGGCGCGCGAAAGGGCGTCCGCGGCCGACCCTGTGTTCAGGCAATGCGCGAAGAACAGCGCGGCGATGGCGTCGCCCGCGCCGTTGACTGCGATCGGCAGCTTCGGCGTGCGCAGCCGATAGCGGCCGCTGTCGTCGCAGGCGACGAGATCGATCGCATCGGCCGGCGTGTCGTCCACCATCAAGGACGTCACCAGCACGATGCGCGGGCCCGTCTTGCGCACCGCCTCGACAGCCGCCAGCGCCTCGGCCAGGCTTTTCGTGATTCGGCCGGTGAGATGATCGAGCTCGAAATGATTGGGCGTGACGATATCGGCCATCGGTACCGCGCGCTCCCGCATGAACGCGGCGACGCCGGGCTGCACGAACACGTCGCGCCCCACATCGCCGATCACCGGATCGCAGCAATAACGCGCCTTCGGATTGGCTGCCTTCACTTGCGCCACCGCCTCTAGCACCGCCGTGCCGATCTCAGCGGAGCCGAGATAGCCGGACAGCACGCCATCGCATTTCCCCAGCACGCCACGCTCGCCGATGCCCTGCATGATGTCACGGATCATGCCGGCATCGAACGCACGGCCCCGCCACGAGCCGTAGCCCGTATGATTGGAGAACTGCACGGTCAGGATCGGCCATGCCTCGACGCCAATCCGCTGCAGCACGAACGCCGCGGACGCATTGCCGACGTGGCCATAGGCAACGTGGGACTGGATCGAGAGGATATTCATCGGGTTATTCTAGCGGCGCGCATGCCACTCACGAAATGAAAGCGGCGGGGATCGTATCCCCGCCGCATTCATTCTTGGAATGAGTTCGATCAACCGGCCTTTACATTCCGGTCTTGGCCGCCTCGACAAACTTGTTCGTGTAGGTCTTCGACAGGTCGATCTTGGCCTTCGCCACGTCCGGAGAGGACTGGCTGAACACGTCGAGCACGGCCTGCGCGCCCTTCGGGTCCATCCGGCCCGTGGTCGAATACATCGGAAGCGTATTCTTGAGCGCGGCGAGATAGAGCGCTTTGTCGGCGCCGACCAGCTCGTCCGGCATCTTGGCCATGATCGCTTCTGGCGTATTCGAGTGGATCCACTTCAAGGTGTTGAGGATGGCATTGGTCAGCGCCTGCGCCACCTTGGGGTTCTTCTCGATCCAATCGGCGCGGGTATAGAGAGCGCCGCCCGGATATTCGCCGCCGAACACGTCGACCGTATCCTTCTGCGTCCGGGTGTCGCTCAGGATCAGCAGGTCCTTGAACTTGCCCTGCAGCAGCGTGATGGCGGGATCGAGCATGATGGCGGCGTCAACCGAGCCCTGCTCCATCGCGGCGACCGCCGTCGCACCAAGGCCGACCCCGATGATGCCGACTCCATTCGGATCGACGCCGTTCTTCTTCAGCATGAACTTGGCAAAATAGTCGGTCGAGGAACCCGGTGCGCTGACACCGATCCGCTTGCCGGCCAGGTCCTTGATCGTCTTGATCGTGCCGGTCTGCTTCGGCGATACGACCAGCGCGAAGCCGGGATAGCGGTCATAGACGATGATCGACTGCATGTGCTGGTTCTTCGCCGCCAAATTGACGCAGTGATCGAAATAGCCGGACACCACGTCGGCGCTGCCGCCGAGGACCGCGGTCAGCGCCTGCGAGCCACCCTTAAAGTCGACCATCTCGGCGTTGACGCCCGCCTTCTCGTACTCACCGAGCTGCTTGGCCAGCACGGTCGGCAGATAGCATAAGCAGCTTGCGCCGCCGATCGCGATGGTGACTTTCATCTGCTGCGCCATCGCCATGCCCGACATCAGCGCCAGGGCGGCCAGGGCCATGAGCGGCTTTCGCATCAAGCGCGCGGTCATTCGCATCCCTCCGTGTTGTCGTTTCGACGCCGACGATAGTGCAGCGACCGTATCTCGGTAAAGACCATCACGTCCGGGTTTCGGCTGCGACCGGCCGCCACACCAGCAGCCGCCGTTCCACCAGTGTCACCATCCAATCGATGATGATGACGAACACGGCAAGGACGAACATACCGGCAAACACGCCGGCGATGTCGAAGGTGCCCTCAGCCTGCAGGATGAGATAGCCGAGCCCCGCGGCGGAGCCGAGATATTCGCCCACCACCGCGCCCACCACCGCGAAGCCCACCGACGTATGCAGCGAGGAGAACATCCACGACAGCGCTGACGGCCAATAGACATGGCGCATCAACTGTCGATCGTTCATGCCCAGCATGCGGGCATTAGCAAGCACGGTCGGCGAGACTTCTTTCACGCCCTGGTAGACGTTGAAGAACACGATGAAGAACACCAGCGTGACGCCGAGCGCCACCTTCGACAAGATGCCGAGACCGAACCAGAGCGTAAAGATCGGCGCCAGCACGATGCGAGGCAGCGCGTTGGACATCTTCACGTAGGGGTCGAGAACCGCGGCGACCATCGGCTGGCGAGCGAACCAGAATCCGACTAGCACGCCCGCGACCGAGCCGATGATGAAGGCCAGCGCGGCCTCCGTCAGCGTGATCCAGAGATGACGCCAGATGGTGCCCTCCGCGAACCACTTCACGACGCGCGCCGCGACGTCGAGCGGCGTCGAGAAGAAAAACGGCGGCACCAGCGGCTTGCCGCCGACCGGGATGGTGGTGAGTACGTGCCACAGGGCAATCGAGACAACCGCGACCAGCACCTGCAATGCCGTCAATCGGAGGCGATCCATCAGCCGCCTCCGGTCTGGGCATAGCCCTTGAGCACTTCGTCTTTGAGCATGTTCCATATCTCGCGATGCAGCTCATGGAATGCGCGATCAAGCTTGACCTCGGCGATGTCGCGCGGACGCGGGATCGAGACGCGCCAGTCGCCGATGATCCTCGCCGCCGGCCCCGCCGACATGATAACCACGCGATCGGACAGCGCGATCGCCTCCTCGAGATCGTGAGTGACGAACATCACCGCCTTGCGGTCGGCGCTCCAGAGGTCCAGCAGCAGGTTGCCCATGATCTGGCGGGTCTGCGCGTCGAGCGGGCCGAACGGCTCGTCCATCAGCAGGATTTTCGGATCGCGGATCAGCACCTGCGCGAGGCCGACGCGCTTTCGTTGCCCACCGGACAGCATGTGCGGATAGCGGTCGCCAAACGGGCCCAGCCCCACGCGCGTTAGCCAGTCTTGTGAGCGCTGCAAGGCCTCGGCTCGCGCGACGCCCGCGGTCTCCAGGCCGATAGCGACGTTGTCGCGCGCAGTTTTCCAGGGAAATAGCGCCTCGGACTGAAACAGGTAGCCGGACTGGCGGTTGAGGCCGTCGAGGTTGGTGCCGAAAATATCGACCCGGCCGCTCGATGGCGGAAACAGGCCGGCGGCGGCATTGAGCAGCGTCGTCTTGCCGCAGCCGGTCGGCCCGACGATGGCGACCAATTCGCCGTCCGCGACATTGAGCGAAGCGCTTTCGACCGCCTTGTAGGTGCCGCCGTCCGCGAGGCGGAACGCAACGGTGACGTCGGAGAGCGCAACGGCAGCGCGGCTGGCAGCGCGTGTTCCTCCATCGGCCGTTACGGCCGCAGTTCCAGCCATCATTTCCCCCGCCTGGTCGCGGCCCGGCCGCGCGCTTGTTCTTAGCGGGACACCATTCCCTTGATCAACCCGGCATCGATCAGGAGACGGTTGAAGCGGCGGGCTTCCGCTCCGCCGGCGCACAGATAGAAGGCGCCCTGGCAGCGCTGGAGAATTTTCTTTTGCTCCGTGAAGGACGGATCGAGCGGTAGGCCCGCGGCCTCCTGGATCACGAGGGGCAGATAGGGCGCCTCGAGTGCGTCGAGCGCGGACGACAGGTCATGCGGCGCAAAGTTGACCGGATCGATTGAATAGTAAGTGGTGAAATAGCGCTGATCGTGCGCCGCCAGGCGCCGTCCCATCTCGGCATCGTCGACCGCCGGCTCGACGATCTGCCGGGAAAATGACGGCTGATGGTCGCCGAAGCGCAACACCAGGAACGACTCGTTCGGAAAATCGGTCTTGAGACGCGCGATGAATTCCTTGTAGTCGTGCGCGCTCATGGTCTGCCGCCGGATGTACTCGTCGACCTCGGTTTCGTTGCCAAGATCGCGCCACTCCGGCGTGTCGCCGGGCCGGTAACGCTCGTGCCACGGAAAGTGGTTGGCGACGGTATAGACGAAGATGAACTTTGGATTGTCGTTCCGGTTGTCTTTGAGAACGCGCAGCGCCTGATTGTAGTAGAAGCGATCCGGCTCTACGAACTCGGCGCGCATTTCCTCAAGATCGATGAATCGCTCGATCCCCGCCGTGGTCTGGAAACGCTTCGCGTTCAAGAACGCGCCATAGGCCGGATAGAGGCTGTACGTCTGGTAGCCGCATCGGCGAAGCGCCTGCGGCAGGCCGCGCTCCACCCGGTCGGCGGCGATGCGCGTGACGTAGAACTTCAGGGCGCCGTAGGACCGCGCCGACAGGCCGGTGAGCACGTTGTACTCGGTGTACCAGGTCGGGCCGCCAGTGCCCTCGACCACGAACTTGCGCGCCTTGCCGTCGAACGATTGAAAATGGCTGGCATATCCGGGCGGCACCTTGATGCCCGGCACGGCCGTGATGTCGAAGCTCGCTTCGTCCAGCACCAGCACGATATGCGGGCGCTTGCCGGCCGCCCGGCACGGCTCGTCGCCGGCCAGCGCCAATCGATCCGGCGTCGCGTCGAGTTCGATCCAGCCCTTGGTCATCAATTCGGCGACCGCCAGCACACCGGAGCGCGAGAAATTCGACACGTGATTGTTGCCCTGAAACGAGTCCGACGGTTGCTCCGGCCTCGCCAGCGAGAGCACCATGATGCCCGCCAAGCATGCCGCTGCAAGGACGCCGGCATGCGCGCGCCGGATGCGGAATGGATCGATCCGCCAGACCAGGATCAGCAGCGGTATCGCGACCACCACGCCGGCGACGACGATGACCCGCAGCTCGGGATACATACCCAGCAGAAACGCCGCGGTGTCGGTGTTGACGATCAGGAAGTCGAAGAAGTTGAGGGTGGTCCAGATTGCCCAGGACTTGAAGATCGAAAGCACGATGAGGAAAGCGATCAAGCCGAGCGAGAACGCGGCCGCGACCGCCGGCCGGCGGATGACCGTCAGGAAAAGGCCATTCAGCAGGCCCCACGTCAGCAGGAACAGCGAGGCCGCGAACCAGTCGAACTCCGTCATGACCAAGGCGGCGAGCGCGCCCAGATGCAGCGCCACGATGAGCACGGCGCCGGTCCGGCGGGAAACCCGCGAGGCATCCCACGGGCTGAAGCGGCGCATGCCGCGGATGGCGTCGGTGAGTGTCATGGTCAGAGCCGCTTGATCAGCCCGGCGTCGATCAGCAGCCGGTTGAAGCGCCGCGCCTCCGCGCCATTGCCGCAGCGGTAGAACAGGCCGTTGCAACGGCGCAGGATGCGCTTCTGCTCGGCAAAGGATGGCGTGAGCGGCACGCCCGCGGCCTCCATCACGACCAGCGGCAGGTAAGGCGCATCGAGCGTATCGAGCGCCGATGACAGCTCGGCCGGGCGGAAGTTGATGCCTTCGATGGCGTAGTACGTGGTGAGGAAACGAGGATCGGCCTCGGCGATGCGCCGCGCCAGAACGGACTCGTCGAGCGCCGGATCGACCAGATGCTTGGCGAAGCTCGGCTGGTGATCGCCGAACCGCACGATCAGGATCGGCTCGTTCGGCAATTCGCGCTTCAGCCGCGAGACGAATTCGGCGTAGTCGGTAGCGCTCATGGCCTGGCGCCGCAGGTACTCGTCGACCTCAAGGGTGTTGCCGGTGTCGCGCCAGTTCGGCGTCAGCTCGGGCTTGTAGCGGAAGTTCCAGGGAAAGTGGTTCGCCGCGGTGTAGGCGAACAGAAAGAGCGGCTTGTCGCCGCGCTCCTTCGCCATCAACCGCACGGCCGCGTCGTAATAGAAGCGGTCCGGCTCGATGCCGCGGGTGCCGAGATCCCTGGAATCGAGAAAGTGCTCGATGCCCGCGGTCTGCTGAAACGCGCGCGCACCCGCGAACGAGCCCCACATCGGATAGAGGCTGAAGGTCTTGTAGCCGCATTCGCGCAACGCCCGCGGCAGGCCGCGCTCGACGCGGTCGGCGGCGATGCGGGTCACGAAATCGGCGAAGCGTCCGTAGCTGCGGACCGACAGCCCGGTCAGCACGTTATATTCGGTGTACCAGCTCGGGCCGCCCGCGCCCTCCACCAGCAGCGCGCGCGACTTGCCGTCAAACGAGCGGAAATAATCCTCGTATCCGGCACCGGCCTTGATCCCCGGAATGCGCGTGATGTCGAAACTGCCCTCGTCGAACACCATCACGATGTGCGGCAGCTTCGCGGCCGGCGCGCAACCGGCCGCCGGCGAAGTCAGCCGCTCGCTCACGGCCGCGTCGGATTCGAGATAGCCGCGGGAATAGAGATCGACCACGCCGGTTACGCCGGAGCGCGCGAACTTAGACACGTAGTTGGTGTTGGCGAACTCTTCGTAAAGATCGCTCGGCACGGCGAGCGATAGCGCGCACAGGCTCGCGACGCAGGCCGCCGCGCCGGACAGCGCAGCCGGCAATTGAACCCGCAAAGGATCAAGCCACCACAGCAGCACGACCGCCGGCAGCACAACGGCGCATGCTCCCAAGATCATCCATTTGAGATTGGGATAGACGGTGAGCAGGAACGAAAACGTGTCGGCATCGACGATCATGATGTCAAGGAAGTTGATCGTCATCAGCAGTATGTCGTGCTTGAAGCGCGACAGCAGGACGATGATCGCGACCAGCGACAGCGACAGCGCCGCGGCGGCCAGCGGCCGCCGCAGCACGCCGAGCCACAAGAAATTCAAAACACCCCAGGCCAGGACAAAGGCGATCCGTGAGACGAAGTCGACCTCGGCCCAGAGCAGGACGGCCAGCGCCGCACAGTGGAGCAGCGCAAGGCAGGCCCAGGCCAAATTGCGGCGGCCACCGGAACCGGAGGCGGTCAAGGAACGGGTCAAAAAGGTGAGCGCGGGCGGCATTCTCTCGGTGCCGCGCCGGGACTGGTTACGCAACCGGCCGGGAACCGGCTGACATCATTCTGCAACAAAAGTGTCATGACAAGGGCTTGGCGGCCATTCGGCCGCCATCCCAGGCATCATGCGGGTTTGAAAGCGGAGGATCAGTTCTTCGAGCGGTCCACCAGCGCCCGCTGCTTGATCCCATAGGGCGAGCGGCAGCGAGCCCGTCCAAACAGCGCCCGCCGTGGATCAGTTCTTCGAACGGTCCACCAGCGCCCGCTGCTTGATCCACGGCATCATTTCGCGGAGCTTGGCGCCCACCTGCTCGATCGGGTGCTCGGCCAGCTTGGCGCGGGTGGCCTTGAACGAGGTCTGGTTGACCTTGTTCTCCAGCATCCAGTCGCGAGTGAACTTGCCGGACTGGATGTCGGCCAGCACCTTCTTCATCTCGGCCTTGGTCTCGGCGGTGACGATGCGCGGGCCGGTGACGTACTCGCCGTATTCGGCGGTGTTCGACACCGAGTAGTTCATATTGGCGATGCCGCCTTCATAGATCAGGTCGACAATCAGCTTCACCTCATGGACGCATTCGAAGTACGCCATCTCCGGCGCGTAGCCGGCCTCGACCAGCGTCTCGTAGCCGGCCTTCATCAACTCGACCAGGCCGCCGCACAGCACGCTCTGCTCGCCGAACAGGTCGGTCTCGCACTCTTCCTTGAACGTCGTCTCGATGATGCCGGCGCGGCCGCCGCCGATCGCCGAGGCGTAGGACAGTCCCAGGTCGTGCGCATTGCCGGACGCGTCCTTGTGGATCGCGACCAGGCACGGCACGCCGGCGCCGCGCTGATACTCCGAGCGCACGGTGTGGCCGGGGCCCTTCGGCGCGATCATCAGCACGTCGAGGTCGGAGCGCGGCTCGATCAGATTGAAATGCACGTTGAGGCCATGCGCGAACATCAGCGCCGCGCCATTCTTCATGTTGGCGTGCAAGTGGTCGCGATAGATGTCGCCCTGCAACTCGTCGGGCGTGAGCATCATCATCACGTCTGCCCATTTGGCGGCCTCGGCGACCTCCATCACCTTGAACTTTTCGCCTTCGGCCTTCTTCACGCCGCCGGAAGATTTCCGCAGCGCCACCGCGACGCCCTTCACGCCGCTGTCGCGCAGGTTGAGCGCGTGGGCGTGGCCCTGGCTGCCGTAGCCGATGACGGCGACCTTCTTGCCCTTGACCAGGTTCAGGTCGGCGTCGCGATCGTAGTAAACACGCATGGTCTTACCCCTACTCGGCCCTGTTCGGCCCCGGTTTCGTTTTTCCGCAGCGTCGATAGCAAGACGTGGATGCCTGGGACAAGCCCGGACATGACGAATTGCGAGTTCTCGTTACATTCCTTCCGGCCCACGGCTGATCGCCACGATGCCCGTGCGCGAAACCTCCACCAGTCCCAGCGGCAGCATCAGGTTGATGAAGCTCTCGATCTTTTCGCTCGCGCCGGTGATCTCGAACACGAAGCTTTCCGGTCCGGCGTCGATCACGC
The DNA here is from genome assembly GCA_040510745.1 of Xanthobacteraceae bacterium. Classification (GTDB taxonomy): domain Bacteria; phylum Pseudomonadota; class Alphaproteobacteria; order Rhizobiales; family Xanthobacteraceae; genus Z2-YC6860. The sequence goes on from JBEVIJ010000027.1 coordinate 13,769, forward strand.
GGGCGCGGAACGCGTCGGCCAGCCGCAGCGCCTCGACGCGTGGCTCGCCCGTGCCGCGCACCTTGACCATGGCAAGCTCGCGCTCGATCGCCGGGCCGGCCGTCGTCATATCCACCACGCGGTGAACCGGCACGAGCCGATCGAGCTGGTTCTTGATCTGCTCGATCACCATCGGCGTGCCGCGCGTGACCACCGTGATGCGCGAGAGATGCTTCTCGTGCTCGGTCTCCGACACGGTCAGCGAGTCGATATTGTAGCCGCGGCCTGAGAATAGGCCGATGACGCGCGCCAGCACGCCGGGCTCGTTGTCGACGATCACCGACAGCGTTCGCCGCTCGACCATCTGCGATATCGGCGCGGCAGGGTAATGGGAAGTACTGCTCACAACTCTTTTCCTCGTTCTCGATGTCACCGCCCGGCATAGTCGTGCGAAGGACGGCGTCGCTTCGCTCGCCTATGACCAGCGATCCAGCAACCACCGTGGTTACCGGATGCCCGCTTTCGCGGGCATGACAGCCCCTACACCATCACCTTGCCTTCATCGCCGATCACTTCGCCGATCTTCTCCGCGGCATCGCCGAGGATCATCTCGTTGTGCGCCTTGCCAGACGGAATCATCGGGAAGCAGTTCTCATTCTGGTCGACCACGCAGTCGAAAATGACCGGCTTCGGCGTGTCGATCATCTGCTTGATCGCGGCGTCGAGATCGCCCGGCTTGTCGCAGCGGATACCGACGCCATGATAGGCCTCGGCGAGCTTCACGAAATCCGGTAGCGAGTGCGTATAGCTCTCGGCGTAACGGCCGCCATGCAGCAGCTCCTGCCACTGCCGCACCATGCCCATGTACTGGTTGTTCAGGATGAAGATCTTGATCGGCAGGCGGTACTGCGCGGCGGTCGACATTTCCTGCATGGTCATCAGCACCGACGCTTCACCGGCGATGTCGATCACTAGCGAATTCGGGTGCGCAAGCTGCACGCCGACCGCAGCCGGCAGGCCATAACCCATGGTGCCGAGCCCGCCGGAGGTCATCCAGCGGTTCGGCTCCTGGAAGCCATAGAACTGCGCCGCCCACATCTGGTGCTGACCGACTTCGGTGGTGATGTAGGTGTCGCGGTCCTTGGTCAGCTCGTAGAGCCGCTGCAGCGCGTACTGCGGCTTGATGATGGTGTCCGAGTTCCTGAAGGCGAGCGACTTGCGAGCACGCCATTTCTGGATCTGCTTCCACCACTCGGCCAATGCTTTCTGATCCGGCTGCGCCTTGTTGGCGCGCCAGAGCTGCAGCATATCCTTGAGGACGTGCGTGCAGTCGCCGATGATCGGCACGTCCACCTTGACGTTCTTGTTGATCGAGGATGGGTCGATGTCGACATGAATCTTCGTCGAGCCGGGCGCGAACGCATCGAGCCGCCCGGTGATGCGGTCGTCGAAGCGCGCACCGATGCAGATCATCAGGTCGCAGTCGTGCATCGACCAGTTGGCCTCAAAGGTGCCGTGCATGCCGAGCATGCCGAGCCACTGCGGATCGTTCGCCGGCATCGCGCCGAGGCCCATCAGCGTCGAGGTGATCGGGAACCCGGTGAGCTTCACCAGCTCACGCAGAAGCTTGCTGGCTTCCGGGCCGGAGTTGATGACGCCGCCGCCGGTGTAGAACAGTGGGCGCTTCGCCTTGGCCATCAGCTCGACGGCCTGCTTGATCCGGGCCGGATCGCCGTTGAGCCTCGGCTTGTAGCCCTGATGATGGAAGGTGTTCGGCCGGAAGTAGTTGCCTTTGGCGAACTGGATGTCCTTCGGGATGTCCACGACAACAGGACCGGGCCGGCCGCTCGAAGCGATATGAAACGCCTCGTGCAGCACGCTCGGCAGGTCGGCGATGTTTTTCACCAGGTAGTTGTGTTTGGTGCAAGGCCGCGTGATGCCGACCGTGTCGCATTCCTGGAACGCGTCGTTGCCGATCAGGTGAGTCGGGACCTGGCCGGTGATGCACACGATCGGGATCGAATCGCAGAGCGCATCGGTGAGCCCGGTGACGGCGTTGGTCGCGCCGGGGCCGGACGTCACCAGCACGCATCCGACCTTGCCGCTCGAGCGTGCGTAGCCTTCGGCGGCATGGACCGCGCCCTGCTCGTGGCGCACCAGGATGTGCTTGACCTTGTCCTGCGCGAAGATCGCGTCGTAGATCGGCAGCACCGCACCGCCCGGATAGCCAAAAATGTGCTCCACGCCCTGGTCGGCGAGAGCCTGGATCACCATTTCGGCGCCCGTCAGTTCTTTCGTCGTCATCGTCCGCTCCACTGAGTCGTCATCGTCCGCTCCACTGAATTGACGAGCCGTTGGTAATAAAAAAGGGGCCCGAAGACCCCTCGCGCACCGCCAATCGCTGGATGGGACTATCCACCCCCGGCGGTGCGCCTTCGTACGACCAAGGTAATTTTATTGCGCATTTGGATACTCTTTCGCCACAACGTTGCGCGCGTTATAGGGGCCTCCCTTTGGGAGGTCAAGCTGAAATCTGCGCCAAAACCGCCGCTTCCGCCGTTACAGGGGTGACCCAGGTCCAGCCCGGCATCTGATTGCGGAACCAGGTCGCCTGCCGCTTGGTATAGCGCCGGGTGTCCATCTTGCCGGCATCGGCGGCCTCCGAGAGCGATATCTCACCGGCGAGATGGCGGCGCAGCCAGGGCACGCCATGGGCCTTCATGGCCGGCAGCAACGGGTCGAGCCGCCGGGCATCGAGCGCCCTCACCTCGTCCAGCGCGCCGCCGGCCAGCATGGCATCGAACCGGGCATCGATCCTGCGATAGAGCTCGGCCCGCTCCGTCAGGAACACGCCGATGGTGCGCTTCGGATCGAGAACCGCCGGCATGCCGTCGCGGTGCCAGTCGGCGAGCGAGCGTCCGGTCGCTTCCAGCACCTCCAGCGCGCGGCCCACCCGCATCTTGTCGGCGGGCCGCAGCCGCCCCGCCACATCGGGGTCGCGGCGGGCGAGCTCGGCGTGCATCGCCGGCGCGCCCTGCGCCTCGATCCGCGCACGCACCGCGGCACGGATCTCCGGCGGCGTCGGCGGCACCGCGGAGAGCCCTTGCGTCAGCGCCTTGAAGTAGAGGCCGGTGCCGCCGGTGAGGATCGGCACCCTGCCCTCGTCCCAGACTTGCTTCAGCGCCGCGCCGGCATCGGCGCACCAGCGGCCGACCGAATAATTCTCCGCCGCATCGACGTGACCGTAGAGGCGATGCGGCACGCGCGCCTCCTCGTCGGGCGTCGGCCGCGCCGTGATGATCCGCAGATCGCGATAAACCTGCATCGAATCCGCATTGACGATAACGCCGCGCAGACGCTCGGCGAGCTTCAGCGCCAGCGCCGACTTGCCGCTCGCGGTCGGCCCTGCAATAAGCAGCGCGCGTCCGCTTCTACCGGCCATCCAATGACTCATGTCGCAACCCTGATCTCGGATCCTGCTTCGCGGGGGGGGGGCGCCCCCCGCGGGGAAAGCGCGGCCCCACGGCAGAGGGGGGGAGGGGGGAAACCAAAAAGAAGAAGCGCGCAAACCCCCCGAAAATAAATTTAAAAAAAAA
>JBEVIJ010000028.1:0-4787 GCA_040510745.1 Xanthobacteraceae bacterium
CCAAGGAGCAGCCGGCTCCGCTGAACTACAGCTCGCCGGCCGGCGGCGGCGTCGCGCATTTCGCCGTCGAGCTGATGAAGCACCGCTTTGGCCTCAATCTTACCCACGTTCCGTACAAGAACAGCCCGCAATCCATCATGGACATCGCCGGAGGCCACGTGCATTTCGCTTTTGCCGAATCCGGCGCTTCGCTGCCGCTGATCCGCGACGGCAAGCTGCGCGCACTCGCGGTGTCCTCGGCGCAGCGATTGCCGGCCAAGGACGACATCCCGACGTTTGCCGAGGCCTCGGGTGTGGCGAACTATGAAGCCGTGGCGTGGCACATCCTGGTCGTCAACGCGAAGACGCCGCGGCCGATCGTCGAGCGGCTGCACGCCGAGATGACGAAGATCATGGCGGCGCCGGACATGCGGGAGCGCATTTCCAAAATGGGGTTGATCCCGATCGACCCGCCGCCCATCGCCGAAACCGAGCGCTACATCAAATCGGAAACCGTGAAGTGGCGTGGCGTGCTGACGAATATCGGGTTGGCAGGGACGCAATGAAGTTCGCAAGGCTTGCATCGTTGGCGCTGGCGGCCTTTGTTTCGCTCTCCGTTGCGCACGCCCAACAGCGCGTGGAGTTTCCGCTCAAGGGTGCGGACGGCACCCCGATTGCCAACCACCGCCTGACGCCTGAGCTTGCGGCGCAGGCGGCGAAGTTGCCAGGCACCGTTGTCGCCGGAAATCCCGACGGCGACGTGACGCTGATGCAGTTCTACGATCTGAACTGCCCGTTCTGCCGCCGCGCGGCGCAGGATATCGACGAACTGGTGAAATCCGATCGCGCGCTGAAAATGGTGTTCGTGCCGTATCCGATCCTTTCAGCGCAGTCCGTGGAAGGCGGGCGCGTGGAACTTGCGTTGCGCGAGATCGGCGCGAAGCAATTTCTCGAATTCCGGCAGCGGATCTACAAGACGCGCGGCACCATCGACGGCACGCGTTCTCTGGCGGTCGCGAAGGAAATGGGCATCGACCCGGTGAAAGTGATCGAGCTCGCCAATTTGCCCCGGCTCACAGGCATCCTGAAAGCGCATGCGCAGCTTGCGTCGGCCGCCAAGCTGTTTGCCACTCCGTCCTACATCGTGGCGGATGTCGCGATCGTCGGGCATCCTGGCGCCAAGACGTTGCGCGAGGTCGTGAGTTCTGCTCGGAAGTGCAAGGCGGTGGTGTGCTGACGGCTACAGCCGCCGCACGCTGGTGACTTGGCTGCCGGCGGCGCCGATGCGCGCCAAGGATTCGGCCACGGGTTCGATTGCCACCGCCATGTGGAAGGCGTTGGCGTGGATCATGCTGTTGCGGCCGCGCGCGATGGCGACGTGGCCTTTCCAGAAGATCAGGTCGCCGTGTTGCAAGCCGGCGAGGCTTACGGACTTGCCGAGCGCGGCCTCCTGCATGTCGCTGTCGCGCGGGCAAGCCACGCCGCAAGCGGTCAGCGCCACCTGGACGAGCCCCGAGCAGTCCAGCCCGAGGCTGGTCTTGCCGCCCCAGAGGTATGGCACGCCGAGAAATCGCTCAGCGACCGCGACGAAATCCGGCTCCGCCGCGGCAATCGGCACAAGATGCCGCATCGGCACATGGCCGCCCGATGCGGTCACCGCAAAGCTTGCGTCTTCGCGCGCCACCGCGATCCTGGCGCCGAGCGGCAGCGCCTCGGACGGTGGCAACTTGATCGAAGGGCCGGGAAACATCAGCGTGCGCGTCGCCGCGACCTTGTGGGTCGGCGGCGGTCCGGGCGCCAGCAGCGCCGCGGCGGGCAGCCATCCAACGTAGCCATCGCTCGCGAGTTGACCCCAGGCCCAGCCGTCTTCGTCGGTCTCATAGACCGTGACGCGCTCGCCCATCAGCGCTTCAGTGAGCTGCGTCGCGCCGTGCGATGGCTCGGCCCGCACCGGCGCGGCCCCGGTCACAACCTCCTGGACCTCACCTTCAACGAAGCGCGCAGCCTCGACCTTGCCGCGCAGCTGGCTCGCCGCCAGGTCGGGGCGGGCTGGGGTCAGGCGCGGATCGAACGCCGGCATCAGCCGTAGCGCGCGCAAAGCAGCGCGTAGAGCGCGCGCGCCGCCTGGCATTCGCCGCCTTCGGGGCGGCCGGGCTTCGCCGACGGCGTCCAGGCGTAGATATCGAAATGCAGCCAGCTTTTCGCCGCCGAGGTGAAGCGCTTGAGGAACAGCGCGCAGACGATCGAGCCGGCCATGCCGCCGCTTGCGACGTTGTTGAGGTCGGCCGTCTTGGAATCGAGCATCGAGTCATAGCGCGGCCAGAGCGGCAGCCGCCACAGCGGATCGTTCTCCTGCCCGGCGTGCTGTGCAAGCTCGGCCGAAAGCACGTCGTCGTCGGTGTAGTAGGGTGGCAGCTCGGGCCCCAGCGCGACCCGCGCCGCGCCGGTCAGCGTGCCCATGTCGACCAAGAGGTCGGGCGCCTCCTCGTCGGCCAGCGCCAGTGCGTCGGCGAGGATCAGGCGGCCCTCCGCATCGGTGTTGCCGATCTCCACGTTGAGGCCCTTGCGCGAGGGATAAACGTCGAGCGGCCGGAACGCATCGCCGGCGACCGAATTCTCCACCGCGGGAATGAGCACGCGGAGCGAAACCGGCAAGCCGCGATCCATGATCATGTGCGCACACGCGAGCACGCTTGCCGCGCCGCCCATGTCCTTTTTCATGATCAGCATGGCGCTCTCGGGCTTGAGATCGAGCCCGCCGGTGTCGAAGCACACGCCCTTGCCGACCAGCGTGATCTTGGGATTGTCGGTGCGTCCCCAGCGCAGCTCGATCAGCCGTGGCGCGCGTTTCGCATCGGCGGCGCGGCCGACCGCATGGATCAGCGGAAAGTTCTGCTTGAGAAGCTGATCGCCGACGATCGAGCGGAATTTCGCACCGTGCTTTTTGGCAAGCGCGCGCGCCGCTGCTTCGAGCTCGGCGGGGCCCATGTCGTTGGCGGGCGTGTTGATCAGGTCGCGTGCGAGCGTCACGCCATCGGCGATACGGGTCAGATCTTTGCCGTCGATGCCATTCGGCAGCACCAGCCTGACCGGCTTCTCCTTGGCCTTGCGATAGCGGGTGAAGCGGTAGCTACCCAGCGCGAGAGCGAGAGCCGCCAGCCGCGCATTGTGCGGCGGGTTGGCGAAGCGATAGGTGCCGGCGGGGAGCGCACCGGGCAACAAGCCAGGCAGGAACGCATTCCGGTGCCCGTCGCCGTTCTCCAATCCAAATAGCGCGCCGCCGCCCGGCAGCAGCAGATGCCGTCCTGGCCCCGGCTCAAAGCCGGCCGCCTTGACGAAAGCGCGATCGCGGACAGCCAGCTTGCCGACGATCTTGCGGAACGTTGCCGCGGTCACGAACCAGATGGGCTGCGCGGTCTTGCTACGCGCGACAAAAATTGAGTGCATGGACATTCAGTCGGCTTGAATCTTGAATTTCCGCGGCATCGGCTCCTGCGACTTCGGTCCGAACCAGACATCGAAAATCTTCGCGGCCTCGCCCGATGCTTCGATGTCGAGCAGCGCCTTGTTGATAGCGCTCTTGAAGCGCGGCTCGTCCTTCTTGAGTGCGAAGCCGACGTTGCGCGACTTGGCGAAGTCGGGAAGCAGCAAGAAATCGTCCGGCCGGCTGTCCTGCTGGACGATCGCGCGCAGCACGCTTTCGTCGGTCGGAAATGCGTCGACCTTGCCCTCCTTCACCATGCCGAAGGCGATGGCGTAATCGCGCACATAAACGATGTCGATGCTCGGCACGACCTCCTTGAGATTGCCGCCTGCGGTCGACGTGCTGGCCGACGATGCCTTCTTGCCGGCGAGCTGGTGCACCGACGTGATGCCGCTCGATTTCTTGACGACGACGGCATGCGGAGTGACGAAATAGATGTGGCTGAAGTCGATGTCCTTCAGCCGCTCGGGCGTGCGGGTCATCGAGGTGGCGACGAAGTCAAGCTTGCCCTCCTTAAGCATGGGAACACGTTCGGCGCTCGATACGGAAACGCTCTCCACCGCAACGCCCAGGCGGTTGGCCACGGCATGCACCAGGTCGAGGTCATAGCCGACCACGGTGTTCTCGCCGGGCTTCTTGAAGCTGAAGGGCGGGGTGGTGTCACTGACGCCGACGATCAGCTTGCCGCGCGCCTTGACCTCGTCCAGGCGATCCGCCGCCGCTGGCATGGCCAGCGCGAGCAACGTGGCTGCCGCCACAATCAGCCGTTTCATGTCAGTTCTCCCCATGCGCCGTCCCGAAAGCATCTCATGGCGTCTCGACCCCCTGCAATCCCGCATACACGCTGGATTAACCACTCGTTAGAGGTAGATGATGACGTAAGCCGTTGATGACTTAAGGGCATTTGATGACCGCTGTTTGCTCCAACTAACTCTGACGTAACGAGCCAACCCACCTTGTTCAGCGCCTCCCACCCAATAGCCCGCGCAAAAATCCCACGATAGCGATGGCCACGTAGGGCATAGCCGACCGCGATCAGGAGGGCCGCACCGTGCCGATCGTGTTCCCGAACGTCGGCGATCCGGTCGGTGCCGGCTTCGTCGACAGCTTGGCGCGGCCGGGCGGCAACGCCACCGGTTTCCTCGCGTTCGAATATAGCCTGAGCGGCAAATGGCTGGAACTGCTCAAGGGGATCGCGCCCGGCGTGACGCGAGCGGCGGTCCTTCGGGATGCCGTCGTACCCTCCGGAATCGGCCAGTTCGGTGTCATCCAGGCCGTGGCGCCGTCGCTCAGGGTGGAGGTCAACCCGATCAATATGCGGCGC
>JBEVIJ010000029.1:0-13647 GCA_040510745.1 Xanthobacteraceae bacterium
GCAAGTTCCCCGGCCCGGAGGCGTTCGTGAAGCAGCTCAACGCGCTGAAGGTCGACACCATCCGCGGTCCCGTCGTGATCGACGAGATGCGCAACCCGGTGCAGAACATTTACATCAAGAAGGTCGAGAAGAAAAAGATGTTCGGCTACGAAAAGGATGAGCTCTGGAACACCGTCATCAAGACCTATCCGAACGTCAACCAGTTCGGGCAGTTCAAGAAGGACGAGTTCCTGGCGACGCCGGTCTATGACCGCAACTATCCGCCCTGCAAGTTCTGCTAGCGGATTGACCAGCGCCGGGGCTCCAGCGGAGCCCCGGTTCTTCCCGACAAGGAGTACGAATTGAGCGACGCGCATACCAACGGCGGACAGCCCGTCCTGGAGCTCAAGGGATTGTCGAAAAGCTTCGGCGGCCTGCACGCCGTGCGCGAAGTCAACCTCCGGATCATGCCCGGCGACCGTAAGGCCGTGATCGGCCCGAACGGCGCGGGCAAGACCACGCTGTTCAATCTGATCACCGGGATTTTCCCATCGACCTCCGGACAGGTTCTGCTGTTCGGGCAAGACGTCACCGCCTGGGCCAGCCACAAGCGCACGGCGATGGGCATGGCGCGCACGTTCCAGATCACGCACCTGTTCCCCAAGCTGACAGTGCTAGACAACGTTCTGCTGGCGATCGAAGGGCTGCGGCCCTCCAAGTTCGTGATGTGGCGCTTCATGTCGTCCTACCGCGATGCCTACGACAAGGCGCATGGCCTGCTGGAGCGCGCCAGCTTCATGGACCGCAAGGACACGCCAGTCCGTTTTCTTTCCCACGGCGAGCAGCGCCAGCTCGAAATCATTCTCGGCCTGGCCAGCGATCCAAAGATCCTGTTGCTCGACGAGCCGGCCGCGGGACTGTCATCCGGCGAATCCACCGAGATGACGAGGTTCCTGCAAAAGCTCGATCGCAATTTGGCAATCCTTCTGATCGAGCATGACATGGATGTCGTGTTCGACATCGCGGAAGAGATTTCCGTTCTACATTTTGGCGCCGTTCTCGAAACCGGAACGCCGAAACAGATCCACAGCAGCAAGCGCGTGCAAGAAATCTATTTGGGGACCGATTGATCATGGCGGTCGTCGAAGTCCAGGACATCCATACCTATTACGGGGAGGCCTACGTCCTCCAGGGGCTGTCGTTGCAGCTCGAGCAGGGTCAGATCCTGGGATTGCTCGGCCGCAACGGCGTCGGCAAGAGCACGCTGGTCAATTCGATCGTCGGGTTCAACCCGCCGCGCCGGGGCAAGGTCATCTTCAAGGGCGAGGACGTCACCAACGACGCCTCGTTCGAGACCGTGCGCAAGGGGATGGGCTTGGTGCCGCAGGGCCGGCGCGTTTTCCCCACGCTGAGCGTGGAAGAGAATTTGCTCGTCGCGGAGCGCAACGTCGACCGCCACGGCTGGAGCCTGGACCGCGTCTACGCGCTGTTCCCGCGGCTGCAGGAACGGCGCAACCAGCGCGCCAAGACCCTGTCAGGCGGCGAACAGCAGATGCTGGCGATTGGTCGCGCGCTGATGACCAATCCGGATTGCCTGATTATGGACGAGCCGTCCGAAGGACTGGCGCCGGTGATCATCCAGGGCGTCTGGGAGGCGATCCGCAAGCTGAAGGAAGAAGGCCTCTCGATTCTGCTGGTCGAGCAGAACGCCAACCTCGCGCTCAAGCTGGTCGACTACGTTCACGTGATGAGCAAGGGTCAGGTCGTCTATTCCGCCAAGCCCGAAGAATTGCGGGCCAACGAGCAGATCAAATCGAGCTATCTCGGCATTTGACCCCACGGGCATACTTCCGCCATGCACGCGCCTGCCCATCCCAGCCCACTAAACGGCGGGCCGTGCAACAGGTGGTGTCGCGCGGCTGCGTAATCTGATTTGATATGCGTCAACAAACCCCCGCCACGAGGGGTTCCAAAAATCGAATGACCAGGGAGGAACTCCACATGTCCATGAATCGCCGTACCATTATCAAAGGCGCGATCGCGACCGGCGTCGCGGCGCAGACCATCAAGATTTCCACGGCCGTCGCGCAGGCCGGCCCGATCCGCGTCGGCTTCCTGACCGTGAAGACCGGCCCCCTCGCCTCCGGCGGCCTCCAGATGGAGCAGGGCCTGCTGACGTTCTTCAGGGAGCGCAACAACATGCTCGCCGGGCGGCCGGTCGAGTTGCACACGCAGGACACCGCCGGCAATCCGGCGCAGGCGCGCACCAAGACCCAGGAGCTGGTCGAGCGCCTGAAGGTGTCATGCATCATCGGCCCGCTCGCCGCCTTCGAGGCACTCGCTATCGACGACTACATCCGCTCCTCGCAGACGCCGATCCTCACCGTGGCCGGCGCCGAAGACATGACGCAGCGCAAGCCGAACCCGTGGCTGGTGCGCCCGAGCAGCACGTCGGCGCAGCCGAGCCATCCGCTCGGCGACTACGCCGCCAAAGACCTGAAGCTCAAACGCGTTGCGGTGCTCGCCGACGACTTCGCGTTCGGACATGAGAACGCCGCCGGCTTCCAGCGCGTGTTCGAGGACAACGGCGGCAAGGTGGTGCAGAAGCTGTTCACCCCGCTGAACGCGCCCGACTACGGCACCTACATCGCGCAGCTCAAATCGAACCTGGATGGCGTCTACACCGGCCATGCCGGCTCGAACGGCTTCAAGTTCATCAAGCAGCTGCGCGAATACGGCAGCAAGACCCAGATCCTCGGCGGCTTCACGCCGGTCGACGAGTCGCTGCTGCAGCAAATGGGCGACGACGCGCTGGGCGCCATCACCGGTAACTGGTACTCCGCCGAACTCGACTTCCCGATCAACAAGCGCTTCGTCGCCGCGATCCAGAAGGAATACAAGGTCGATCCGGGGGTCTATGCGGCCGAGACCTATCTCTGCGGCGAGGTGCTCGATCACGCGGTCAAGCAGGTCAAGGGCAACGTCGAAGACAAGCCGACCTTCATGAAAGCGCTGAAGGAAGCCAAGGTGCCAGAGACGCTGCGCGGCCCGGTCAGCTTCGACGATCTCGGCAACGTGGTCGGCAACATCTACATCCGCAAGGTGGAGCGCAAAGGCGGCAAGCTGGTCAACGCGGTGGTCAAGACCTATCCGAACGTCGACCAGTTCTGGCCTTACAAGCGCGAGGAGTTCCTCAAGAGTCCGGTCTACTCGCGCGACTTCCCGCCAGCGAAGAACCTGGAGAACTAGGTTTCACCAAGTTCGCTGCACTCGCGCCGTCCCTCTAAGGCGCGGGCGCAGCCGGCTTGGATGCTTCACCTATGCAGTGGCAATTCTGGATCATCCAGACGCTCAACAGCCTGGCCTTCGGCGGCCTGCTGTTTTTGCTGTCGTCGGGCTTCTCGCTGATTTTCGGCTTGATGCGGATTCCGAATCTCGCGCACGGCGCATTTTTCATGCTGGGCGCCTATTTCGGCTACAGCATGCTGGCGCGCGGCGGCAATTTCTGGCTGGTCGCGCTGGTCGCGGGGCTGGGCGTCGGCATTATCGGCATCGCGCTGGAACGCCTGGTGCTCCGCCAGATTTCCGGCAATGAGCAGGGCCAGGTGCTGGTCACGCTCGGCGTCTCGTTCATCATCGCGGACATCTGCCTGCTGGCCTGGACCGGCGATCCGATGCCGCTGCCCGCACCGCAGGCGCTGCGGCCGCCGCTGCGCTTTGCCGGCTATGCATTTCCGACCTATCGCTTGGTCGTGCTCGGCATCGCCTTGGTGGCGGCGATCGGCCTTTACTTCCTGATGGAGCGCACCCGGATCGGCGCCATGATCCGCGCCGGCGTCGACGACATGGAGATGGCGCGCGGGGTTGGCATTCCGGTGTCGCGGCTGTTCACCGCCGTATTCCTGCTTGGCGCGTCGCTCGCCGGCATCGGCGGCGTGCTGGGAGGACCGATCCTCAACGCCTATCCGGGCCTCGATGCCGACATGCTGCCGCTCGCATTGATCGTCGTCATCCTTGGTGGCGCCGGGTCGTTGCTTGGCGCATTCGTCGGCAGTTTCGTGGTCGGCTTCCTCTACAATTTCGGCATCGCGCTCGCGCCCGATCTCGCCTACTTCGTGCTGTTCCTGCCGATGGTGCTGGTGCTCGTGTTCCTGCCGCAGGGCCTGTTCGGCCGGGTGCAGATGTGAAGCGCGGCACGATCATCGCGCTGACCATTACCGCGATCTGCCTCGTCGCGGTGCCGCGCGTGATCGTCAACGAATTCTACGTCAACATGGCGACGCAGGTGCTGATCTACGCGCTGTTCGCGCTCAGCATCAACATGATGCTCGGCTACGGCGGCATGGTGTCGCTTGGACACGCTGCGTATCTCGGGGTGGCCGGCTATGCCTGCATTCTGCTCAACATCGCGGGCTACGATCAACTCACCGCGGCGGTGCTGGCGGTGCTGCTCTCCACCGTCTTTGCCGGCCTGTTCGGCGTGCTGTCGCTGCGCGCGCCAGGGCTTGGCTTCATCATGATCACGCTGGCGATCGGGCAGATCGTGTGGGGCATCGCCTACCGCGCCAACGAGCTCACCGGCGGCGACAATGGCCTGCGGCTGCCTCAGCGCCCCAGGCCGTTCGGCATCAGCATCACCAGCGCGGAGAATTTCTACTACTTCACGTTGATCGTGTTCGTCCTTGCGTTGTTCTTCATCTGGCGGTTCTCCCGCTCCGCCTTCGGCGCAAGCCTGATGGGCGCGCGCGATCAGCCCCGCCGCATGTCGATGCTCGGGCACAACGTCTGGCTGGTGCGCTGGCTCACCTTCGTCATGGCCGGCTTCTGGGGCTCGGTCGCCGGCATCCTGTTCGTCTACTACAACGTGTTCCTTAGCCCGCACGCGATCGCGCTGCAGCAGTCCGCGGAAATCCTGCTGATGGCGATCCTCGGCGGCACCAGCACGCTCACTGGGCCGGTCGTGGGAGCAGTCATCATCACGTTGATCAAGAACGTGGCTTCGACCTACGTCGAGCGCTGGAACACGTTGCTCGGCGCGATCTTCGTGATCGTGATCGTCTTCATGCCCTACGGCCTGGTGCCGGGCTGCCGCCAGTTGTGGCGGCGCCTTCGCTCAAAACTCGCCAGGCGTACGCCCGTGCGCATCGATACGTCCGGGTCCTGCACATGACGGCCCCCGCGCTCCAAATCGAAGGCCTATGCAGGCGGTTCGGCGGCCTGCCCGCGACTCAGAACGTCTCGCTCGAAGTCATGCCCGGCGAGCGGCGGCTGATCATCGGACCCAATGGCGCCGGCAAGACCACATTGTTCAACCTCGTCACCGGCGATCTCACCGCCGACAGCGGCTCCGTCAAGCTGTTCGGCCAAGAGTTGATCGGCATGCGCACGCCGGACCGCGTGCAGCGCGGTCTTGCCCGCACCTACCAGATCCTCACGCTGTTTCCGCGCGAGACGCTGCAGCACAACGTGGTGTTGTCCTTACTCGGCCTTAGCAGCCTGCGCTGGAACCCCTGGTCGATCTTGACCGGCCATCGCGAACTCTATGTCACGGCTGAGGAGGCGCTGGCGCAGGTTGGCTTGTCCGATAGCGCCGAACGCGTCGTGGCCGAGACATCCTATGGCGAGCGCCGACGGCTCGAGCTCGCCATGGCGCTGGCGCAGAAGCCCAAGGTGCTGCTGCTCGACGAGCCGCTCGCCGGCCTCTCGCAGGGCGAGCGGCAAACCGTGCGGGCCCTGCTCGACAAGATTCCACGCGACGTGACGATAATCATGATCGAGCACGACATGGATACGGCGCTCGGATTCGCCGAGCGGATCACGCTCCTGCACTACGGACAGGTGATCGTCGAAGGCACACGCGCCGAGGTGGTCGCGGATCCCCGGACACGGGAGGTCTACCTTGGCCACTGATGCCCTCGACATCGCGGACATCGACGCATTCTACGGCGACAGCCATGTACTGCACGGCGTCTCGTTCACCCTGCGCCAAGGCCGCCTTCTGGGCCTGCTCGGCCGCAATGGCGCAGGCAAGACGACCTGCATGAGCACGATCATGGGCTTCCTCAAGCCGCAGCGCGGCTCGATCAGCCTCTATGGCGAACAGGTCCGCGGCCTTGCCCCGGACGTCATCGCGCGCAAGGGCATCTGCATCGTGCCACAGGGCCGGCGGATGTTCCGCACGTTGACCGTCGAAGAAAATCTGATGGTGGCGGCGCAGCCGGCCAAACGTGGCGGCGACGCCGGCCCCGGCTGGACGATCGAGCGGGTGTTCAAGCTGTTCCCGCGCCTGGCCGAGCGTCACGCCCAGGTGTCAGGCTCGCTGTCGGGCGGCGAGCAGCAGATGCTGGCGATCGGGCGCGCCCTGATGGGTAATCCGCGCGTTCTGCTGATGGACGAACCGTCCGAGGGGCTCGCGCCGCAACTTGTCGCCGAGGTCGGGCGGACCATCGCCCAGCTCAAATCCGAGGGGCAGTCGATCATTCTGGTCGAGCAGAATATCAAGCTGGCGCTCGACCTCGCCGACGATGTTGTCATCATCAACACCGGCTCTGTGGTATTCAAGGGCGAGGCCAACACCATCAAAATGGACGACGCCATCGTGTCGCAACACCTCGGTGTGTTCTGAAACCAAAACAACAGGATCATCTGCAATGGCTGACATGTGGAACAAGTACGAACCGACGGCTGCACGAAAGCGCGGCAAGCCAGGCCGCGAGACGCGGCCGAAAAGCCTTACCGTCGATATGCACGCCCACATCGCGATTCCCGAGGCGGCCGAACTGGTGAAGGGCCGGCTCGACCCGTCGACCGTGCCGCTTGATCATTTCTCGACGCAGGAAACCAAGGATTTGATGGCCAAGCAGGCGGCCGACATCGGGCCCGGCATCCGCCCGACCGACGTGCGCTTCAAGACGATGGACGAGATGGGCGTCGACATGCAGCTCATCTGTCCCGGCCCGCCGCAGCTTTACTACACAGTGCCGGTCGAATTCGCCGCCCCGGCGACGCGCGTCCTCAACGACGGCATCGCGGAATACGTGGCTAAGCACACCGACCGGCTGGTGGCGCTCGGCGGCGTGCCGCTGCAGGACGGCAACGAGGCGGCGAAGGAACTTGAGCGCTGCATGAAGCAACTCAAGTTCAAGGGCGTCGAAATCCTCACCAACGTGGCCGGCAAGGAATTATCCGATCCGGCCTTTGCGCCGTTCTGGAAAAAGGCAGAAGAGCTCGGCGCACTGGTGCTGATCCATCCCAATGGGTTCACCCATGCCGACCGGCTCAAGCGCTTCTACTTCAACAACGTGATCGGCAATCCGCTGGAGACCACGATTGCCCTGCACTACCTGATTTTCGACGGCGTGCTGGAGCGGCACCCAAACCTGAAAATCCTGGCCGTGCATGGCGGCGGCTTCCTCGGCGGTTATCACGGCCGCATCGACCATGCGTGGGGCGCGCGCTCGGACGCGCGCGGCAGCCTGCCCAGCCCGCCAACGCACTATCTGAAGAAGATCTATTTCGACACGGTGGTGTTCACGCCGGAGCAGCTTCAGGCGCTGGTGAAGACGTTCGGCGCCGACCACGTGGTGCTCGGCACCGACTATCCGTTCGACATGGCCGATTTCGATCCGGTCGAACACGTCGTCGGCAGCGGGTTCGACGCCTCGACCACGGCCGCCGTTTGCGGTGGCAATGCGAAGAAGCTGTTGGGCCTCTAGCTTTCCAGAAAATCGATGGTCGCCGTCTCGCGGATCACCGCCTCGGCGTTGCTGTGGCGTTCGGAACGCGCCTGCTCCTCCTGCGTACGCGTCGCCTGCAGATAGGCACCGAGATGACGCGCGCGTTCGATGATGCGGCGGCCAACCGGCAGGCGCTTCGCCTCGAACTGCTTGAGCGCCGATTCGACTTCGCCGTCGGTCAGCGCCTGCGTAAGCGCCGACGCATCGTCCACCGCCTTCGATATGCCGGCGCCCACATGCGGCCGCGCCACGAAAGCGGCATCCCCCAGGATAGCGACACGGCCGAACGCCATCTGCGGCGTTTCAAGATCGTAAATCGGCTGCAGCACCGGTTCATCCATCAGTCGCGCGATCGCGCGAAACTGCGGCGCCACCAGCCGCTCCGCGGCGGCGCGCATCGTCGCGGTCGCCTCGCGACGGATCAGCGGCGGCGGGATCGAGATCGAATGCGTGACGCCGCTCTCGTCCGTGAGCAGGCGCTGCAGCTCGGTGCGTTCTTCCGCCGGTCGATACCAGATCACGTTGTAACGGCGGTGCCCCGGCCGCAGGTCGTTGTCGGGGCCGGCGACCGGATAGCCGAGGAACTGCTCGCCAGGCGGCAGGCAGAATGTCATTGCCAGGAACATTTCCCGATGAATCGCAGACGGGATCGCTGCTTCCGGAATGAGCGAACGCCACGCCACATAGCCGGCGTAGAGCGGCACAAGCTGCGGCAACAGTTGCTGACGCACGGTCGAGCGGATGCCGTCGGCGCCGATCAGCACGTCCACTTTGGCGCTCGAGCCGTCGCTGAAATGCGCGGTGACGCCGCCGCTATCCTGCTCGACGCCCTTGAGGCCCCTCCCGCGATGATAGTGCCCGGGTGGAAACCCGTCGCGCAGAATGCGGTAGAGCCGCTCCCAGGCCGTCAGCGTCTGCGGGCACTCGTGCTCGCAGATCACGTTGCCGGCCACGTCGAGAATTTTTCGAGCCTTCGCCTCGACGCCGAGATTGGCGCTGCTGAGCCCAAGCCCCTGCAGCGTTTGCGAAACGATTGGCTGCGCCACGATGCCCGCGCCGCGGCCCGAGAGCTCGCTTTCGACCCGCTCATAGATGTCGACGGTGAAGCCATGCCGGCGCAGCATCAGGCCCGCAAACAGGCCGCTCATCGAGCCGCCGACAATCAGCGCGCGCCTTGATTGTCCGTTCCGCAACGTCACATCGGTCCTGCTGGTTCTCGCCGCCCGCAAATTCCGTTATATTGTGCCAACAACGGCTGGAGAAATGCCATGGCCCTGAGCATGCTCGACAACAAGGTTGCCCCCTCGGAGCGGAGCGAATGGCCCGCGGCGATCAAGGCAGAGTTCGAGCGTGAGAGCAGGAACCTCAACGGCTGCGTCGGTTCGGAGCTTCTCTCCGAGACTGACAAGGTCCGGGTGTGGATCATCCGCCTCAAGCCCGGCGAGCGCATCGGTTTCCATCGGCACGTGCTCGATTATTTCTGGACCTCGGTGACCGGCGGGCGCGGCCGCCAGCACCTGATGGACGGCAGCACGGCGGAGCACACCTATGCGCCAGGCGAGACGCGGCACGAAACCTATGGCCCCGGCGAATACAAGGTCCACGATCTCGAGAACCTCGGCAGCGAGGACATGATCTTCAACACCATCGAGTTTCTCGACAGCGCCAACAGGCCGCTGCCCATCCCAGACCGCGTGCGGCGCGCCGCCGCATAACGGCTCAAGGCGACGCAGAACACGCCTAAGCTGTGGCCGATTGCGACACTAGCCAACCGGCCATCCTTCCTGCACACTCGGCACAGCGCGCTCATGGTCACGCCATGAAAAGATGCGGAGCTGGGGGACATGGACTTTCCGATTGAACTGCTGATCAATGCCATTATCGCCGGCATTCTGCTGGGCGGATTCTATGCCGCCGTGACGGCCGGCATTTCGATCTCGTTCGGTATCCTCGATATCGTGAATATCGCGCATCCGGCGTTCATCATCCTGGGCGCGTATATCGCCTACATCGTCAACCAGACGTTCGGCTTCGACCCGATCCTCACAAGCATCATCGTGCTGCCGGCGTTCTTCGCGCTCGGCGCCGGGATTTATCAGGTCTATTACAATTCGTTCGAGAAATACGGACAGGACGCGCTGCGCGGGCTCGCGTTCTTCTTCGGACTGCTGTTCGTCACCGAAGTGTTGCTGATCCTGGTGTTCGGCGTTGACTACCGCTACGTGCAGGCCGATTACATCGACAAGACCATCCGGCTGGGCTTCGCCGACCTGCCGTTGCGCATGCTGGTGCCGTGCGTGATCTCGCTGCTGATGATCGGCGCGCTGCAACTGTTCCTGTCGCGCACGTTCACCGGCCGCGCCATCATGGCGGTGTCGCAGGATCAGCTCGCGCTGCAACTCATGGCGGTCGACCCGATCCGGATCAAGACCATCGCGTTTGGCATCGCGATCGCCACCGCGTCGATGGCCGGCGCGTTCCTCATCGTCATCCAGCCGATCGAGCCCTCGGTCGGGCGGGAGTTCATCGGCCGGGTATTCGCCATCTGCGTGCTGGGCGGGCTGCAAAGCCTGCCCGGCACCGTGATCGCCGCGATCCTGCTAGGCATCGTCGAGAGCCTCACCGCCACGTTCTACGGCCCGTCCTGGGCGCCCGCCGTCGCGTTCGGCTTCCTGCTGCTGACCCTGGCATTCCGTCCAGCCGGCTTGCTCGGCCGATAGGAGCCCGGCGTCGTGCGTAACCCCATCTTCTTTATCATCGCGGCGGCGGTCGGCGCTTCAGTCTTCCTGATCGCCCGCCTGATCGGCAACGACTACCTGTTCTTTGCCGGCTACACGGTGCTGCAGTTCATCGTGCTGGCGACGGCGTGGAACATCCTCGGCGGCTATTGCGGATATGTGAACTTCGGCTCGGCCGCATTCTTCGCGGTTGGCGCCTATTCGACGGTCGCGCTGCATAAGCTCGGCACGAACATCGACCGCTATGCCTCTGAGGCGCTGGCGCCCTTGCTCAAGGCAGCGATGCCGTTTTCCATTCCGACGCTGACCATCATAGCCGGTATCGTCGCGGGGCTGATCGGATTCGGCATGGGCTACCTGACGCTGCGGCTGCGCGGCGCATTCTTTGCCATCGCCACGCTGGCGCTGGCTGTCGTGCTACAAACGCTTATCGTCAATTGGGACTATGTCGGCGGGTCGCGCGGCGCCTATATCATCCGGCCGCAGGAAGTTCCGATCATCGGCAGCTACATCCAGTATCTGTTTCTCTTGATGATCGCGCTTGCGGTCATCGCGCTGACCGCGGCGCGCGTCATCGAACGATCGCGGCTGGGTTATGGCTTCGCGACCATTCGCGACGACGAGCTCGCGGCCGAGGCATGCGGCGTGCCGACACTGAAGCTCAAGCTGATCGCCACGACGATTTCCGGCGGCCTGATGGGCATGGCTGGCGCGTCGTTCCCCTACTACATCGGCTATCTTGAGCCGAGCTCCGCGTTCGGCCTCGCCTACGCGGTGAACTCGATTGCCATGCCGATGATCGGCGGCACCACGATGTGGGCCGGGCCACTGATCGGCGCGCTGCTGCTCGGCATTATCCAGCAGGTCGCGACAGTGACGATTTCGTCGGCGGTGAACCTTCTGATCGTCGGGCTGCTGCTGATCGGGTTCGTCATCATGGCGCCGAACGGCATCGTCGGCATGGTGAGGGATTTTCTGCGCGTCGCCGCGCCGGAGCGGGTGGACCTGCGCGCGGTCAAGCTGCTGACGATCGCGGGTTACTGCTTCCTGGTGGGTCTCGGCGGCGTGGTGTTCGGACTGTCGGCCGCGATGGCGGCCAAGAATAGCGCCCTCACCAGCCTCGGGACCTTCACCATTGTGCTCTCCATGGTTTATCTCGCGGCCGCCTATGGGCTGCTGAAGATCGAAAGCTGGAGCCCGTATCTGACAAAGTCGGTATTGGCGGTCTCGATCCCGCTTTCGATACTCTTCATCTGGCTCGATCCGTCGAATTTCAACGTCGTGGCTCTGACAATCTCCATTGTGATCGACCTCATCGTGATCTGGCTGTTGCAGGATCGCGAGATCAAGCAGCTCTATCAGCCCATCACCCAACGGCGGGCCGTCTCATGAGCGCGCTGCTGGACGTCCGAGGTCTTGGCAAGCGGTTCGGCGGCTTCGTCGCGCTGGACGGCATTGACCTTTCCGTGGCGCAGGGCGAGCGCGTCGGCCTGATCGGACCGAACGGCTCCGGCAAGTCGACGCTGGTCAACTGCATGTGCGGCACGCTGCAGAACGAGACCGGCACCGTACAGTTCGACGGCCATGCCATGAACGGGCTGCCCGCCAACACGCGCACGCACCGCGGCATGGCGCGCAGCTTCCAATTGCCGCGGCCGTTCGTCACCATGACGGTTGCGGAAAACCTGCGGATTCCCCTGCTCTACACCGTCAACGCGCGGCCCGGCCTGCGGCTCTCGCCGGCCGAGATCGATGCGCGTTGTGCAGACCTGGCCAGTCTCGTCGGGCTCACCGAAAAGGCCGACAAATTGCCGCGCGACCTGACCCAGGTCGAGATGCGCAAGCTCGAGCTGGCGCGCGCGATGGCGGCGGACCCGAAGCTATTGATCGCCGACGAGTCGATGGCCGGCCTGTCGCAATCCGAGATCAATGACATTGTCGCGCTGCTGATCAAGATGAACGAGCGCGGCGTCACCATCATCATGATCGAGCACATCATGCGGGCGGTGATGGCCTTCTCGCAGCGGCTCGTCGTGTTGGTCTCCGGAAAGAAGATCGCCGACGGCAAGCCGGACGAGGTGGTCAACAATCCCGAAGTGATCGGAGCCTACCTTGGCCAGTAGCCTCATCATCGAGAACGTCGATGCGACCTACGGCGCGGTGCGCGTGCTGGAAGACGTCACGCTCAACGTTCAGTCCGGCGAAACGGTGGTGCTGCTCGGCACCAACGGCAACGGCAAAAGCACGCTGATCAAGTGCATCATGGGCATCGTGCGACCGCGCGCCGGCCGCATCGTGGCGGCTATCGACGGCATCCAGCACGATTTGTCCGTGCTGACGACCGAGCAGATCGTCGATCTCGGCATCGCCTTGGTGCCGGAAGGGCGCCGGCTGTTCCCGAAGCTCACGGTCGAAGAGAATTTGGCGCTCGGCGCGTTCCGGCCCACCGCACGCGCGCTGATGAAACAGAATCTCGAAGCCTGTTACGAGACGTTCCCGCGCCTGCACGAGCGGCGCACTCAACTCGCCGGGTCGATGTCCGGCGGCGAGCAGCAGATGCTGGCGCTCGGCCGCGCGCTGATGTTGGCGCCGAAGATCCTGCTGGTGGACGAGCCTTCGGTCGGTCTCGCGCCGATCCTGGTCAGCCGGACCATCGACAAGATCAAGGAGCTCAAGGACCGCTATCAGCTCACGGTGCTGATGGCGGAGCAGAACTTCACCCAGGCGCTCCGCATCGCCGACCGCGGCTACGTGATTGTGCACGGCAAGATCGCGTTCGAGGGCAAGTCAGCCGACGAGCTCAACAACAACGACCTAATCCGGAAATTTTATTTGGGACTCTAGCTACGCCGCCTTCTGCTTCGGCGTCCCGAACGGCTTGCCGGCCTGATACTGGCGATCCGCTGGAATCTCCGGCGTCGGACGGTTCTCGACCTTGCCGTCGAAGGTCAGCTCCATCATCACGCCGCTCGGGTCGTGCACGAAAATCTGCCACAGCGTGGTGCCGGGAACGATCGATGCGCGCCAGTCGTAACCGAGCCGTTTGACGCGCTCCAGGCATTCGTCCCAGCCCTTGATCGTCAGGCTGACGTGGTCGACCGAGCCGGTGCCATACGGCGTCTTGCCGTCGATCAACGCCGGACCGCCGGCGTAGATGTGGACGATCGGGATGCTGTCACCGGCGGCGATCCAGG
>JBEVIJ010000030.1:0-4289 GCA_040510745.1 Xanthobacteraceae bacterium
TACAAGGGCGGCTCGACGCCGGTGCCCGACACGCTGTCCGGCGTGGTCGACGGCCTGATGACGGAGATGTCGACCGCGCTGCCGCACCACAAGGCGGGCAAGCTACGCATCCTCGCGGTCGCCTCGTCAGCGCGCTCGCCGCAGGTGGGCGTGGTGCCGACCATGATCGAGGCGGGCTTGAAGGATTTTCTCGCCGCGAGCTACGTAGGCTTGCTGGCGCCGGCGAAGACGCCTCCCGATGTGATCGACGCGTTGCAGAAGGCGCTGGTCAAGGCGCTGGCGACCAACCTGGTGCAGGACCGTTTCCTGGCGACCGGCGCGGAGCTGGTGCCCGAGCCGCTGCAAACGTCAAAGGGGTTTGCCGAATATATCCGGCGCGAGTTCGACGCGACCGCCGTGGCGGCGAAGGCGGCCGGGCTGAAGCCGGAGTAGGGTGCTGCTGCCGGCTCACTCTCGCTGTCATCCCGGCTCTCGCTTTCGCTCGGCCGGATGACAGCGGAGTTTGTCGCGGCATCGGGGAACCTTGTTCCCCCTCGTGCGTTGCTTCCGCTCACCTCAACATTTCGGAAGGACTCCCCATGCGGCCTCTGTCGGGACTTCGTGCCAGCCTGATCGCGCTCACCGCCGTTCTCTTGGCCGCCGCGGGCGCCACAACGGCGGCCCATGCCGACAGTGGCAGCATCCGGATTTCGGTGATCAAGGCCGGCTGGGTGATCGGGGGCTCGGGCGGCAACGGCGTGCTGGACTTCCGCGGCCGGCGCTATCCGCTGTCGATCGGCGGTCTCAGCTATGGCCTCACCTTCGGCGCATCGCAGACCAATCTGGTCGGCACCGTGACCAATATCCGCCGTCCGTCGGATGTTGCAGGCGTCTATGGCGCGGCGGGCGCGGGCCTCGCGGTCGGCGGCGGCGCGCAGGCGATCGTGCTGCGCAACGAGAAGGGCGCGGTGCTCACGCTGGCGGGCCGGCAGGTCGGCCTGATCGCGAGCGCCGACTTGAGCGGACTGGCGATCGCGCTGCGCTAGTTTTCGCGATGTTTCGATCAATGCCCGGGCCATGCGCCCGGGCATTTTTATTTTGTCACCGCGCGGCACCTTCGAGGAGCATTGCGGTGATGATGAGTAGGACCACGGCGCTGATACGCCCGCAGGGTGGTTGAGCGAAGCGAAACCCACCGTGGCCGGATGAGATGGGTTTCGCTACGCTCAACCCATCCTACGCTTTACGTACTGGAGGCGAAATGAACGACACCAGCGATCCCGGATATCTGCCGGGCGATCCGCGCTATGGGCTCTATGGCGACGCGCTGAAGGACTACTACCGCAAGAAGGCGGCGCAGTGGGCGATCTACTGCTGGGACAAGCCAGGGACGGCGGACAAGCGGCGCGCGCTGCTCCCCGAGCAGAAGGCCTACGTCAAAAGCCTCAGTGAGCGCGTGATCGGCTACGGGCACTTCGTGTCGGACGACGGAGCTAAGACGCTCGGCACCTGCTACTTCATGCAGCTCGACGACTGCGCGGCGGCGGACGCCTTCGTCGCCGAGGAGCCGCTGAACAAGGCCGGCGTCTATGAGCGCGTCGAGATCCAGCGCTGGTCGAACAGCTTCGGCAAGCGCGCTGCCGACTACGCCCGCAAGGGAATGCAGCAGTTCCTGTGCACGGGGCCGAAGACCGGCACGCCGGAGTTCTTCCGCGGCCACCTGCACGCCCACGAGTCATACTTCGCGGCGCACGGCGACAACTTCATCTTCCGCGGGCCGATCCGCTCGGCCGACGGCACCGACAACATCGGCACTGCGCTGCTGATCGAGCTGCCGGACCGGGCGGCGGCCGACAAGTTCTGGGCCGAGGAGCCGTTCTCGAAGAATGGCGGCTACGACAGGGATGCGCGGATTGTGCGGTGGGTGTTTGGCGATTGAGGGCTATTTCAACGCCAGCACCACTGGCCCGGCAACCGCATCGGTGACGCCCAATCCGCCGCCCAGGTCTTCCAGCGTGTCGCGGAACGAATTGAGCGTCTTGATCATGTTCGGTCGCGCGCTGGCGAGCGCATCCACGTCGTTCCATTCGGCGATGATGCAGTAGCTGCGCTCGCCGGTCTTGATCATGTTGACGTGGCGCAAGCCCGGCCACTCGGCATGGACATTCTTGTGGGAGTCGAGGAATTCCTGTTCGCGCCCCGGTTTCACCTTGAAGCGCACGGTGTTGAAGGCGGTCATGGTGGTCTCCCGTCGGCTGTCCGCGCTGCTGCAGTATATTATTTCCGCAAAATCTTCTCCATTGCCTTTCCCTTTGCCAGTTCGTCGATCAGCTTATCCAGGTAGCGGATTTCCTGCATGGTTGGCTCTTCGATGTCTTCGACGCGGACACCGCAAACCACGCTCTTGATCAAAGCCCACGAAGAATTCAGTTGAGGCGCTTTCGCAAAGAAAGTCTCAAAGTCCGTTTTCTTTTTCAGTTGGGCTTCCAGCGCTTTCTGACTATATCCGGTCAACCAACGAATGATTTCATCGACTTCTGTTTTCGTGCGTCCTTTTTTCTCCGCCTTGGCAAGATAATGCGGATAGACGCTTGCGAAGCTCATTGTATAGATCCTGTTTTTTCATGATGCTTGCGCGTTTTGCCCGGCGTGAATTGTGGGTGCTCTATTTCCTATTTCCTGTCGTCTCGCGAGACGGCATGATGGGCAGCGGATGCGGCGGCGGCAACCCACGCGTTGCTGCACCGGGCGGCGCTCGGACCGCGGTGACCGCTCAACGTGTGACGGCAGTTCCGGCCGACAGGCCGGAACCATCCGTGCGGCGAATGGGTTTCCCGAACAGCAAGCAGCGAGGAGACGCCGATGAAACTTCGGACCTTTGTTCGTTCCGCGATGCTGGCCCTGCCGCTGACGGCGGCGTGTGGCGAGGTGCGCGCCTTCGAGGCCGCGTTCCGCGGCAGCTATGTCTGCGAAAGGATGGCGTCGACGCGCGATATTCTTCGCGTTCCGCTCGAGCTCACGGTCCACGGCGACCGGGCCGAGTTCAGGCGTCCGCTCCTCGATCTGGAAGGCAATCGCCGCGGTCGCGTGGAACTGGCCCGGGGGGTCGTCGACCAGAGCGGGGAAACGCATCTGCAATCGCAATGGAGCCTCCTCGGCAACACCGCGCATGGCCGATATCGTGGCACGATCACGCCATCGGGCGGCACCCTGAGCGGCACGCAAACCTGGACCGGTCCGCGTGGCGCGGAGCCGG
The DNA here is from genome assembly GCA_040510745.1 of Xanthobacteraceae bacterium. Taxonomy (GTDB): domain Bacteria; phylum Pseudomonadota; class Alphaproteobacteria; order Rhizobiales; family Xanthobacteraceae; genus Z2-YC6860. The sequence continues at coordinate 3,236 of JBEVIJ010000030.1, forward strand.
TCGTGCGGCGTTGCACGATCGCCCTGGTGCGCGACGAGGCGGCCCAGCAGCGGTAGGCGTTCGATTGTCAAACAGCCAAGCGCGATCGTCCGGGTTTTTCTCCGGCGCCCGGCGGCCGGTCTTTTTGTCTGCTGTCGCTACAACACCTTATTGCTCGCCTTCACCTTCTCCGCATCCACATAAACCTGCCCGCCCATTGCGTTGAACTTGTCGCTCATCTCCTTCATGCCGGCTTCGGCAGAAAGCCCCAGCGACGCCTTCTCGTTGTCGCCGAGGCTTGCCGCGTAATCCCGCACATCCTGCGTGATCTTCATCGAGCAGAACATCGGGCCGCACATCGAGCAGAAGTGCGCCACTTTGTGCGCCTCCTTGGGCAGCGTCTCGTCGTGGTATGCGCGCGCGGTGTCGGGATCGAGCCCGAGGTTGAACTGGTCCTCCCAGCGGAAGTCGAAGCGCGCGCGGCTCAATGCGTCGTCGCGAAGCTGCGCGGCCGGGTGGCCCTTGCCGAGATCGGCGGCGTGCGCCGCGATCTTGTAGGTGATGACGCCTTCCTTGACGTCGTCGCGGTTCGGCAGGCCAAGGTGTTCCTTCGGCGTGACGTAGCAGAGCATCGCGCAGCCGAACCAGCCGATCATCGCGGCGCCGATGCCCGACGTGATGTGGTCGTAGCCCGGCGCGATGTCGGTGGTGAGCGGCCCGAGCGTGTAGAACGGCGCCTCGCCGCACTCCTTGAGCTGCTTGTCCATGTTGATCTTGATCTTGTGCAGCGGCACGTGGCCGGGGCCCTCGATCATCACCTGGCAGCCCTTGTCCCAGGCGACCTTGGTGAGCTCGCCCAGCGTCTCCAGCTCGGCGAACTGCGCACGGTCGTTGGCGTCGGCGATGGAGCCTGGCCGCAGGCCGTCGCCCAGCGAGAACGAGACGTCATACTTGCGCATGATGTCGCAGATCTCGTCGAAGCGCTCGTAGAGGAATGATTCCTTATGACGTGAGAGACACCACTTCGCCATGATCGAGCCGCCGCGCGACACGATGCCGGTGACGCGGTTGGCGG
>JBEVIJ010000031.1:0-9860 GCA_040510745.1 Xanthobacteraceae bacterium
TCACGTCGCTGATCACGGCGACGTGGTAGCCGCCCCTCCGCAAAACCACGGCAATGACCTCATCCAGGCTCGGCCACTTGCGGTGATCGAACGGCGGTGGCGGCGGCGCCACGAAGGCCCGCGCATCGTCGATCAGGATGCAATGGTCCGCCTTCGCCTCGACCAAGCAGGTTTCAAGCTCAGCCAGCAACGGGCAGTTGTTGGCCGCTCCAAAGAAACCTGCTCCCGCATGGGCGTCCAGCCAAAACAGCGCCGGGCCAGTCAACGCCGGGCAAATGCGCCCAAGCTGGTCGGCCGAGTTGCCCAGGACGAACTCCACGTTGGGCAGCGGGCCGACCGTGGCCTTGGCCTCTGCCTGGTATTGTTCGCTGATCTCGACCGTCCATACCCGCTCGAAGTTGTGCGACGCCCAGCGCAGCGAATCCCCCTGGAACGTGCCTGTCTCGACAAATTGCGTGAGCTTGCCGGCCTGCGCCAGCGCGAGCGCCAGGTTCGAGACCGGCGGCTTGTGGATTGAGCCCATGGGCCGCGATCTCTAGGCGATTCAGCGCAGCCGGTCCCGCGTGCCTCTGCTAGCGTTTCCGCCATACGAGGCGCTCCTTGAAACCGTCCCGCGACATTGCCCGGCTGATCGAGATCATGGCGGCGCTGCGCACGCCCGGCAGCGGATGCCCCTGGGATCTCGAACAGAACTTCGCGACCATCGCGCCCTATACGCTCGAAGAGGCCTACGAGGTGGCCGACGCGATCGCACGCAACGACCTCCCCGATTTGTGCGAGGAACTGGGCGACCTCCTGCTCCAGGTCGTGTTCCACGCCCGCATGGCGCAGGAGCAGGGCGCGTTCGACTTTGGCGAGGTTGTGATGGCAATTACCGAGAAGCTGTTGCGCCGCCATCCCCATGTTTTCGGTGAGGCGCAGGGCGCGACGCCCGGTGAAGTGAAGGTGCTGTGGGATCGCATCAAGGCCGAGGAAAAGGCGCAGCGCCCTTCCGCGCCGGAACAGACCAAGGCACTGGCCGGCGTGCCGGTCGCCCTGCCCGCGCTGACCCGGGCGCTCAAGCTCCAGGCCAAGGCCGGAAAGGTCGGCTTCGACTGGAACGATCCGCTCGCCGTGCTCGCCAAAATACGCGAGGAGGCCGACGAGATCGAAGCCGAAATCGCAAGCGGCAGCAGCGTCAAGGCGGCGGCCGAGGTCGGCGACTTGTTGTTTGCCGTGGTCAACCTGGCGCGCCACCTCGACGCCGATCCGGAGGGGGTGCTGCGCACCGCCAACCGAAAATTCGAGCGCCGGTTTGGCGCGATTGAGCGCGCGCTGGAAGCGAAGGGCAAGACGCCGAAGGATGCGACGCTGGCGGAGATGGATGCGCTCTGGGACGCGGCGAAGGCCGCGGAAAAATAGCGTTACCCCGCTTTGCGGTCACCGAACCTGGCCTGTACGGTCGCGGCCTTTGCCGGATCGACCCGCACCGTGACCGCGAGATCGTTGTTGGGAGTGAGAGACTTCTCCAGCACCTCGGTGTGGCGGTGCAGCCAGCTCACGCCGGCGCCGTCAGCCGGATTGAGCGTCAGCTCGAGCACGACGCGGCGCGCGCCGAGCCGCGTTTCGATCGCGGCGGCGAGCGTGTCGACCCCCTCCCCGGTCAGCGCGGAAACCAGGACCGGCCTGCGATCGGTGCGCTCCGCCAGATTGGCGAGCGCGACGCGGCTCTCGGCATCGAGCCGGTCGATCTTGTTCCACACTTCGATGAGGCGCTCGTCCTGGCCGATTTCGATGCCCAGCGCGCGCAAAACCTCCTCGACGTCGTGCGACTGCGCCTCCGTGTCCGCGTGCGAGGCGTCGCGCACGTGCAGGATGACGTCGGCCTCGATCACCTCCTCGAGAGTGGCGCGGAACGCAGCGACCAGCATGGTCGGAAGATCGGATATGAATCCGACCGTGTCTGAGACGATGATTTTCAGACCGGACGGCAGCGCCACCGCGCGCAGCGTCGGGTCGAGCGTGGCGAACAGCATGTCGGCTTCAAGCACGCTCGCCTTGGTCAGGCGGTTGAACAGCGTCGACTTGCCGGCGTTGGTATAGCCCACCAGCGCGGCGATCGGGTACGGCACGCGGGCGCGGCTGTCGCGGTGCAGCTTGCGCCGCTTGTTGACCTTCTCGAGCTCGGTCTCGATGCGCACGATGCGCTCTTCGATCAGCCGGCGGTCGATTTCGAGCTGCGACTCGCCGGGGCCGCCGAGGAAGCCGAAGCCGCCGCGCTGGCGCTCCAGATGCGTCCACGACCGCACCAGGCGGGTGCGCTGGTAGGTCAGGTGAGCGAGCTCGACCTGCAGCGCGCCTTCCTTGGTGCGCGCGCGCCGGCCGAAGATTTCGAGAATAAGTCCGGTGCGATCGAGCACTTTCGCACTCCACGCTTTCTCAAGATTGCGCTGCTGGACCGGCGAGAGCGCGCAGTCGACCACGACGATGCCGGCTTCGAGGCTTTTCACCAGACCGGCGATCTCGTCGACCTTGCCTTTGCCGAGGTAGGTTGCTGGCCGAATGTCGCCGACCGGCACGAGGCCGAGCTCGATCACGTCGAGATCGATTGCGCGGGCGAGACCGATCGCCTCCTCCAGCCTTGCGGCAGGCGCGCGATTGTTGTCCGGGCGTTGCGCTGCCGACGGGCGTGCCGGCGCACGCCGCCGATAGGGGCCGATGACGATCGCGCGGCCGGTCCCCGAACCCGATGGGCTCAGGAGATCCTTTCGCGTGTCGCGACGCCGCGGCTCCAACTAAACTTTTTCCGTGGCGGGCGCTTCCTCGGCGCCTTCGAACAGCTGGATCGGATGACCCGGCATGATCGTTGAAATGGCGTGCTTGTAGACGAGTTGCGAGTGACCGTCCCGACGCAGCAGCACGCAGAAGTTATCGAACCAGGTCACCACGCCCTGCAGTTTCACCCCGTTCACGAGGAAGATCGTGAGAGGGACTTTGCTTTTGCGGACGTGATTGAGAAACGTGTCTTGCAGATTTTGCGCGCGTTCGGCTGCCATTGCCGTGATCCATTTTTGCCCGCGGACCCCTGCCGCGAGATGTTGTTCTCAAGCCGCCGGCGTTCTTGGAATTATGCCGCGGCTTGGGGCACCACCATTAAATGGCACGGCCGGGGGTGGCGCAAGCACAAGATGGCGGCGGTTGCCGCGGAAACCGCTCACAATCCCGCAACAAACCTGGATTTTCAGGCCACTTCCGCGTGGTCATGGAAGTCGCGCCGCAGCGCCGTGGCGACCAGGCCGGGAGCGCCGTTGCCGACCGGGCGGCCATCGATCCGCACCACCGGAAGGACGATCTGGCTCGCGGACGTGATGAAAGCCTCCCGCGCTTCCTGGGCTTCTTTCACCGTGAAACCGCGTTCTTCCAGAGCTATTCCCTGGACCTTCAGCACCTCCAGAACGACGGTGCGGGTGATGCCCTTGAGGATGGCGTTGTCCACCTGCCGGGTGACCAGTTTGCCGTCGCGGGTGACGATCCAGGCGTTGCTCGACGAGCCCTCGGTCACGAGCCCCTTCTCATCAACGAACCAGGCCTCGCGGGCGCCCTGCTCGCGTGCCGCCTGCTTGGCGAGCACGTTGGGCAGCAACGACACCGACTTGATGTCGACGCGGTCCCAGCGGTTATCCGGCAGCGTGATGACGGCGACGCCGTCGGCGGCGAGCTTCTCGGCCGCCGCAAGATCGAGATTGCGGGCGGTGACGACAATGCTTGGCGCGGTGCCGGCTGCCGGAAATGCGTGATCGCGGCGGGCGACGCCGCGGCTGATCTGCAGATAGAGGATGCCCCAGCGCACGCGGTTGCGGCGCACGACCTCGCGGAACACCACCCCGAGCGCCTGCGTCGACATCGGCATCGCAATGCGAAGCTCGCCCAGCGAGCGCGCGAGCCGCTCCAGGTGCTGGCGCTCGTCGACCAGCTTGCCGCCCTTCACCTCGCAGACTTCGTAGACGCCGTCGGAAAACTGATAGCCGCGGTCCTCGACGTTCACCACCGCGTCACGCAGCGGAACGTAACGGCCGTTGACATAGGCAATGCGCGACATGTGTTGTCTCTGAATCTCAGGCTAACCGATGCCCAGCGCCTTGAGCTTGCGATGCAGCGCCGAGCGCTCCATGCCGACAAACTCGGCAGTGCGTGAGATGTTGCCGCCGAACCGGCTGATCTGCGCCAATAGATATTCGCGCTCGAACAATTCGCGGGCCTCGCGCAACGGCAGTCCCATCAGCTGCTCGCCGCCGCTTCCGTTCGGCATCGAAGGCACCATCGAGCCGACGTCCTGGGGCAGCATGCTGGCGTCGATCACGGCATTCGGATCGCCGCCAGCCAGGATCATCAGGCGCTCGACGTTGTTGCGCAGTTGCCGGACGTTGCCCGGCCAATCGTGCGATTGCAGAACCGCCATGGCGTCGGCGCCGATCGTCCGCTGCGGCAGGCCCGTCGATTGCGAAATCTGCTCCATGAAGTAGTTCACGAGGTCGGGAATATCCTCGCGGCGGTCGGCGAGCGGCGGCACGCGGATCGGCACCACCGAGAGCCGATGGTAGAGATCCTCGCGGAAGCGGCCGGCGGAGATTTCCGCTTCGATATTACGGCTGCTCGAAGACACGATGCGCACGTCGACCGCGACCTTGGTCGAGCCGTCGACGCGCTGGAACGTCTGGTCCACCAGCACCCGCAGGATCTTGTTCTGAGTTTCGCGCGGCATATCCGCAATTTCGTCGATGAACAGCGTGCCGCCGTGCGCCTCCTCCAATGCTCCGACCTTGCGCGGCTGCGCGCCGTTGGTCTGCTCGACGCCGAACAGCTCGGTCTCCATGCGGTCGGGCGTCATCGCGGCCGCGTTGATGACGACGAACGGCCCGTTCGCCCGCGCCGACTGGCCATGCAGGGTGCGGGCGGTGAGCTCCTTGCCGGCGCCGGACGGACCGACGATCAGGATGCGGCTGTTGGTCGGCGCCACCTTGTCGATGGTCTGGCGCAGCGAGTTGATCGCTGGCGAGCGGCCGACGATGCTCGACGGCAGCGGCCCCAGCGCCTTCAGCTCCTTGACCTCGCGGCGGAGCCGCGAGGTTTCCAGCGCGCGGTCGGCGACCAGGATGAGGCGGTCGGCCTTGAACGGCTTCTCGATGAAATCGTAGGCGCCCTGCTTGATCGCGGCGACCGCGGTTTCGATGTTGCCGTGGCCCGAGATCATCACCACCGGCAGGTCGGGATGCTGCTCCTTGACCATGCCGAGAAGCTGCAATCCGTCGAGCTGGCTGCCCTGCAGCCAGATGTCGAGGAAGACCAGATTGGGGCGCCGGTTCGCGATTGCGCCCAGCGCGGTGTCGCTGTCGCGCGCGCTGCGGGTGTTGTAGCCCTCGTCCTGCAACAGGCCCGATACCAGCTCGCAGATATCCGCCTCGTCGTCGACGATGAGAATGTCAGACGCCATGCCTAGTGCTCACTTGTACTCAATACGGGTTGTTGCGGGTTGGTCTTGGCGACCCCCGGCGCCGCCGCGACCGGGATCGCGGCGAACCGCAGCCGGACCCAGGCGCCTTGCTGCCCAGGGAACTTGTCGGCGGCGTCGCGCAGCTCGATCACGCCGCCGTGGTCTTCCAGAATCTTGCCGACAATCGCGAGGCCGAGGCCGGTGCCCTTTTCACGCGTGGTGACGTAGGGCTCCAGCAGACGGTTGCGGTTCTCCTTGGGCAGGCCGATGCCGTTGTCGATCACGTCGATGATGACGTCGCTGCCGTTGCGGGTCGCCAGGACGCTGATGCGGCCTTTGTGGCCCTCGGCCGGCTTCACCGAGCCGATCGCCTCGGTCGCGTTCTTGATGATGTTGGTCAGCCCCTGGGAGATCAGCCGGCGGTCGAACTGCGCCAGCATGGGGTCCTCGGCGATCTCGAGCGCGATGTCGATGTCGGCATTGCCGACACGCATCAGGAACACGATCTGCCGCACCGTGTCCGCGACGTCTTCCGCCGCCATCACCGGCTTGGGCATGCGCGCGAACTTGGAGAACTCGTCGACCATGCGCTTGATGTCGTCGACCTGCCGGATGATCGTGTCGGTGCACTGGTGGAACACGGCGGGATCGTCAGTGATGCTGCGACCGTACTTGCGGCGCAGCCGTTCCGCCGAGAGCTGGATCGGGGTCAGTGGATTCTTGATCTCGTGGGCTATGCGCCGCGCGACGTCGGCCCAGGCCGAAGTGCGCTGCGCCAGCACCAGCTCGGTGATGTCGTCGAGCGTCACCACGTAGCCATGCTCCGGGTCGCCCGACTGCTCGGTGGTGACGCGCACCGAGAGATTGCGCTCCCGCCCCTCCCGGTTGATCGTCACCTGGTCTTGTACCAGACGCTGCGCGCCGGTTTGCGCAATGGCAAAAATGTCCTTGAGCTCGAGCACGATGTCGGTGAGCAGCCGCCCGGTCGCCTCGGCCTGCGACTGGCCGATCAGACGTTCGGCGGAGCGGTTGAGGATGCTGATGCGGCCCGCCGCATCGACGCCGATCACGCCGGCGCTGGCGCCCGCCAGCACCGCCTCGGTGAAGCGGCGCCGCTGGTCGATCAGATCTCGCGTGCGGGTGATGTCGTCGCGCTGGGTCCGCAGCTCCGAGGTCATCTTGTTGAACGTCTCGCCAAGCTGGGCGAGATCGCCCTCCGAGCGCTGGATCGGCACCTGAACGTAGAGGTTGCCGGTCGACACGATGTTCGCTGCGCCAATCAGGCGGCGGATCGGCGCGACCAGGCGGTTGGCGAAGTTCAGTCCGAGCCAGGCCGCCGACAGCAGAACCGTGAGCGCGATAACGGTGTACATCAGCGCAAAGGCAAGCTGAACGCCGAGCCTGCGCGACTCAAGGCTGGCAAAGTCGCTGACGCTCGCTTGGGCCTCGCGCAGTTGCGCCACGACCTGCGGGTCGAGCGGGCGCGTCACGTGGAGAAAGGCGTTTTCGTAGCCGCGCAGCTTGAGCATCGAGGCAACCGCATTCGCCTCGAACACGATGCCGATGCGAGGCTCGGTTTCGCTGGTCGAGGCAAGCCCTGCCGTCGATGGCATGATGTTCTCGTGCTCAGCCTTGACGTCGGCGCGCTCGATGACTTCGGTTTCGCTGCCGACGATGATGGCGCTGGACAAGCCGCGCACCTTGGCTTGCGCGGTGAGGAATTGGCGAAAGCGGTCACGATCCTGGTCGAACAGCGGCTTGGCGCGTCCCACGTCGATCGCCATGGCCATGATGTCGCCGCGGATCGACTGCGCGTGCTCTCGCAAGTACGCGTTGGCGACGTACATCGAGTTCTGAATCACGGTCTTGGTGCGGGTTGAAAACAGCCGGTCAAGGCCGCGGTCGAGCGTGACGCTCGCAACGATCGCCACCAGGATCGCCGGCACCGCGGCGATCACAGAAAACAACCCGACAATCCGGATGTGTAGCCGCGCGGCGGCACGGCCGCGCCGACGAGCCAGCACGACCTGCCACACCTCGCGGGCGATGACGCTGAGCAGGATGAGCACGGTGACGCCGTTGATCATCAGGAGCGTGACGACCACCCGGTGGGTCGGCGCGATCGGCGTCAGGTCGGCGAGTACGATGAACGTCATCAGCGCCGACACCAGCGACAGCAGCGCAGCGATACCCCCGATCACCCGCATCGACCGTCCGGCGGTCGGAGCGGGAGCGGCCAGATCGGCCGCTGCGGTTGGATCGACGCTCAAGGCGCTAGTCATTAACCCCTCAATCGCGGGTGCAAGTGACGCTGTGGCGTGCAGAGAATTGCAGGCAGAAAGCCTGTCGCGCCGACGCCAAGGCAACACTGATGCTTTTATACAACAATGTTGCCGGATTGAGACAATTGTTTGTTTTCAACCGTTTGACATCGGGGGTTTCGTGGTCTGTTCCCACGAAACTGCAAAATCGACAAAAAGTGTAAAACGCCTTTCCTGTCAGCGTTTTCCGTGCACGGAATGGGCCGCCCTCTGCCCCTTCTCCACTTCCCGCCCTAGCGCGCCCGTTGTCTGCCGCGCCGTGCTTCCCGCACTACTGAGACGCGGCCTCAGGCGCGCCTAGTTCAGTGCCGCCCTGAATGTCGTAACTTCTTTATGAAGCCGTATAGGTTTGGCGGCTGGTCGGCGACTGTGAGGTCGTATTCCCACACGTTACGCTCAAAGCTTTCTTGCTCGTTTTTGATGCGGTATTTGAAATCAAATTGACCGTCTTCCTGCGGCATCTGTTTCACAACCGTGTACAGACAAACGTGGCCCTGCCTGGGCCTGTATTCGACCGCTTGGCCCACGAGAAACTTGTGCGTCATGTTTGTGAGGCCTTTGTGAGCCTATGGCATAGCATGCCGAAGGGCGCTTTTCGAGTTGGTCTTCCTAGCTCGCCCGCGCGAGCAATCTAAACCAGCTTACTCGCACTATCCGCCCGTAGTTTGACTTCTCGCATATCGCCATGGTGAACAGTCGCCGTATGACCATTCTTCCAGGCAATGGTAACCGCGTTCCAGTTGGTTTCTGTAATCGTGCCGCTGTCAGCTACATCGCCCTGCCAATACACGCGAGAGCCTCGAGATAAAGACTTAGATTCGTCGGGGGTCACCAAATACTCCTGGTTAGAACTGGGTGTATCAGCGCGTCGCTTCGACTCGTCGTGCAAACTCGATCAGAAGCATTCTCAGGCGAGCGGGCGTCGGTCCGAGAGGATGTAGCTGATAATAGCGGCGCAAGCTCAGTCCGACAGCGGCCTGCTCTGGCGAGAGAAGGTCACCGTCGTCACTGGTTGGCAGTACGTCTTTGACTTCAAGCATGATGTGCCCTTAATGACATAACGGATGACAAGAGGCAGACGTTCCAAAATCTTAAGTGAGCAAAATTGAACACTCTTGGATTCGTTCCAGCGCGACCACGTTTCGTTAGGCTCGCGTGATTACGTTGCGGCATGGAAATGCAATTCCCGCTTTGCCTGAACTGCGTTGAACCAATGACGTTTGGTCGTTTGATTCCAGGCTCGGCAGTCTTCCGGCCCGTGAACTCATCGATGCCATGCCGCGTCGTTGTGACGGAGGCCGCATTGGAAGCCGGGCAACACCGCGCCGTGTGGCTCGCGTGAACCGGTCCCTTGATAGGGGATGAAACCCTTTTACTACCGCAACATGCGATCTGGCCGATGTCCGCTTTGGGTCATTAGCGGACATCGCGCGATGTCCGTGCCTCGTCCGCTTTACTCCCGAAGCAGACAGTACTTCCAACGGATGGAGGGGCGGCCGGTGCCAGCCGGGTGAGGCGTAGATATCCAGAAGCTAGCGAAGCTTTTGACCCTAGCCGCTGGTGCGGATCACCTGGATGTCCAGGTCCCGGATCTTCTTTCGCAGCGTATTGCGGTTGAGACCCAGAAGGTCGGCGGCGCGGATCTGGTTTCCCCGGCTCGCCGCGAGGGCGGCCGACAGCAAGGGATATTCGACCTCGCGCAATACCCGGTGGTACAGACCCGGCGGCGGCACGCCATTGTCGAAACTCGCGAAATACTTGGTGAGGTTGCGCTCGACCGCCGCCATCAGGCTGTCCTCCACCGGCGCCAGTTCCGTCGCCGGGGCGGTTGGCTGGATCAGCTCGGCGTCGATCACCGCGGCGGTGATGGTTTCCTGCGGGTACAGCGCGGCGAGCCGCCTCGCCAGATTCTCCAACTCGCGGACGTTGCCGGGCCAGCGGTAGCGCTTGAGCCGGTCGAGCGCGGCCTGGTCGATCTGCTTCTGCGGCAGGCCTTCACGCTCCGCCTGGTTGAAGAAGTGGCGGATCAGGTCCGGCACGTCCTCGGTGCGCTCGCGCAACGGCGGCAA
>JBEVIJ010000032.1:0-4815 GCA_040510745.1 Xanthobacteraceae bacterium
CTTCACCTGACGCCAGCGTCCTGGCGTATCAATGCGGTCCGGGTCCGCGCAAAACGAAAGCGCGCCAACCCCGCCCCGGCGGCAGGATGACGCTTGTGGCCCAGAGGACCACAACGGCAAGCCGCCGCGGTCATGTACCAATGGCTCTGACAATCGTTCGACGTCAGCGACAGCGTTTGAGCATCATTCGTCGAGGCTCGGAGCGCCCCATCCGCAGCCAATAAAGATCAGCGATCTCAATGGTTTAGCGAAATTTCCGGGGCAGCCGTTCCGACTGGCGAAGCTCACCGCCTGCCGTAAGTGCGCGTATTTATCGGCGCTGTCCCAGGGTGTCAAGGCAGAAAGCGCCGATTTTATTGGGGTTTTGGCAATTCCCTACCGTTCAGGATGCTTCGTTAACGCCCGCGTCTTGCGCGAGCATGGAGCGTCCTACAGGCAAGCTACTCCCGCCGCGGGCCAGCCGGAAGTTAGCAGAGTCATGAGAAAATCGAAGGTAAACGTGTTACGTTGATTCGACCGTCGGAATGAGGATGAGGCGTATGTGGCGTTCGCGAGCGAACCATCGCTCGGACTTGATGCACTTCGTGATGATCAAGCCGAGCCACTACGATGACGACGGATATCCGATCCAATGGGTCCGGTCCGCCATCCCTTCCAACACGCTTGCCTGCCTGAACGCACTGGCGGAGGACGCCAAACGCCGCGAGGTTCTGGGGTCCGGCGTCGAAATCCGTCTGCACACCTATGACGAGACCAACCGGCGGGTTCACCCCAACCGGATCATCCGGATGCTCCGCAAGGAAGGCGGCCGCGTCCTGATCGGCATGGTCGGCGTGCAGTCCAACCAATTTCCCCGCTCGGTCGACCTGGCGAGGCCCTTCCTGGCCGCCGGCCTGCCGGTGTGCGTCGGCGGCTTCCATGTCTCGGGCTGCCTGGCGATGCTCCCGGAGTTGCCGCAGGACATCAAGGATGCGCAGGCGCTCGGCATTTCGTTCTTCGCCGGCGAAGCCGAGGAAGGCCGATTCGACGAGGTGCTGCAGGACGCCTGGAACGGCAAGCTCGCGCCGCTCTACAACTACATGGACAAGCTGCCGAACCTGACGGGCGAGCCGCCGCCCTTCCTGCCGCGCCAGCACGTGCGGCGCACTTCGGGCTCTCTCTCCAGCGTCGATCTCGGCCGCGGCTGCCCGTACCAGTGCTCGTTCTGCACCATCATCAACGTGCAGGGCCGCAAGAGCCGGTTCCGCTCGCCCGACGATCTGGAGCGGATCGTGCGCGAGAACCATGCGCAGGGCATCAAACGCTTCTTCATCACTGACGACAATTTTGCGCGCAACAAGGATTGGGAAATCCTGTTCGACCGGCTGATCCACCTGCGCGCCAACGGCTTCCCCAACCTCGGCTTCACCATCCAGGTCGACACGCTGTGCCACAAGATCCCGAACTTCATCGAGAAGGCGGGGCAAGCCGGCGTGCGGCGCGTCTTCATCGGGCTTGAGAACATCAACCCCGACAACCTGATCGCCGCCAAAAAACGGCAGAACAAGATCACCGAATACCGGCTGATGCTGCAGAAGTGGCGCGACCATGGCGCGATCACCTACGCGGGCTACATTCTCGGGTTCCCAGGCGACACCAAGGAATCCATCATCCGCGACATCGGCATCATCAAGCGCGAGTTGCCGCTCGACATTTTGGAGTTCTTCTTCCTGACCCCACTGCCCGGTTCCGAGGACCATAAGGTCCTCTCGAAGAAAGGGGTCTGGATGGACCCCGACATGAACAAATACGACCTCAACCACCGCGTCTCGAACCACTCCAAGATGTCGGACGCGGAATGGGAGGAAGCCTATCGCGCCGCCTGGCTTACCTTCTACACGCCGGATCACGTCCGCACGATCCTGCGGCGCTCCGCCGCCTGCAAGATCGGCCGGCCGAACACCACGCTGAGCACGATCCTGTGGTTCTACGTGATGATCATTTTCGAGAACGTGCACCCGCTCGAGGGCGGCGCGTTCCGCCTCAAGTTCCGGCGAGACCGGCGGCACGGCCTCAAGCGCGAAAGCCCGTTGGTGTTCTATCCGCGCTACGGCCTTGAGAGCGTCCGAAAGCTGTGGGGCTATTGGCGGGTCTACAGCCAGTTCAAGCGAATGCTTGACGAAGCGCTGACGGCGCCCGACCGCTGGACCTACACCGACCTCGCGATCACGGCACCGAAGCAGGACGAGTTCGAGGCACTCTCGCTCTATCACGAAACCAGCGGAGGCGAGGCCGCGCTGGCCCGCAAGCGCCGCGAGGACGCGATCCGCGAGCACACGCACGAGGTGCCGGAGATCGTCGATGGCATCACGCCCAAACGCGATGCCCGCGAGCCGGTGACGACGCACTGACGTCCATCGGTCCGAATGAAACAGAAAAGGCCGCCCCGAGGGGCGGCCTTTTCCCTTTGTAATCTGCGGTCCGCTATTCGGCGGCAGGCAGCGCGGCCGGGGCTTCCGCTGCGGCAGCAGCCTTGGCGGCTTCCGCCGCCTCTGCGGCCTTTGCGGCCCCCTTCTCGCGCTCGTCGAGAATGAGCTTGTCGCGCTTGCTGGCGACTTCGCGCAGCGAGTTCATCATGGCACCGGTGCCCGCCGGGATCAGGCGGCCGACGATGACGTTCTCCTTGAGGCCGTCGAGCGTGTCCGCCTTGCCGTTGACGGCGGCCTCGGTGAGCACGCGCGTGGTTTCCTGGAACGACGCCGCCGAGATGAACGAGCGGGTCTGCAGCGAGGCCTTGGTGATGCCGAGCAGCACCGGGTGCGCAACCGCGGGCTTCTTGCCCTCGGCGACGAACTTGGCGTTGTTCTCGTCGAACTCGATCTTGTCGAGCTGCTCGCCCAGTATCATGTCGGTCTCGCCGACGTCGGAGATCTCGACCTTCTGCAGCATCTGGCGAACGATCACCTCGATGTGCTTGTCGTTGATCGCCACGCCCTGCAGCCGGTAGACGTCCTGGATTTCATTGACCAGGTAGGCAGCGAGCTCTTCGATGCCCTTGATCGCCAGGATGTCGTGCGGCGCCGGGTTGCCGTCGACGATGTAGTCGCCCTTCTCGATGACGTCGCCATCCTGCAGATGGATGTGCTTGCCCTTCGGGACGAGATACTCCACCGGCTCGGCGTCCTTCTCGTTCGGAACGATCGCAATCCGCCGCTTGTTCTTGTAGTCGCGGCCGAACTGCACCGTGCCCGAGATTTCGGCGATGACGGCGGCCTCCTTCGGCCGGCGCGCTTCGAACAGCTCCGCCACCCGCGGCAGACCGCCGGTGATGTCGCGCGTCTTGGCGCTTTCCGTCGGAATACGGGCGATGACGTCGCCCGGCTTCACCTTGGTGCCGGGATCGGCCGAGATGATGGCGTCGACCGCGAGCATGTAGCGGGCGTCGCCGCCACGGCTGAGCTTTACGACCTTGCCGTCCTTGCCCTTGACCACCATGGCCGGACGCAGGTCGGCCGCGCGGGTCGACGTGCGCCAGTCGGTGACCACGCGCTTGGCAATGCCGGTCGACTCGTCGACCGCTTCCGACATCGACTGGCCTTCGACCAGGTCTTCGAACGCAACCGTGCCTTCGGCCTCGGTGAGGATCGGGCGGGTGTACGGATCCCATTCGGCGATACGCTGACCACGCTTGAGCTTCTCGCCGTCCGCGACGCGCATGCGCGCGCCGTTCTGGATGCGATGCACGGCCAGCTCGTTGTCGTCGGCGTCGAGCACCGCGACCACGATGCTGCGGCCCATGGCAATCCAGTCGCCGTCGGTGTTCTTGACCACGGCGTTCTTGCCCTTGGCGCGGAAGTTGACCGTGCCGTCGAAGTTCGACTCGATGAACGACTGCTCCGAAATCTGGGCGGCGCCACCGATGTGGAACGTGCGCATGGTGAGCTGGGTGCCCGGCTCGCCGATCGACTGCGCGGCGATCACGCCGACGGCCTCACCCATGTTGACGGGCGTGCCGCGGGCAAGATCGCGCCCGTAGCATGCGCCGCAGATGCCGTTGGTCAGCTCGCAGGTCAGGGCCGAGCGGATGCGCAGCTCCTGGACGCCCAAACCGACCACGGTGTCGACCTCCGGCTCGCCAAGCAGCGTACCGCGCTTGAGCGCGACCTTGCCGGTCGACGGATCCTTGATGTCGTCCGCGACGGTGCGGCCGAGGATGCGGCTTGCCAGCGACGCCACCACGGTTCCCGCGTCGATGATGGCGCGGACCTTGATGCCGGCCGTGGTGCCGCAGTCATGCTGCGTGATGATGCAGTCTTGCGCCACGTCGACCAGACGCCGCGTCAGATAGCCCGAGTTGGCGGTCTTGAGCGCGGTGTCGGCGAGGCCCTTGCGGGCGCCGTGCGTCGAGTTGAAGTACTCGAGCACCGAGAGGCCCTCCTTGAAGTTGGAGATGATCGGCGTCTCGATGATCTCGCCCGATGGCTTCGCCATCAGGCCGCGCATGCCGGCGAGTTGACGCATCTGCGCGGGCGAGCCGCGCGCGCCGGAGTGGGCCATCATGTAGATCGAGTTGACCTGAGATGCGCGGCCGGTCTTCTCGTCCCTTTTGACGGACGAGATTTCCTTCATCATCGCGTCGGCGATTTCGTCTGTGGTCTTCGACCAGGCGTCGACCACCTTGTTGTACTTCTCGCCCTGCGTGATCAGGCCGTCGTTGTATTGCTGCTCGAATTCCTTGGCAGCATCCTTGGTCCGGTCGATGATCTTCCACTTCGACGCCGGCACCACCATGTCGTCCTTGCCGAACGAAATGCCGGCCTTGAAGGCGTGATAGAA
>JBEVIJ010000033.1:0-6715 GCA_040510745.1 Xanthobacteraceae bacterium
GTTCGTGCGTCACGGTGATCAGCTTCGGCGCACAGCGGCCGTTGGCATGCGCCTTGGCGATCGCTTCCTGGTAGAAGCCGATCTCAGAGCCTGAGGTGAAGAAAACATACTCGACGCCGGCCTCGGCCATCGCGGCGATCATCGCATCGCCATTGTCGTCGGCGGGCACTTCGACCCACGCCCGGGAGTCGTTGCGCAGATGTCCGGCGTGCTTGTTCATGGTTCGCTCCCGCGGCAGTGCGGCGAGAGTTTGCGCTGTTTCAGCGGGCTGCGACAAGCGTGATGTTTGCTCAGGCCTATGCGCCGCGATACGCTACGAACCAAGAAATCGGGAGGAGCGGGGATGTATCTCAATCGCTATTTTCTAGCTGGCATTCTTTCCGCCACCATGAGCGTTCCCGCTGCGGCGCAGCTCAACCCCTCGCGCACCATTACGCTCGTCGTGCCGATCGGCGCGGGCGGCGGCGTCGACGCCACCGGACGGCTGATTGCCGAGAAGCTACAAGAGCGGCTGAAGCAGCCGGTGGTGGTCGAAAATCGTCCGGCCGGCGGCGGCATGGTTGGAACCGACTCGGTCGCCAAGGCCACGCCTGACGGTCACACACTTCTGGTAATCGAAAGCTCCGCCGCACTGCACAAGTGGTTCCGCAAGGACGTGCCCTATGACGTGGTCGCCGACTTCGCCCCCGTTGCACAGATCGCGACGTCGCCGCTGATGCTGTTCGCGGCGCCGTCGTTTCCGGCGAATGACATCAAGGAACTGATCGCGCTCGCCCGGAAGGAGCCTGGTAAGCTCTCGGCCGGGACGCCCGGCGTCGGTACGCCGCATCATCTCGCGCTGATGACGATGAATGCGCTCGCGAAAATTGAAATTATGCCAGTGCCCTATCGCGGCGCTGCGGCCTCGGTGACGGACTTGCTGGCCGGGCAGATTCCGATGACTTGGGCCGCGCCCACCGCTGTGATGCCTCATGTTGCCAACGGCAAGGCCAAAGTGCTGGGCGTCGCCTCGCCGCAACGGCTCGAATCGCTGCCGCAGGTGCCGACCATCGCCGAGAGCGGCGTGCCGGGCTTTTCTATCGAAGTGTTCTTCGGCGTTGCCGCGCCCGCGAAGGTACCGCCGGATCTGGTCGCGCAGCTCGCCAAGGAGCTTGCGGAGATTTCCAAGATGCCCGAGGTGCAGGAGCGCATTCAGAAAGCTGGCTTGCTCTCGACCTATCGCGGCAGCAATGAATTCCGGGCGTTGATCCGCAACGATCACGAGCGGTTCGGCAAGATCATCCGAGACGCCGGCATCACGCCGAACTAAGGGACGCTGCGGTGCAAGTCATCATCGTCGGCGGCGGCATCGCGGGACTGTCGTGCGCGCTCAGCCTGCATCAGATCGGCGTGTCGTGTCGGGTGTACGACCAGGTGCCGGTGCTCAGCCCGCTCGGCTACGGCATCAATCTGCAGCCCAACGCGGTGCGGGAATTGTTTGCGCTGGGCCTGGGCGAGCGGTTCGCCGCGGCAGGCATCCTCACGCAGGAGCTCGCGTTCTACAACAGGCACGGCCAGCTGATCTGGAGCGAGCCGCGCGGCAAGGCGGCGGGCTATCGCTGGCCGCAAATCTCGATCTCGCGCGGCACGTTGCATGAGATTCTGCTCGACGCGATCAAGCAGCGGATGGGCGCGAACGCGGTGATGGCGGGTCACCGCCTGACCAGCTTCGAGGAGCGCGGCGGCAAGGTGATCGCGCGCTTTGCCGATCCGTCTGGCCAGCCGGCGGCCGAGGCCGAAGGCGACATCTTGATCGGCGCCGACGGCATCCATTCAGCGGTGCGCCGGCAGTTCTATCCGGGCGAGAAGGCGGTGTTCGACGGCTACCTGCATTACCGCGGCATCGTCGAGAGCGAGCCCTATCTCACCGGTGCCTCGATGGTCGTGATCGGCCATCGCCACCACCGCGCCATCCTCTATCCGGTCGCCAAGCGTCCCGGCGGCCAGGTGATGGTCAACTGGCTCGCCTATACGAAGATTCCGCCGGGCTCGCCGCCGCTGGAAGCCTGGGATACCGCCGCCGACCAGCAAGCCTGCGTCGATCAATACCAGGGCTGGACCTATCCGTGGCTCGACCTGCATGGCCTGTTCGCCAGGACGCCGGCGAGCGCCGTGCTGCAACTGCCGAATGTCGACCGCGATCCGATCCCGCGCTGGAGCTTCTCGCGGGTCACGCTGATCGGCGACGCCGCGCATCCGATGCAGCCGGTTGGCGCGCAGGCCGGCTCGCAGGCGATTGTCGATGGCCGCGTGCTGGCTGCTTCGCTGATGGCGGTTCGCGATCCGGCCGAGGCGCTGACGCGCTACCAGGACGCACGCATCGCCGCGATGAACGACATGATCATACGCAACCGTAATCTCGGCCTCGAAACCATCCTGCAGACCGCCGAGGAGCGGGCGCCGGAAGGCTTCAAGCACATCCACGATGTGCTGACGCAGGACGAACTGGAAACCACTGCGTTCAACTTCAAGAAAGCAGCCGGCTTCGACGTCGAAACGGTCAACAGCCGCAGTTCGTTCGTCGAAATGCCAGCGGGTTAAGGAGGGATTGATGCTGCGATTTGCATTCGCGCTGGCGATCGCCGCGCTTTGGTCGGGCGGCGCGCACGCGCAGAGCTATCCATCGCGCCAGATCAGCATCGTGGTGACGTTCCCGCCGGGCGGCAACGCCGACGTGACTGCGCGGCTCCTGGCCGACAGGCTCTCGCAAGCGTTCAAGCAGACCGTCATCGTCGAGAACAGGCCGGGAGCCGCGACCATTCCCGGCACCAGCGCGGTGCTGCAGGCGCCGGCCGACGGCTACACGCTGCTCGAGGCCGGCACCAACACCAACATCAATCCGATCCTGGGCAACAAGACGCCCTACGACGCGGAGCGCGACCTCGTTCCGGTGGCGCTGCTCGTGACGGTGCCAGCCGTCCTGGTGGTGAATGCCGCAGTTCCGGCGAACAATGTCGCCGAGCTTATCGCTCTGGCGAAGGCGAGGCCTGCCGAGCTGAATTACGGCTCGGCTGGCAACGGCACCTTCGCGCATCTTGCGATGGCGCAGTTCACCCAGTCGACCGGCACCACGATCACCCATGTGCCGTTCAAGGGCCTCGCGCCATCGATGATGGGGCTGCTGCGTAGCGACGTGCAGATCATGGCGTCCGACATTCCGGGCTCGCTGGAGCATATCCGCGCCGGCAAGCTGCGCGCGCTGGCGCACACCGGTGCCACACGCATGCCGCAACTGCCGGATCTGCCGACGCTGGCCGAGGCAGGGGTGAAGGACTACGAGGCGGCGGGCTTCCTCGGCATCATGGTGCGCACCGGCACGCCACCGGAGGCGATCGCGGCGCTGAACCGCGAGATCAACGCCGCGTTGAAGTCGCCGGAGATGACCAGGCACATCGTCAACAACGGGCTTGGCACCGGCGGCGGCACGCCGGCCGATTTCGTCGCGCACCTGCAGCGCGACCGGGCGATCTGGACGCGGGTCATCGGCGCCGGCGGCATCAAGGCGGAATAGGCGCGCAGCAGTCCCTAGAGCGTTCCGGCGACCCCGGCTTTTCTGGCGATCGTGCCCCACGTCTCGATCTCGGTGCGAATGTATTTCGTCAAGGCTTCGGGCGGCGGCGAACGTCCGGGGGTGACGCCCTGGCTGATGAGTTGCTTGCGCACTGTCGTGTCGTTGAGGATCGCCGCGACCTCCGCATGAAGCCTGGCGGTGATCGGCTGCGGCGTCTTCGCAGGCGCCACCAGCATGTACCAGATCGACGTGTCGAAGCCAGGCAGGCCGGTGTCCGCAAGAGGCGGAATGTCGCTCAACGTCTCGTCGCGCGCCTTGGTGCTGATGCCGATGACGCGCAGCTTGCCCGCCTCGATCAGAGACTGCGCCGCCGAATAGGTGATGAACATCATCGATACGTGCCCGGCGGCG
Source organism: Xanthobacteraceae bacterium (assembly GCA_040510745.1). GTDB lineage: Bacteria > Pseudomonadota > Alphaproteobacteria > Rhizobiales > Xanthobacteraceae > Z2-YC6860. The sequence goes on from JBEVIJ010000033.1 coordinate 3,962, forward strand.
ATGTCGTTCAGCGCCGGCGCTGCGCCGCGGTACGGCACATGCGTCAGGTCCAGGCCGAGCTGGTTTTTCATCAGCTCGGCCTGGAGATGCACCACGGTACCGGGGCCGGTCGACGCATAGTTGAGTTTGCCGGGATGATCCTTGGCGTAGCGCACGAGGTCGGCGACCGACTTGATCGGCAGCGCGGCATTGACGAGGAGCACTTGCGGCGAATGTCCGATCAGCGAGATCGGCGCAAAATCGGCGGCAGGATCGTAGGGCAGGGTCTTATTGACGGTCGGGCTGATCGCCAGCGCCGGGCTTCCCGCCATCAGGAGCGTGTAGCCGTCGGGCGCAGCCTTCGCGACCGAGTTGGTGCCGACCACGGTGCCGCCGCCTTGCCGGTTCTCGATCACGAAGGGCTGGCGCAGCCGTTCCTCGAGCTTCGCGCCGACGATGCGGGCATAGGCGCTGTAGGTGCCGCCGGTGGCGACCGGGGAAACGATCGTCACCGTGCGGCTCGGATAGTCCGATTGGGCAAGCGCGGCGGTCACGCTGAAGGCGAGCGCGAGCGCACAGGCCGCCAGCATCCGGTGCCGGATCATTTTTCCTCCCGTGGCCTGCGTTCTCGTTGGGTCGTAACGCGGCGTCCGGCGATTATTGCGCGGCCGCGCGCGCCGTGTAATCCACTTTCCTGGCGTGCCGCGCTTCCATTACCGTCGCGTCCGGCAATGTCGCAGGGAGGATACCGATGGCTGCAGGAGAGCGGGCGAGCCTGGAGCAGAGGCTTCTTGCGGTCGAGGACAGGCTGGCCATCCATCAGCTCATCATGAGCTACCCGCTGGCGGTCGACACGCGCTCGCTCGACCACGTCGGCGAAGTGTGGACGCAGGACGGTGTGTTCGACCGGGGTGCCGCCGATCCGCACAAGCACAGCGGCGACTTCGAGGGCGCTTACGGCAAAGACAACATTATAAACGAGGTCGGTAGCCCGCAGTTGCAGGCCTCGCGCGAGGCGGGTCTCGCTCACATCATGACTGCGCCCCACATCACCATCGACGGAGACCAGGCGGCTGCCACCAATTACACCGTCCTGGTTGTCGGCAAGGGCGACGATTGCCGCGTGCGGCGGCCGTCGGCCAATCGTTGGGATCTGGTCCGCATCGACGGAGCCTGGCGCATCAAGCGGCGTACGCTGCGACTGATCGATGGCTCCAACGGCTCGCGGGAATTGTTCCGTAAGGCGTTCGAGGCGCAATAACAGCCGTTATTGTGGCCGCGCGAGGAACGTCATCCGCGCCGGGTTGTGGCCGATGTTGCGCGCCGCGCGCTCGGCCTTGAAGCCCGCTTCGGCAAGCTGCTCGATCATGGCCGGCTCGCTGTATTGCTTGAGCCCAAGCGTCGAGCGCAGCCGTGCGTAGTTCGAGAACGCGGTACGCGCCAGCCCGGCGACGGCGGCGGTGAGGAACCCTTCCTGCGCGGCGAACCGCAGCATCGCGGTCGCGTCGGTTACGGGCGAGACGTCGGGCGGGATGATGTCGCCCAGCACCAGCATGCCATCGGGGTGGAGCAGGCGGCGGAACAGCGAAAGCGCGCGGCCGAATTGCGCGTCGCTGAGATATTGCGACACCGAGTGCATCACGATCAGGTCGATCTCGCCGCCGGGCAGCGCGTCGATATCTTCCGGCGTGTCCACTTCGATCTTCTCGCTGGTCGAGAATTGCTCGGCGAGCAAGGCGCGCACGCCCGGCGCGGCGTCGCACAGCATCAGCCGCGCGGCGACCGCCGCGATCCGGCCGTGGGCGCGCGCCTCGCCGCAGCCGTAGTCGAGCACCGCGCCGCCCTCGGGCACGTAGCGCAGCAGGTCATCCGCGACGCGCCGGTAGTGCGCATCGAGATGCCGTGCGCTGACGTAAACCGAATGCTTGGAATCCCAGAATGAAATCCAGTCGGACATGCTGCGGCTCATGGTCTCCAGAGCCGCATCAGCGGCCCGGCCTCGCCGAACACCGGATCGCCGCCGGGCAGAGGAACTTTGGCAATGCTCCGCAGCGCCTTCTCGCGTTCCGCCTTGCTGCCGCGGCAGAGGTCGTAGCGGCCGGTCTTGGGATACGCCCCGATCACCAGAAGATCGGGGCTCGCCCACAGGCACTGGTGGCCGGTGCCGGCCGGCAGTACGGCGACGTCGCCGGGAACGAGGTCCAGCTCTTCGCCCTTGGCGCCGCCGAACCTCACCTTGGCTCGGCCCCGCGCGACGGCGAGGCCTTCGTGGATCATCGAGTGATAATGCACGTACGGGAAAATGCCGTTGCGCCACATCTCGCCCCACCCGTTCTTGTGGAAGGTCTTCTCGACCACGTCCTCGGGGTCGGGTGTGCCGGCGAGATCGATGGCGCCGCGATAGACCAGGAACGGCAGGCGCGGATTGTTCGGCACCGAGCCGTCGTCGGCGAACAGGAAGGCGGCGGGCTTGATGGGCTTCCTGGTCATGTGCCGCACAGCCTATCGCAAATCTCGTGGACGCTGTTGAACATCTCGTCTGGCATGTGCGCTCGCAGGGCCTCCGGCCTGGTGTAGCCCCAAGTCACCGCACCGAACGCAATGCCAGCGCTGCGCGCCGCTTCGAGATCGCGAAGCTCATCGCCGATGGTGATCGTCTCGGCAGCGGCACATCCCGAACGGCGCACCACGCTTTTGAATTTCGCGGCCTTGCCGAACAACGACGCACCGCATCCGTAATGTGCGGTCAAGGCGGCAAGCTCCGGCCCGAGCGTT
>JBEVIJ010000034.1:0-6989 GCA_040510745.1 Xanthobacteraceae bacterium
CCTGAATGAAGGAGAACGCCATGACCCAGACCGCGAAAAAAGAAAAGCCCGCTCTGGAAGACAGGGAACCAGCCAAGGGCGGCACCGAAGGCGCGAAACGCGAGCCCTATCCGTCCGGCGACAGCCCCAAGCCGCATGGCGATCCTTTCAAGGACAACCTGACCGAAAAGAAGAAATAGCGGTCAGCGACCTTTGTTGTCATCGTGATGATGGTGATGATCGCCATCGCCGTGATGGTGGTGATGGTGGTCGTCGCCGTGGTGATGCCCGGCATCATGCCGGTGGTGCGGCGATGTCTTGTAGTGCTGGCGCAGCAGATCGAAGCCGTAGTCGTTGCCGTTCGGCGTGCGCACGATGGTGTGCACGTGAAACTTGGCGGGCTCGGGATTGGTCAGGAACACGCCGGCATGGTGGTCGAACTCAATGAACGTCACCGGGCTCTGCACGCGATAATAAAACGGGCTTTCCTCGCTGAAGCCGCCGATCCAGCAGAAATGAGTCTCCGCCATGTGCCGCTCGACCTCAGTCATGCGCGCGTCGCGCGGACCATCCGGCAGGGCTGACAGATAGTTCCGCACGAGGTCGAGAAGGTTGCGCCGCTGCAAGGCGGTCAGCTCCGTGCCCCGCAGCCCCTCGTAGGGCACCACGCGGTTATCCTGGAACGCACCGCCGAGATGCAGGTTGTCGGCGAAATGCCGCCGCCCCTCGGGCAGATCGCCGCCCATCATCGAGTGGTGGACGATCGCGCGGCGCTGCTGATCCGCCGAGAACGAGCGCATCAAGGTCAGTCCTGCCCGCTCCTCGTCCTGGAACAGATGGATGCCCTTGAACGGCCCGTGATCGGCGTAATTCGGCTCCGCGCCCCAGAACGCCGGTGTGAGCACCATCTGTTCGCCGAGGACAAAGCAACTGAGCACGAGATGATGGCCGAACAACTGCCAGCCCCACGGCTCGCTCGCCAACGGCGCGCCGAACAGGCAGAAGGTGAAGCTCCACTCGCCCATCACCTCCGGGCCGCCGACCAGGTCGCCGAGAAAGCGGTTGAGCCGCATCACGTCGCGCGACAGCTCGTAGCCTCTGCTGCTCATGCTGGCGCGCAGCACCGCCATGACCGCGTCGCGCAGCGGCTGCCCGATTTCGTCGAGGCGCAGGCCATAGTCTTCGAGATAAAGCTCGGTGTTCTGCCATCGCCGCCACTGATTGGAATCGACGGGAAAGACCGACGCCTTCTTTTGCTCGGCCGACATGGCAGCAAGCAGCGCATTGACCGCCTCGATCATGGCGAGAGTCGGCGCACCCTCCTGCCGCGGCGTGAAGAGCTCGGGAATGACCTGGCCTTCGGTCGTGATGCCGCGGAACGGCCCGTTGAGCATCCGCTCCCAGTTCGCGAACATGCCCTGCGCCCGCGGATTGTTCTTGGTGCGCGCCTGCGTGTGCTCGCGCGGCGTGGGTCCGGCGATCTTCGAGGTGCCGGGCGGCGGCAGAAACGGCCGGTAATCGTAGCCGCTCATCGCTCAAGTCCCCTTCGCGCGTCCGAACGGCGCCTCGCCGTCCTGGAACAGCTCGATCCGCGCGTCCGGCTCGGATTCGTCGCGCAAGCCGACGGTCATGAGCTGGCCGTCGCTGGTGCGCACGCTGGCAATCCGCCGCGGCTGCCAGTTCCCCTGGCCGAGCATGTGACGGATGACCGAAATCTCCTCAACCACGCCTTCCATGACGCGATCTGTCGCGAATTGAGCACTATGGCAGCGCGGACAGAGCAACGGCTCAGGGAAAACCCCTGTCCTGCATTTCATGCAGCGCCAGATGGTAACGCCCTCGCTCATGCGCCGCGCTCCAGGACTGCCGCACCCGCCGTGCCGCCATAGCGATACATCGTCATGCCGTAGCCAGTAACGACCGCACGCTCGGCGTCCTTCACCTGCCGCGCGTCGGCGCGGCCCTGCAGTTGCAGCACCGCCTCGGAAATTCCGTTCATCCCGCCGGCATGGCCGCCCGGCTGACCCGCGGACAGCATACCGCCCCAGGTGTTGATCGGCAGCCTGCGCTCCGCGATCACGGTCCGGCAGAATGTCGCGATGTCGTTGTCCGGAATCATGCCGAGGTCATTGAGCTGCGCCAGCACCATGGTCGGATAGTCGTCGTAGATGCTGGCGACGTCGATGTCGGAAGGCTTCACGCCGGCCATCTTCCAGAACTCGTCGGCGAATGTGCTGATACCGGTCTGCAAGCCATCGCCCTGCTGGTGATCGTAGTTGAAGCTGTGCCGGATCGCGCGCACCCGCACGGCCGGTCGCGTCTTCGGCGCCTGCTCGCGCCGGCCGACCACGATCGCCTGCGCGCCCGCGATCACCGGGACGCAGTCGTAGCGCGACAGCGGATCGGCCACCATCGGCGCTGCGAGATACTCCTCCATGGTCATCGGCGTCCGGTACACCGCGTTCGGATTGCCGGCCGCCCATTTGCGCTGCGACACGGCGATGTGGCCGTAGTCGGATTTCTCCAGCCCGTATTTCTTCATCTGCCGCGCCGCGACCAGCGCATAGACGCCGTTCGGGCCTCCGTGACCCAATGGCGCCAAGTGTTTCTGCGTCACGGTGTTGAAGTTCGCCGCGACCTTGGCGTAGCCAGCCAAGCCCGTGGCATCGCCGCCGATCAGCAGGATCGGTGATGCATAATCGCTCTCGACCGTGCGGAGCGCATGGCCCAGCATGCTGACGGCCGACGAGCCGCCGTTGGTGTCCTGCACCAGCCAGCGCAACGACAGGCCGAGCTTCCAGGCCAGGTCCACAGCGGCATCAGGCGCCAGCGAGAACGACGCCACCGCCATGCCCTGGATGTCTTTGGCATCGACCTCCGCATCCTTGAGCGCAGCCACAACCGCGTCGCGCATGAAGGTGAGCGCGGTCTGGCCCGCTTCGGGCCGCCGCGTGTAAGCCGACTGGCCGACGCCGATGATGGCGGCGTTCTGGAACATGCCCTTCCGTCCTTTGCGGCTTCGATGTTAGCGTTCGCTCCCCGCCGCTAACAGTGCCCGCGTCCCAAATGATGAAATCCGAAATTCGCGAGGGAATGAAGATCGATTGGGATGCCCCGATCGAGATGGACGACGGCGTGGTGCTTCGCGGCGATGTGTTCCGTCCACTCGCCGACGGCAAATACCCGGTGATCCTCAGCTACGGGCCCTACGCCAAGGGCCTGTCGATGCAGGAGGGCTACAAGAGCCAGTGGCTGCGCATCGTCAAGGCGGCGCCTGACGTGCTGGAGGGCTCCAGCAACGTGCACCAGAACTGGGAGCTGTTCGACCCGGAGAAATGGGTGCCGCTCGACTACGCGCTGGTGCGCGTCGACTCGCGCGGCGCCGGGCGTTCTCCGGGCTATCTGGAGGTCTGGTCGCCGCGCGAGGCCAAGGACATCGCGCTCTGCGTCGACTGGGCCGGCGTGCAGCCCTGGTCGAACGGCAAGGTCGGCCTGCACGGCATTTCCTATTACTCGACCAACCAGTGGCATGCCGGGCCGCACAAGCCGAAGCATCTCGCCGCGCTGTGCATATGGGAAGGCTACTCGGACTATTACCGCGAGCTGTGCCGCCACGGCGGCATTCTCTCCGACTTCTTCTCAAGCTGGTATCCGCGCCAGGTGACGGCCGTCCAGAATGGCGTTGGCGATCGTGGCGCAAAGAGCGTCGTCACCGGCGAGCCGGTCGCAGGTCCGGGCACGCTGACCGATGAGCAACGCCGGAAGAACCGCGCCGACTGCGACGGCGACGCGCTGCGCCACCGGCTGATCGACGACTATTACAAGCCGCGGTTGCCGAAGTTCGAGGACATCGACGCGCCGATCTTTTCCGCCGCCAACTGGGGCGGCATGGGGCTGCATCCGCGCGGCAACTTCGAAGGCTTTCTGCGCGCCGGCTCAAAGAACAAATGGCTGGAAGTTCACGGCGACACGCACTTCACGCTGTTCTACGCCAAATACGGTCAGGACCTGCAGCGCAAGTTCTTCGACCATTTCCTGCACGGCATCGAAAACGGCTGGGACAAGCAGCCCAAGGTGCTGCTCAACATCCGCCACCCCGGCGAGAAATTCGTGCCGCGTGCCGAGAACGAATGGCCGATCGCGCGCACGCAGTGGACCAAGTTCTATCTGCACTCGGATCGCGAGCTCGATCTCGTGCCGGCGACCGACGCGGCCACGCTGACGTACGGGACGTCGAGCGATGGCGTGTCCTTCTCGACCGAGCCGATGGCGGAGCCGCTGGAGATCACCGGACCGGTCGCCGCCAAGCTGTTCGTGTCATCCGACACCACCGACGCCGACCTGTTCCTGGTGCTGCGCGTGTTCGACCCGCAGGGCAACGACGTCGTGTTTATCGGCTCGAACGACCCGCGCACGCCGGTCGCGCTCGGCTGGTTGCGTGCCTCGCACCGCAAGCTCGACCCGAAGGAGAGCAAGCCATATCGGCCGTATCACACCCACGATGAGCTCTGGCCGCTGACGCCCGGCGAGCCGGTCGAGCTCGACATCGAAATCTGGCCGACCTCCATTGTGGTGCCGAGGGGCTATCGCCTGACGCTGACCGTGCGCGGCAAGGACTATGAATACGACGGCACCGACGCCGCGATCGCGCACGCGCCCTATCCGATGAAGGGCGTCGGCCCGTTCACCCACAGCAATCCGCTCGACCGTCCGCCGGAGATCTTCGGCGGCAAGAACACGCTGCACTTCGGCGGCAAGTTCGCGCCGTATGTGCTGCTGCCTATCATTCCGAAGAAAGACTGATGATCCGCGCCGCCATCATCGGTCTGGGACGTTGGGGCCGCTCGCAGGTCAACGCCGTGCAGGGCAAGAGCGGCGACATCCAGTTCGCCGCCGCATATACGCGTACGCGGGGGAGTGCCGAGGAATTCTGCCGCGAGAAAAACATTCCGCTCGCCGCGAGCTACAGGGAAGTCCTCGCCGATCCGAACATCGACGCCGTGGTGCTGGCGACACCGCACAGCCAGCACGCAGAACAGGTGATGCAGGCCGTCGCCGCGCGCAAGCATGTCCACGTGCAGAAGCCGCTGACGCTCGACCTGCCAAGCGCCAAGACAATCGTTGACGCTGCCAAGAAAGCTGGCATCACGCTGGCCGTCGGCTTCAACCGGCGCTTCCATCCCTCGATCGCCGAGGTGCGCAAGCGTCTGGCGGACGGCCAGCTCGGCCAAGTGATGTCGATGGTGGCGCAGCACACCACCAGCACGGGGCAGTTCATCGCGGCGGGCAACTGGCGGGCGCAGCCCGACGAAGCGCCTGGCGGCGCCCTCACCGCGGTCGGCGTGCATTCCATCGACCACATGATCGAATTCGGCGGCACAGTGCGCGACGTGCTCTGCACCACCGAGCGTTACCTTCCCGGTCCGTCGGACGATACGTCGAGCATCATGCTGCGCTTCGAGAGCGGCGCAACGGGGCTTCTGTTCTGCTCGGTCGCCACCGCCACCACGCTGAGCTTCACGCTGTTCGGCAGCAAAGGCCTCGCCGAGGTGTCGCGGCCGAACCTATCGCGGTTCCGCTTCGTGCCAACCTCGACCGTAGCGCCGACCGGGCCGGTCACCGCGCCGCCGGACGAGATCGTCGAGCACCCGACGTTCGACATGCTAAATGCCGAAATGAACGCGTTCGGCCGCGCTATCGCGCAAAAACGCGCGTACCCCATTCCGATAGAGCAGGTGTTGCACGGCATGGCGGTGTTCGACGCCGTGGTACGATCGGCCAAGAGCGGAAAAATAGAAAAAGTCGATTGAGACGAGGAAACGAGAATGGAAAAGCTCATCATCACGGTGGCCGGCGACTCGCGCACCTCCTACCCGCACAACAATCTGTGCCCGCCCCAGGAGGACATCGCGGCCTGCGCGCAGCAATACGTCGACGCGGCCAAGGCCGGCGCGGCCATCTCGCACATCCACGGCCGACGCACGCTGGAGGAAACGATCCAGTCCGACGGCAGGATGGTGTCGCGCATTCACCATGCCGACTGGAAGACACTGCACCACATGATCACCGACAAGGTCGACACGATCATGCAGTACGGCGTTGCCTCGGCGCGCATCGAGGAAAAGATCGAGCTGATGAACCTCGGCCCCGACATGATGGCAGTCGCATTCAACGCACACGACGAATACTTCCAGCCGGTGCCGACGCTGCCACCGAAGCGCATGATGGCGATCCATCCGGTGGAGGAATTGATCGCCTACGCCAAGGCGGCCGAGGAGCACAACGTCAAGCTGGAGTGCGAATGCTTCCAGACCGGCGCGTTCTGGCATCTCGATTTCGTCCGCAAGGCCGGCTACCTCAAGAAGCAGACCTACGTGACGCTGTTCATCGGCTGGCCCGGCGGCACCTGGATGCCGCCGACCGAGCGGGCGCTGCAGTTCTTCGTCGACAACCTGCCGCCCGATGTCATTTGGAACGTCAGCGTGATGAACCCGGAAAAGCAATGGTCGATCCTGGCGCTTGCCGTCGCGCTCGGCGGCCACGTGCGGGTCGGCTACGAGGATAACCCGTTCATCGCGCCGGGGGAGTTCGCGAAAAACAACGCAGTGCTGGTCGACCGCATGGTCGGCATCGCGCAGCGGCTCGGCCGCGAGGTGGCGACGCCAGCGGAGGCGCGGAAGATTCTGGGGCTGCAGAGGACGCAGTGACTATCTCCGCCCTCATCCTGAGGAGCGGCCCGTTAGTGCGTTTACGCGCGTCTTCGACGCGCTATGGGCCGCGTCTCGAAGGATGGGGCGGCCTCGTGCTTCGAGACGCATTGCTTCGCAACGCTCCTCAGCATGAGGCCGAGTGAGAGCCGTCGAAAGGCAAGCATGCCACAGCGTCCCCTCGGCAATTCCAACCTCACTGTCTCCGCCGTCGGGCTCGGCTGCAACAATTTCGGCCGCCGCGTGCATGACGCGACAGCCGTGCGTGCCGTGGTGCACAGGGCGCTCGATCTCGGCGTCACG
>JBEVIJ010000035.1:0-17745 GCA_040510745.1 Xanthobacteraceae bacterium
ATGACGTCGGGACTGACAGCGCGGATGGCATCGAGCGCGGCAACCCCGTCCGGCGCCTCATAGATCGAGCGGGCGCCGAGATTGGTCAGCATCATGCGGGTCAGCCGGCGCATATAGGCGTTGTTGTCGGCCACCAGGACGACAAGACCTTCCATCGCTCGTTCGATCTTCGCGGATGTCATTCGGTTAACGCAGCCTTACTCTCACCGTCGGTGCGACTGTACCTCCTGCGGACTGCTATTCCGCTAAGCCGATACTTTCAATTGTTCGGAATTGTCACACACGGCGGCAGGCAGCACACCGCTGTTCGATCAATTTGACGCGCTGAGCGGGTGAAACGGCGCGCTCTGGACCGTTTCGAGTTTGATAACCAACGCGGACGTTGGCGGCATTTGTGTCATGCCGCAGCAGCGACCTGCCGGCCACCGCGCCGCATCAGCAGCCACGCCACGATTGTGACGTTGATCAGATTCCAGCCGAGCCCGTTGAGAAACGCCGCCATGTAGGAGCCGGTGAGGTCGAAGATCACGCCGGACATCCAGCCGCCGAGCGCCATGCCGCCGAGCGTTGCCATCAGCACAATGCCGAGCCGGGTGCCGGCCTCGCTCGGCGCGAAATACTCGCGCACGATGATGGCGTACATCGGCACGATGCCGCCCTGGAACAGACCGAACAGCGCCGAGATCACGTAGAGCGACATCAGCCCGTCGAACAGGAGATAAAGGAACAACGCAACGCCTTGCAGCACGGAGCTGATGAGCAACGTCGCCACGCCGCCGATGCGGTCTGCGATGAAGCCGCAGGCGATGCGGCTGATCAAGCCGAAACCGAGCATCGCCGAGAGCATCTCGGCGCCACGCGCCGGCCCGTAACCGAGGTCGCCGCAATAGGCGACGATATGGACCTGCGGCATCGACATGGCGACGCAGCAGGCGACGCCGGCGACGATCAACAGTCCCATCAACGTGTTGGACGACAGGCCGAGCGTGCCGCGCGTACCGCTCGACACCGTCCCGGCGATCCGCATCGCGTGCGCTGGCGCCGGACGCCGCATCGCTAAGATCAGCGGCAGCATGGCGACGGCGCAGATCAATCCGATGCCGACCTGCGTCGCGCGCCAGCCCTGCGTGGAGATGAAATACTGGATGAGCGGCGGCCAGATCGTGCCGGCGAGATAATTTCCGCAGGAGGCGAGCGCCACCGCGATGCCGCGCCGCTTCTCGAACCAGTGCGAGATGTCGGTCATGATCGGGCCGAACGAGCCCGACGCGCCGAAGCCGAGCAGGCCCTGCGCCAGCGCGAACTGCCAGATGTTGGTGGCGAACGCCGAGAGCAGATAGCCGGCGACCAGCGCGATCACGCCGATCAGCAACGGACGCACGACGCCGAACCGGTCGGCGAGGCGGCCCATCACGATGCCGCCGGCGCCGAAGCCGATCATGGTAAGCGTGAACGGCAGCGAGGCGCTGCCGCGCGCAATGCCGAAGTCGGCCTGCACCGCGGGCAGCGCGACCACAGCCGACCACATGCCGACGCTGCCGACCGTGCCAAGCGCAAGCGCGGTCCACAGCCGCCGCCATGCATAGGCGGAGTCGATGTCGTGCGCGGCGCTGGCCGCGCTGGCGTGCGTGGTCACGATGGAGATTCCCGGCGAAATCCGGTTACGTCCTACACCGCGAAACGCGGCCACGATAGGGCGCGCGCGCAATGCAGAGATGCAACCGCGATGATTTTTGGCGATGACGCGGATCAACGATGGCGATTGGAACGCAGCATCAATGCATCTTCGGCACCTTGAGGTGCCGGGTGCGGTCGCTCGACTTCACCTTCGCGTCAAAGGTCTTTCCGTCGCGATAGATCGACATCGGGATTTCGACGCCGGCGGCGCCACGTCCCCAGATGCGGCGGTAGAGACCGGCGAGTGTGGTGACCTCCTGGCCGCCGACCGTGAGCAGCACGTCGCCGGTGCGCAAGTCAGCGCGCTGCGCCGGCCCGTCCTTGGCCAGGCCGACCACGATCAGCTTGTTCTCGATCTCGGTGGCGTAGAGGCCGAGCCAGGGCCGCGACGGCTTGTTGGGCCGGCCCAGCGTGAGCAGGTCGTCGAAAATCGGCTTGAGCAGGTCGATCGGCACGATCATGTTGATGTCGCCGGGCGGGCCCTGCTCGCGGCCCTCCTGAAGCTGCAGCGAGCCGATGCCGATCAGCTCGCCGTTGGAGCCGATCAGTGCAGTGCCGCCCCAGTTGGGATGCGACGGCGCGGTGAAGATCGCCTCATCGACCACATATTCCCAGTAGCCGGCGAACTCCTGCTTGGCGACGATGCGAGCGGCGACCGAACGCGAACGTCCGCCGGCGCCGCCGACCACGACGCGCTCGCCGACCGTGACCGCGCTGGAATCGCCGATCGGCAATGCCGGGAGGTCGAGACGGGCCAGCGCCTGGATCAGCCCAAAACCTGTCGTCTGGTCATAGGCCAGCACGGTGCCGGGAACGTTGCGGCCGTCGATCAGCGAGAGCCAGATCGTCTCCGCCTCGGTGACGAGATAGCCGATGGTCAGAACCAGCCCGTCGGAACGGATCAGCACGCCATTGCCGGCGCGCTCGGTGCCCAGCGTGTCGGCGGTGAAGGCATCCGGCGGGATAATGGCGCGCACGCCCACCACGGCGGACAGCGCGGCTTCAAGATCGTAGGAATAGTCCGCGGCCTTGGGCTGCGCAGCCGCGGGTACCTTCCAATCGCTCACAGAGGCCATGCAAAAAAACTCCTGCTGCGGCCGATATTGCAGCATGCCGAACGATTTCCGGCTAGCGAACTTTATCAATATACAAGGGCCGCAAGCCGGGTAAACGTCCTAGTGTCCCGGCCCCGAAGTTCGCACGATCGCTCCAGCAGCGCCTTTGTAAACTTCGGGTCAAAGGGACACTAGAATCATAGGCCTGCTAGTGTGCTTTGGTTCGGAAGTCCGCTTCCGAGCAAGCCGAGAATTCGGGTGAACTTCCGAACCGCGACACTAGCCAGCCGGCGCCAACAGTTTGTCGATATTCGGACCGCGCAGCGCAGGCAGAAAGACCAACGTGCCGACCCCCCTCTCCGTGCTCGATCTTTCTCCGGTGACCACCGGCACGACCGGCGCGCAGGCGTTGCGCAACAGTCTCGATCTTGCCCGCCACGCCGACCGGCTCGGCTTCGGGCGCTACTGGGTAGCCGAACACCACAACATGCCTTCGATCGCCAGCTCGGCGCCGGACATCATGATCGGCCAGATCGCCAGCACGACCACCCGCATGCGAGTCGGCTCCGGCGGCGTGATGCTGCCCAATCACGCGCCGCTCGTCGTGGCAGAGCGTTACAAGGTGCTCGAGGGCCTGTTCCCCGGCCGCATCGATCTCGGCCTCGGCCGCGCGCCCGGCACCGACCCGGTCACGTCATTTGCGCTGCGTCGGCGGCAGGACGATCCCAACGCCGACGACTTCCTCGACCGCTTCCAGGAACTGCTGCTGTTTGAGCAGGGCGGCTTCCCGGAAGGCCATCCGTTCCGCAACGTGCGCGCCATGCCGGCCGACGTTCCGCTGCCGCCGATCTATCTGCTGGGCTCGAGCGATTACAGCGCGCAGCTTGCCGCCCATGTCGGCGCAGGCTTCTCGTTCGCGCATCATTTCTCGGACTTCGACCCGGTGATGCCGATGACGATGTACCGCCAGCACTTCAAGCCATCGCCGACCCGCGACAAGCCGCACGCCATCCTTGGCTGTCATGTGGTCTGCGCCGACACCGACGAAGAAGCCGAGCGGCTTGCCTCGACCGTCGATCTCAACTTCGCGCGGCGGCGCCAGGGGCACTACCTGCCGCTGCCCTCGCCGGAGGAGGCCGCGGCGCACGTCTATTCGCCAGCCGACAAGGCGCTGGTCGCCCGCAACCGCGCGCGGCTCGTGGTCGGCGACGTCGCCAAGGTGATGACGCACCTGGAGCCGCTGATCGCGAACACGCAAGCCGACGAGTTGATGATCACCACCATGATCTACGACCATGAGGCGCGGAAGCATTCCTACGAGCTGCTGGCGAACGCTTTCGGCCTGCCGAAGGCGTAACGGCGGAATATTCCGCGCGGCTTCTTGTTCCAGTATTATCGACGCCGCTGGAGGCCGTGATGCGTATTTTGACTATTTCCTTGCTGATGCTTCTTGTTGCCGCACCCGCCGTGGCGCAGCAGCGGCGTCCCGCGGCGGCGTCGAGCTTCGACTTCAACACCTGCTACAGCCAGTGCCTGACGCGCGGCGGCAGCCCCGGATCGTGCCAGACCGGCTGCGCAGACCGCGCCAACGAGATCGCGCGCATTCCGCCCGGCGCGGCGCGCGCAGGCAACAACGATCCGCGGTCGCCAAACTATTACAACCCCCCACCGCGTCAGGGATTCTACTGAGCCTGGAAGAACTACGCTAAGCTTCCGGCCACCGTCCGAGCCGGGAGAACAGAATGCCGCGTATCGTGAAGACCGCCGTTTCGCTCGTGGCCGCCGCGCTGATGTCGACACCGGCGCTGGCGCAGAGCGATTATCCCAACCGCGTCGCCAAGATCGTCAATCCCTACGTTGCCGGCAGCACCACCGACATCCTGGCGCGTGCGCTCGCCGCGGGCCTGTCGAGCCGGCTCGGCCAGCAGTTCATCGTGGAGAACCGCGCCGGGGCGGGCGGCGCGCTCGGCACCGCCGGCGTGGCGCGCTCCGATCCCGACGGCTACACGCTGCTGTTTGCGCCCGCGCTGGTGCTCTCGGTGCATCCGCAGGACCGCAGCGACACCGGCTACAAGCCCGATGCGCTCATCCCGGTCTGCCAAGCCTTCGTCAACGCCATGGCGCTGGCGGTGCGGCCCGAATCTCCGATCAAGACCGTCGCGGACCTCGTCGCGGCGGCGAAGGCAAAGCCTGGCGCGCTCAACTACGGCCACCAGGGCGTCGTCACCGTTCCGCACTTGGCGATGGAGGAGTTCCTCCAGGCCGCCGCGATCGACATCAAGGACATCCCGTTCCGCGGCGAGCCGCTGGTGATGACCGACCTGCTCGGCGGGCGGATCGACGTCGCATCGATCGTGCTCGGCACGGCAGCGGGGCAGAACGTGCGCGTGATCGGCATTTTCGCCGAGACCCGCCATCCCGCATTCGCCAACGTGCCGACGGTGAAGGAGCAGGGTTACGACGTGAGCCCGGCGAGCTTCGGCGGATTGCTCGCTCCGGCGGAAACGCCGGCCCCGGTCGTAGCGAAGCTGTCGGATGCCTGCGCGGCCGCGGCCAAGGACGAAGCCTATCGCGCGGTCGCGGAACGCGCGGCGCAGCCGCCTGACTATTTCGACAACGCGGCCGGCTTCAAGGCGCGGCTCGATCGCGACACCGCGGCGAAGGCCCGCGTCCTGGCGCGCATCAAGGCGAAGCCGCAGCAATAAAAATGCGAACCCCGGCGCGAGGCCGGGGCTCGTAACACTCAACTCGGCTGACGCTACAGACTTACTGAACCTGCGGAGCGCTCATCGGCTGCGGCGCGTAGCCGGTCTGCACAGGGGCCGGCGGAGGATTGATCGCCGCTTCGTTGGTGCAGATGTCCTTGAACAGCACCGCACCCTCCTGCGTGTATTCCTTGGTCAAGCAAGTGCAGCGGTTGGTCGAGATGACGGGCGCTGCGCTGTAGACCACCGGGCGGGCCGCGTAGATGACCGGGCGCGGGTAGTAGATGTGGCGGTGACGCCAGTGGCCGTGATGGCGGAAGTGACCGTGATGGCGGAAGTGGCCGTGGCCGCCGACCTTATGGAAGCCGCCGTGAAAGCCCTTGCCGCCACCATGAAAGCCCTTGGCGTCGGCGGAGGTCGAAGTCAGCGCGGTGGTGCCGAGAGCGACAACCGCGGCGAGAGCGAGAAGGCTGGTCTTGAGGGTCATTGGAAACTCCTTGGAGTGCGAGTGGTTGAATTTGCCGTTCGGATAGTTGTCGGACGGCCCCGAGGAAAGGTTCAGAGCAAGCTTTGGCCTGGCGACGCCTGGCCGCCTGTGCCTTACAAATTTCTATTGTTTTATAACCGTTTACGGGCACGGCCCGTTCACTTCCGGCGCCACCCTGCTATACAGAGCGCGCTAAAGGGTACTGTACGTGTCAAACGTTGGGAGGTTCATCTTGGGTAAGCATTTCACGCTGACGGCCGCGGACAAACACAGCCTCGGGGCCTATCGCGCCGATCCGAAGGGCGCACCGAAGGGCGGCATCGTCGTCATTCAGGAGATTTTCGGGGTCAACAATCACATCCGCAATGTCTGCGACCGCTTCGCCGACGAAGGCTATGTCGCGGTGGCGCCGGCGTTGTTCGACCGGCAGATCAAGGATTACCAGTCCGGCTACACGCCGCCCGAGATCGAGAAGTCCCGCACCTACGTCGCCAAGCCCGACTGGGACGCGATGCTGCGCGACACCGACGCGGCCATCAAGGAGATCGCTTCGGTCGGCCCGGTCGCCATCGTCGGGTTCTGCATGGGCGGCTCGATTGCATACCTCGCCGCGACGCGGCTGTCCGGTCTCTCGGCAGCGGTAGCCTATTACGGCGGCCAGATCGTCAAGTTCGCCGACGAGAAGCCGAAGTGCCCGGTGCAGATGCATTTCGGCGAGAAGGACCACGGCATCCCGATGTCCGACGTCGAGATCATCAAGCAGAAGCGCGGCGGCGACTGCGAGATTTACGTCTATGCGGACGCAGGCCACGGCTTCCACTGCGACGAGCGCGGCAGCTTCCACAAGGGCAGCGCCGACGTAGCGTACGAGCGCACCAAGGCGTTCCTCGCCAAGCATATGAAGAAACAAGGCACGAGGAATGAAGGCGCGGTCCCGCGATGAAACAGAAAGTTCCGTGGCGGCGTCGCATTGAACTCGTTACGGCAGTGGAATCGAAAAACTTTGAGCGGCTCGCGTAAGCTTTTTTTTAAGCGCACCGGTCCATCGTGCTGCGGGAGGGAAGGCTGTTCTGACGAGGCGCAAGTCTCTCCAGCACACGTGGCGTGATCCCTCTGCGGGCCGCGCGGTGACAGCCGCGCGGCCCGATCTTTTATCTCGCGGACGGATCACTCGACCGAAATGTTGGCGGCCTTCACCACCTTGCCCCACTTCTCGGTCTCGTCGGCGAGCAGCTTGCCGAACTCGGCCGGCGTCATCGGGGTCGGCACGCCGCCGAGCTGCGCGATGCGCTCCTTGATCTTCGGATCGGCGAGCGCCGCGTTGAAAGCCTTGTTAAGGATGTCGACGATATGCGGCGGAATGCCCTTCGGCCCGGCGACGCCGTAGAACACGCTCGCCTCGTAGCCCGGCACCGTGTCGGCGACCGTCGGCACGTCAGGCAGCGCTGCATTGCGCGTCGTCGTCGTCACAGCGAGCGCGCGCAACTTGCCGGTCTTCACGAACTCGATTGAGCCCGGCAGGTTGTCGAACAGCGCATGGACCTTGCCGGTCATCAGGTCGGGATAGATGCCGGCCGAGCCTTTGTAGGGCACATGCAGGATGTCGAGCTTGGTCATCATCTTGAACAGCTCGCCGGACATGTGAACCGAGGTGCCGTTGCCGGACGACGCGAATGTCATCTTGTTCGGATTGGCTTTGACGTGGGCGATGAAGTCGCCGACGCTTTTCACCGGCAGATCGGGCGGCACCACCATGATGTTGGTGAGCTGCATGGTGCCGGCGATCGGGGTGGTGTCGCGCACGTGATTGAACGGCAGGTTCTTGTAGAGGGTCTGTCCGATCGCGTTGTTGGGCGCGACGAACATGATGGTGTAGCCGTCGGGCGGCGATTCGATCACCGACTTGGCGGCCAGCATGCCGCCCTGCCCGGAGCGGTTCTCGACCACGCAGGGCGCGCCCATGTGCGGGGTGAGGAATTCGCAGAAGATGCGGGCGACGATGTCGTTCGGCCCGCCGGCCAGGAAGCCGACCACGAACTTGATGGGGCGGGTCGGGAATTTCTCCTGGGCGTGAGCCGGCGCGGCGAAGGCGCCGCAGACAATTCCAAGCAACAAGGCAAAACGGACCATGCGCATCCCCTTCTGTTGGAGACGGCATCCTACGACAGGTTGAGGCCAATCAGAACCAGCGTTCGCCGACCGTGACAACGTCGCCAGGGCGGATGGTATAGCGCAGCGGCAGCGGGAAGCGCTGCGGCACACCCTGGATCTTGCGGGTGATGGTGACGGCCGACTTGGTGGCGCGCGGCGTGAAGCCGCCGGCGATGGCGACCGCGTTCTCGACCGTCATATGGGGCACGTAGGGGTACTGCCCCGGATAGGTGACCTCCGAGCACGAAGAACGGCCGGTAGACGTCGACCTCGACCGCCACGCTGGGCTCCCGGATGTAGCAGCCGGCAAGCCGCGACTTGATCGCCGCACCCAGAGCGGCGGTGGTCATGTCGCGGGCCCGCACGGCGCCGATCAGCGGCATGGTGACCATGCCTGCGGCATCGACCGTATAGGTGTTGCTCAAGGTGTCCTGGCCGAACACCACGATGCGCAGCTTGTCGCCGGTGTCGAGCGTGTACGGCCCGTGGTCCTCCGGCATTTCGCGCACCGGAACGTACTGCGTGGCGTAGCGAACGGTCCGAGATGGTGCGGGCGGCGGACCATAAGCGGTCGGTGGTGGGCCGTAGCCTGGACCAGAACTTGGGCCGGAGCTCGGCCCGTACATCGGCGGCTGCCGGTAAGCGGCGGGCGCGCCGTAGGTCATCATGTCGAGATCGGAGCGCACCACGGGGACGCCGCATACGGCCGCGCCGGCTGACGCGCGCAGCCGGTGACCGTGGCGAAAGCCACGAGCAGAACCAGAAAGCGGCAAACGCGCATGCGAGGCGAATCCGTGCAAAGCGCCGGCAAAAGTTAAGCCCGATTAACGCCTCAGTATGGTTAATGAAGCCTTAGTCGTGCTGCTCTCCCGGCTGCATTTGGCCTCGCACGACGCACCGACGCCGTTTAACTTGACGAAATCCGCAAAATTGAAGGAATTCGATGCTGAAATTGCTGCGAGCCGAAGCCCAGGTACCGGCGGTCTGGCTGACTGCCGCCCTGTTCCTGCTGTTCGGCGGCGGCTGGCTGGCAGCCGCCGCCAACAGCACCGGCCTTACGCTGCTGGTGTTCGCCTGGTTGTTCGGAGCGATCATGTGGGGCGCGTTCGGCGTGGTGCGGCACGCCGAGCATCTGGCTGAGGAACTCGGCGAGCCGTACGGCACGCTGATCCTGACCATGTCGGTCACCATCATCGAGGTGGCCTTCATCATCACCGCGGTGGCGACCTCGCAGGGAAGCACGCCGGTCGCGCGTGACGCGGTGTTCGCCGTGGTGATGATCATGCTCAACGGGGCGGTCGGGTTATGCCTGCTGCTCGGTGGCTTGCGCCATCATGAGCAGAACTACAATTTGCCCGGCGCGCGCGCCTTCCTCTCGGTCGCGATCCCGCTCGCCACTTTCGCGCTTGTCATGCCTAACTTCACAGCGACCACGCCAGGCCCGGTCCTGTCGAACACTCGAACACACAGGCCATCACCATCGCCGTGCTGACGCTTGCACTTTATGGTGTGTTTCTCGCGATGCAGACGCGGCGCCACTCCAGCTTCTTTCAGGATCCGAGCAGCGCCGAGCCCAGCGCATTGCCGGAAGCACCGCCGGAAACCGCGCCTGCCGGGATGAACCCGGTGTGGTTTCACAGCGCAGGGCTGGCACTCACGTTATTGCCGGTGGTCTATCTGACGGAGGAGCTCGGCCATATCGTCGAGCGCACCGTGGTCGGGATCGGCGCGCCGGTTGCGCTGGTTGGCGTGATCGTCGCGGTGCTGGTGCTGGCGCCCGAAACCATGGGCGCGCTGCAGGCGGCGCGCCGCAATCAGTTGCAACGCGCGGTCAACATCGCGCTCGGCTCCGTGCTGGCAACCATCGGGTTGACAATTCCCGCCGTGCTGACGCTCGGCGTGTTCCGCGGCACGCCGATCATTCTCGGACTGGGTCAGCAGGAGATGATGCTGCTCGCGCTCACCCTCGTTGTGTCAATGCTGACCTTCGGCGGCGAGCGCACCAACATGCTGCAGGGCGCGGTTCACCTGGTGATGTTCCTGGTGTTCCTGTTGGTGCTGTTCAATCCGTGAGCTCAAAAGCAAAGCGGGCGCGGATGCAGCCGTCTCGCAGCACATTTCCGGGTCAGCGCTCAGTGCGCGGCGACTGCAGCGCCCGTGCCGATGGGGCACGACACGCCCGTGCCGCCCAGCCCGCAATAGCCCCTCGGATTCTTCGCTAGATACTGCTGGTGATAGTCCTCGGCGAAGTAGAACTCCGGCGCGTCGACGATCTCCGTGGTGATCGCGCCGTAGCGCTTGGCATCGAGCGCGCGCTGGAACATGGCCTTGGATTCCTCGGCGGCCTTCTTCTGCGCCGGCGTCGTCGTGTAGATGCCGGAGCGGTACTGCGTGCCGACGTCGTTGCCCTGGCGCATGCCCTGGGTCGGATCGTGGTTCTCCCAGAACGTCTTGAGCAACTTTTCGAACGGCACTTTCTTGGGGTCGTAGACCACCAGAACGACCTCGTTGTGGCCGGTGCGGCCGGAGCAGACCTCCTCGTAGGTCGGATTGAGCGTATGGCCGGCCGCATAGCCGACCGCGGTGGCGTAGATGCCGTCACCAAGCTCCCAGAACTTGCGCTCGGCGCCCCAGAAGCAGCCCATGCCGAACACCGCGGTCTCAAGCCCTGCCGGATAAGGCCCCTTCAGCGGGTTGCCGTTGATGAAATGCTTGGCGGCGGTGGGGACCGGCACTGGCCGGCCGGGCAGCGCCTCGCCGCGCGACGGGATCGAAAGCAATTTCTTGAACCCGAACATTGGCAAATCTCCTGCGATTTCTAACCGCAAATATAGGGGGTCCGGCGGCCTAAAGCACGGCCATGCGCTAGTGTCCCGGACCCGAAAATCGCAAGAGTTATCAACAACCACCATTGAGAACAACGGGTCCAAAAGGGACACTAGAATCAGTGCGTTGCTAGTGTCGCTTTGGTTCAAAAGTTCGCTTCGGAGCAAGCCGAGATTTCGGGCGAACTTCCGAACCAAAGCGACACTAGGCACGTTCCTGTTCCCCTGAAGGCCCCGGCCACTTATGCTGCGGCGAATCCTGAGGAGGCCACTTTGACCACCCTGACGACCATCGCTGGCGCCTGCACCATCGCGCTCGCCGCCGCGTTTCCGGCCCACGCGCAGACCGTGCCGCCGGACTACGGCCCGCCGATCCCATTTGAGACCGCGCGCAAGGCCATGGCTGCCGCCGATGCCGAAGCCGCCAAGAACAACTGGCCGGTGGTGGTCGCCATCATCGACAGCGGCGGCCACATCGTCATGCTGCACAAGCGCGACAATGCTCAGCTCGCGTCGATCGAAATCGCGCAGGGCAAGGCGAAGACCGCGCTCAAGTTTAAGCGGCCCACCAAGGTGCTCGACGACGCCATTTCAGGAGGCGGCGCTGGCGTGCGTTTCCTGGCGCTCAAGGACATCACGCCGCTGGAAGGCGGCTTTCCGCTGGTGATCGACGGCAAGATCGCCGGCGCGATCGGCGTGTCCGGCGTGCTGTCGGGCCAGGATTCGCAGATTGCCCGCGCGGCGATCGATGCCTTGAAATAGGTGGGCTTAGGCTCAGGCACGGGCCAATTGTCAATTGAGCAAGCTGCCATCGAGCGACGTCTCACCTTCGATCAGGCTATGGCTGCGCGTTTATGAGCACGCGCCTCAATCCCGCGCGTAGCCGATCAGCGGTTTCTTCTTGCGGCCCAGCACGATCAGCACCGCGCCGAGCACCGCGAAGATGGCGGCGGCCGGCTGTTCGAGGATGGGCGAGATCGCCAGGCTCCACAGCGTGCCGGACAGACGTTCGACCGAAGCCTGGGCCGCCTGGAGGCTTGAGGCGTGAATCTCGGTCCAGAACTGGCTGAGCGCGGTCGCATAGATCGTCTTGTCCGCGATCGATTTCATCCCGTCGTAGATCACAAAGATAAAGGCCAGCGCGAGCAGCAGCAGGCCGAGAAACCGCAACAGAAACCGGATCATGACAAGTCCAACAAAAACGACGCCTTCCCCGCATCCGATTAGCGCGGCAGGCTCGGCCGTTCAATCGCTGCAGTGCCGCATCGCCCGCCGCGCCCTTGTTATGCCGCCCGGGCTTCCGGTAACGTTCCGCCGTCGGCCCTGTCGGGCCGAGTAGAGTATTGAAATGGCAAAGAAATCCAGCGGGAACCGGCCGACCTTCACCGACCAGGAAGCGCTGCTTTTTCACAGCCAGGGTAGACCCGGAAAGCTCGAGGTGGTGGCAACCAAGCCGATGGCCACGCAGCGCGACCTCTCGCTCGCCTATTCGCCGGGCGTGGCGGTGCCGGTGCTTGCCATCGCCGAGGACGAAAGCAAGGCCTACGACTACACCGTGAAGGGCAACTTCGTTGCCGTCATCACCAACGGCACCGCCATCCTGGGCCTGGGCAACCGCGGCGCACTGGCGGCGAAGCCGGTGATGGAAGGCAAGGCGGTGCTGTTCAAGCGCTTCGCCGACATCGATTCCATCGACCTCGAGGTCAACACCGAGGATCCAGACGAGTTCATCAACTGCGTGAAATTCCTCGGCAAGGGCTGGGGCGGCATCAACCTCGAGGACATCAAAGCGCCGGAGTGCTTCATCATCGAGCAGCGGCTGCGCGAACTGCTCGACATCCCGGTGTTCCACGACGACCAGCACGGCACCGCGATCATCGCCACCGCCGGTCTCCTCAACTCGCTGGAACTCACCGATAGGAAAATGGAAGACACCAAGATCGTCTGCAACGGCGCGGGCGCCGCGGGCATCGCGTGCCTGGAGCTGCTGCGCTCGATCGGCTTCCGTCCAGAGAACCTGATCCTCTGCGATACCAAGGGCGTGATTTACGAAGGCCGCAAGGACGGCATGAACCAGTGGAAGTCGGCCTATGCGGTAAAGACGTCGGCGCGCACGCTGGCCGACGCGCTCAAGGGCGCCGACGTGTTCTACGGCCTGTCCGCGAAGGGCGCCGTAACCAAGGAGATGGTCGCCTCGATGGCGCCAAAGCCAATCATCTTCGCCATGGCCAATCCCGATCCGGAAATCACCTGGGAGGAAGTCGCCGAGGTGCGCGATGACGCCATCATGGCGACGGGCCGCTCCGACTATCCCAACCAAGTCAACAACGTGCTGGGGTTCCCGTACATCTTCCGCGGCGCGCTCGACTGCCGCGCCACCACCATCAACATGGAGATGAAGATCGCCGCGGCCCGCGCGCTGGCTGACCTCGCCCGCGAGGACGTGCCCGACGAGGTCGCGGCCGCGTACGGCATGCGCTTCAAATACGGGCCGGACTACATCATCCCGGTGCCGTTCGATCCTCGGCTGATTTCCTATATCCCGCCGGCAGTCGCCAAGGCCGCAATGGACACCGGCGTCGCGCGCAAGCCGATCGCCGACATGGATGCCTATCGGGAATCGCTGCGCCGCCGCCGCGATCCGGTGGCCGGCGTGCTGCAGCAGGTGTTCGAGCGGGTCCGCCGCTCGCCCAAACGCGTGGTGTTCGCGGAGGGCGAAGAGGAGCAGGTGATCCGCGCCGCGGCGACCTTCGCGCACGAGCGGCTCGGCACCGCGCTGCTGGTCGGCCGCGAAGACCGCGTGCGCCAGAGCGCGAAGAACCTCGGAATCGAGCTCGGCAAGGGCATTCAGATAATCAACGCCGCGCTATCGACGCGCAACGCCCAGTACGCCGCATACCTTTATGAACGCCTGCAACGGCAAGGCTATCTGCTGCGCGACGTGCAGCGGCTGGTGAACACCGACCGCAACCACTTCGCCGCCTGTATGGTGGCGCTGGACGACGCCGACGCGATGGTGACCGGCGTGACCCGAAACTTCTCGGTGGCGCTGGAGGACGTTCGGCGCGTCATCGACCCCAAGCCGGGCCACCGCGTGATTGGCCTCTCCATGGTGCTGGCGCGCGGCCGCAACGTTCTGGTCGCCGACACCGCGATCACGGAAATGCCGAAGGCGCAGGAGCTTGCCGACATTGCCGTCGAGGCGGCCGGGGTGGCGCGGCGGCTCGGCTATGAGCCGCGGCTCGCTTTGCTTGCATTCTCCACCTTCGGGCACCCGCCGGGCGAGCGCTCCGCGCACGTTATCGAGGCCGTGAAAATTCTCGATCAGCGCCGGGTCGATTTCGAATACGACGGCGAAATGGCAGCCGACGTCGCGCTCAATCCAGAATCGGCCGCCCACTATCCGTTCAGCCGGCTGTCAGGGCCGGCCAACGTGCTGATCATGCCGGCGTTCCATTCGGCGTCGATCTCCACCAAGCTGCTGCAGGAGCTCGGCGGCGCGACCGTGATCGGTCCACTGCTGGTCGGACTCGACCGTTCGGTGCAGATCGTGCCAATGACCGCCAAGGACACCGACCTCGTCAACATGGCCGCGCTCGCGGCGTTCAATGTAAGCGGTTAAGGAGAATATCTTGAGCACTTCCAAACTGCGCGGCGTGATCGCCGCTGTTGCAACGCCCGTCAGCGAAGACGGATCGCCCGATACAACACGCGCGACCAAGCTCGCGCGGTACCTGCTCGACAACGGCTGCGACGGCCTCAACGTGCTCGGCACGACAGGTGAAGCGACGTCGTTCTCGCTCGACGAGCGCAAGCGCGTAATGACGGCCTACCGCGACGCTAAGCTGCCGCTGGAGCGGCTGATGGTCGGCACCGGCGCAGCCGCCACCGCGGACGCCGTAGCTTTGACCAGGCACGCAGCGGAATTGGGATTTGCCGGCGCGCTGCTGCTGCCGCCGTTCTACTACAAGGGCGTGCCCGACGACGGTCTGGTCGCGCATGTCGAAACCATCGTGCAGGCGAGCGCGGCGAATCCGATCCCGATCTACCTCTACCATTTCCCACAACAGTCCGGCCTGCCTTGGCACGTCGCCCTGGTGAAACGCCTGCTCGATAAGTTCGGCTCACGCATCGTCGGCCTCAAGGATTCTTCCGGCGACATGGCCTATGCGCGCGAAGCAGCCGCGATTGGAAAGCACTTCGACGTATTTCCTTCGACCGAAGCCGTGCTGATCGAAGCGAAGAACGGCGCCTTCGCCGGTTGCATCTCGGCGACCGCCAACCTCAACCCCGACCTGTGCCAGCGTGCGTGGAGCAACGGCGAGCAGTCCTCGCTCGACGCCGCGGTGACGATCCGCAAGTTGTTCGACGGCAAGGCGCTGGTATCGGGCGTCAAGGCGCTGCTCGCGCACATCCACGCCGACCCGGCACTGTCGCGGGTAAAGCCGCCGCTGGCGCCGTTTGCGGCCGCCGATCGCGCCGCCGTGGTGGCCGGATACGACCAGGTGCGCGGCAAGCGCGTGGCCTAGACGCGCGCCGGCTCATGAGTGCGCGTTCCGTTGCGGTGATCGGCGGAGGGATCGGCGGGCTCTCCGCCGCGCTTCATCTCCTCAAGGCAGGTCACGACGTCCAAGTCTACGAACAGACCCCGCAGATCATCGAGGTGGGCGCTGGGCTTGTAGTGAGCCCGAATGCGTCGCACCTGCTGATCCGGCTCGGGCTCGGCGAGGAACTCGAGCGCATCGGTGTGCGACCCTTGGCGTTCCATCAGCGGCGCTGGCAGGACGGCCGCACACTGGCGCGTTCACGCTTGCGGGAGCAGACCGAAGCGACATATGGCGCGCCGGCCTATGTTTTTCACCGCGGCGAATTGAACGCCGTCCTCACCCAGGCGATTCCCAAGGAACGCGTGCATCTCTCGCATCGCTGCATCAGCTTCAACGACCGCGGCGGCCACGTCGAAGCTGGGTTCGAGAACGGCGTCGCGATCAAGGCCGACATCCTGATCGGCGCGGACGGTATCCATTCCGCCATCCGCCGCGCATTGCATGGCGAGGAGCGTCCGCGCTTCACCGGCTGCATCGCCTACCGCGGCCTGATCCCCATGGAGCGCGTGGCGCATCTCGACATCGAGGCCGCATCGACGAACTGGATGGGTCCGGGCCGGCATTTCGTGCACTACCCCGTCGCTAGCGGACGAGTTCTCAATTTCGTCGGCTTGATCGAGCAGACCGCCTGGGAAACCGAATCCTGGACCGAGCCCGGAGATCTGTCGGTGCTGGCAGCGGCCTATCAAGGCTGGCATCCGCAAGTGCCCGCCATCATCGCCGCCGCCGAGCAGACTTTCAAATGGGCGCTGCTCGACCGCATGCCGCTGCCGCGCTGGTCGTTCGGGCGCGTTACGCTGCTTGGCGATGCCTGTCACCCGATGCTGCCGTTTCTCGGCCAGGGCGCGGCGCAAGCCATCGAGGACGGCGCGGCGCTCACCAGTTGTCTCGCTACGCGCAGCGACGACGTCGTCGAGGCACTGAAGCTCTACGAAACGGTGCGGCTGCCGCGCACCTCGCGGGTCCAGCAGATCTCGCGCGACAACAAGGATCGCTTCCATTTGCCCGACGGGCCGGCACAGCAGGAGCGCGATGCCAGGATGGCGACCGGGACCTCCCCGCAATCGATCGCCTGGCTGTACGGCCACGACGCTGCCGAGTTGCCGGAACCCGCCGTAACGGCACGTTGACGGCCCGGGGGCGCGTGACTATAAGCACCGCGCTAGCTGCGAGATCCCTCGCCGCCGCTGTATTTTCAAGCCCTCGACGAGTTCATGGCCAACACCTCCTCCGCACGCAAAGCCACCCGCAAAATCGCGCGGCGCACCCTCATCAATCAGGCGCGCCGCACCCGAGCTCGCAGCGCGGTTCGCCTGGTGGAAGAGGCGATCGAAGCTGGCGACCGCGCCAAGGCGCTGGACGCCATGAAGAAGGCCGAACCGCAGCTCATGAAGGCGGCGCAGACCGGTCAGGTTCACCACAACACCGCAAGCCGCAAAATCTCACGGCTGACCAAGAGCATCACAAAGCTCGGCAAATAGCCGCTCGCGCTGTTAACGCTTTGAATTGACGTCACAATCTGGAGGACTTCGCCGTACTCTACTGCGGGGGAGCGCGGCTCGTTTGCGCGAACGCTTTTCGCGAAAAAGTTTTCTGCCGATCGAAGGATTAGACCGATGACGTTTGTGGCATGAATGCCACATAGACCATAAGAAGCGAGTATATGCGTATTTTTACTGATAGGCGAATTCCTGCATATGGCGCGGTTTTTCAGTCCGGCGCCGGGAGGGCTACCCGTAGTTATCGGTCACAAAAACGTCATACCCACAAAGGGGTTACCGAGAAAGCGCGGTCGAGGACTTGGATTTTGGTGATTTTGGTTCACAGCTTAGTAAACCGCAAAAAACTCTTTTCAAGACTGTCACAATTCGGTTGTCAGCTTTTGAATACTCGCGCCGATTCAATGCGTTGTGGATTACTCTCCCCGTTTTCCACATTGCGGGACACCCGCGAAAAATCCAGGCCTCTTCTGCGTTCTCGCGTGACACCAATTGCGGCGGCGGTCGGAAGTGCTATTTTTTTCGTGCTTCCGGGTTGTCCCGCGAATTCAGAAACGGCAGGCTTTCAGGCTCATTGAGGGTGAGGACGAAGGTAGTGACTCAAGTCGTCCTCGGAGTTTGATTGACCTAAAGCCACCCTGATCTTCGCGAAGACTGTCTGTACAGTCTATGGCGAGCCGGAACAGAGGTCGAGTACTTCGAAACACCGATGGATAACGTCCATTGCGGGACTACTCTC
>JBEVIJ010000036.1:0-16001 GCA_040510745.1 Xanthobacteraceae bacterium
TGCAGACCTGGCCGGCGTTGCGGTACTTGAACGCCGCGATGGTGTCGGCCGCCTTCTCCGGGTCGGCGTCGCCGAACACCACGACCGGCGAATGGCCGCCGAGCTCCATGGTGGTGCGCTTCATGCCCTTGGCAGCGAGCTGCGCCAGGTGCTTACCGACCGGGATCGAGCCGGTGAACGAGATCTTGCGCACCGCGTCCTTCGCCAGCAGATGCTCGGACACCTCCGACGGCACGCCGAAAACGAGACTGAGCACGCCCGCCGGCAGGCCGGCGTCGGCGAAGCACTTCACCATCTCGACGCAGGCGCCCGGCGTCTCCTCCGACGCCTTGAGAATGAGCGAGCAGCCTGCCGCCAGCGCACCGCCGATCTTGCGGGCCGGGGTGAGCACCGGGAAATTCCACGGCGTGAACGCGGCGGTGATGCCGATCGGCTCCTGCACGACGAGCTGGCGGACGCCCTTGCCGCGGCCCGGCACGATGCGGCCGTAGCTGCGGCGGCCCTCCTCGGCGTACCAGTCGATGATATCGGCGGAGACGATGACCTCGCCGCGCGCCTCGGCGTACGGCTTGCCCTGCTCCATCACCATGATTTTCGAGATGGCGTCGTGGCGATCGCGCATCAGTTGCGCGGCCTTGGCCATGATCTTGCTCCGGTCGTAGGCCGAGGTGGCGCGCCAGACCGCGAAGCCCTTCTTGGCCGATTCCAACGCGGCGTCGAGATCGGCCGTGTTGGCGTGCGGCAAGGTGGCGAGCGGCTTTTCGGTGGCCGGATTGATCACCTCTTCCGACTTGCCGCCGCCGCCATTCTTCTTCCACGCGCCGTCGATGAAAAGGCCGAGATCGCTGTACATGACACCCTCGTTACGCTGTTTCTTGAAATGATCTTGGGATTGGTTATCGGGCAGAACGCTAGCATTTCTCTGGCGGCCGCTGCCACCCGTTCAACCCCGCCGACTGTCATCCCCGCAAAAGCGGGGATCCAGTAACCACCGCTCTATCGAGAGGCCTACGGGTACTGGGTCCCCGCTTTCGCGGGGACGACAACCGAGTGTGTTGCGACATCAGAGCACACACCCTCTCCTTCTCGCGGCGATGATCGTCCGAGGTTTGCCTGTTTCCGGCCCCCGGAAAAAGTCCGAGGGGGTGAAGCGCCGACCGGCGCTGGTGCGGATCGCCGCACCTCGGGCCCGCCTTGCGGTCGGGCCGGTCCCGTGCGGGACCGCCGGCTGATAACGCCAGCCGGCGCGCCACTCGGCGCTTCACCGCGGCGTTTTGGTGCGGGGCATTCCGCTTGCCGCACTGACCTGGGGCCGCGCTTGCGAACCGGAAACTTGTCCGGCCGTCCAGCAGGCTCCCTGCGCACCGCTCTTAGTGCCGATAGGGCGGGGTCCCGAGGCCTCCCGGGAGCCGGTTTACGAGACCGGCCCGCAGGCGCCGCACCCCATCCCGCTCAAAAGACGTCTCATGAGAACGCCCTCGGTGGATGGAGTTGAACCATGAATATGGTCCTATAGGAATATTGTCAAGACCCTTGAAATTACTACGGACTTTCCGTAGTTGTGCGATTGTGCAAACCGTCATTCGTACCAGGACGTTTCTTGCCGACGCTGAAAGGCAGGGCTTTCGGAAGTCGATCAGATGAAGTTCGTATCCGCCATTTCCCGTGAGCCGACGATGGGAGAATTGATGGTCGGCACTGGCGGCTGTCGCAAGGTGCGCTTTCCCGGCAAGGGCAAAGGCAAGAGCGGCGGTTATCGGACCGTGCACTATTTTGCCGGCGACGATGTACCGATCCTGTTGCTAGCCCTCATCGACAAAGGCTCACGAGATAATCTGAGCAAGGCCGAACGCAACGAACTCAGAAGCTCTCTTGCTGCTTACGCCGAAGAATATCGGAAGGGGACCAAGAGAAAGGTCAAGGAACCGGGACGGCGCAGGCGCAATTAAACTGGAATATGGAGAAGGGCATGAGCAAGCTCGGAAAGAAATTGATCGCAGCGGCCAAGGAGGGTGTGGCGATCGCGCGCGGCGAAGCCGATCCCAAAACCTTCAAGGTCAATGTTCCCGTATCGGTCGATGTCAAGGCGGTGCGAACTCGCCTGCGTCTGACGCAAGAGGAATTTGCCATCATGTACAATCTGACGATCGCGCGCGTGCGGGATTGGGAGCAAGGCCGCTCCGTTCCAGACAGTGCGGCACGCGCGTATCTCACGGTGATCGAGAAGGAGCCGGAGGCGGTGAAGCGCGCGTTGGGGTAACCACCTAGATGCAAGCGTAGCCGTATGGAGCAAGGCGCAATCCGGGTTGAAGTACGTTGTGCGCGTTAGACCTCAGGCCCTGACTTCCCCGCCTCACTATCAATCCCCCACAACAGCGGCACGCAGATCAGCGTCAGCACGCCCGAGATCATGAACGCCAGGTCGTAGCGCCCGGTCAGCGCGACGAACGCCGCGAAGCACATCGGCCCCAGCATGTTGCTCGCGTAGACCAGGATGACGGAGCCGGCCGCGGTCTCGCCGACCAGCCCGGGCGGCGAACGCCGCGCCACCTCGGCGATCTGGACGCCGTTCCAGCCGGACACCGCGACGCCGCCGGCGGCGGCGAGCAGCAACAGCGCCCACAACGGCCAGTCCGGCGTCGCCAGCCCGAAAGCGACGCTCGAGAGCGCGGACGCCACCGACGCCAGCGCCAGCGTCGTGGTGCTCGACACCGCGTGGTCGGCGATCCAGCCCACCAGCACGCGGCCGACGACGCTCGCCGCCTGCATCACCGCGAACACCAGGCCGGCTGCGCTGAGCGACAGGCCGAGCGCGACGACGAGGTAGGTCGCCGCGAAGGTGACCCAGACCGCTTGCGGCCACGCCAGCAGGCAGCCGACCCACGACATGCGCCACAGCCCCGGCGCGTGCGACAGCGCGCGCAGCGGCACGATCACGTCGGTCCAGCGGAAGCTGACCAGCCGCGAGACCGCCATGGCGTCGCGCGGCGGATCGATCCGCGACCGCAGCGGCAGCGTCGCCGCGGTCAAGGCGGCCAGCGCGGCGGCGGCGGCGATCAGTGCGATGCGCCAGCCCCAGGCCTCAACCAGCCACGGCATGGCGAGCCCGGCGACCACGCCACCCAGCGGAACGCCGGCCTGCTTGATCGAGAACACCACGTTGCGGTGGGCCGGCGGCGTGAAGCGCTGCAGCACCTCGCTGCCCGCGGGATTGGCGGCGCCGTTGCTCAGGCCGAGTGCGATGCTCGCGACCAGCGCCACCGCAATCGACGGCACGTTGAACAGCACCAGGCTCGCGGCGCCGAGCAGCAGGCTGATCTGCAGCGCCCCCACCCCGCCCAGGCGGCGAACCAGGCCGATGCCGGCGGTGAGCACGAACAGCGAGCCGATGACGCTCGCCGCCGACAGGTAGCCGATCCAGGTCTCGTCCCAGAAGAACTCCGCCATGAACGCCGGAGAAATGACGGGCAGCAGCCGGCTCAGCGTGGCCGTGACGGTTTGCAGGACGACGATGACGCCGATCGCGATGAGCCAGGTCGGCATGGGTTCAGCTTATTGCTCCAAGTGGCTCCGCCGGCGCCGCTTCACCTCCCCCGCTTGCGGGGGAGGGAGCGCGCTGTCGATGCCGCGCCGTATCTTTGCACGTCAATGAACATCACACGTTGAAATACGTGCCGCCGCTGACGTTGATGATCTGCCCGGTGATGTAGCGCCCGCCGGGGCCGAGCAGCAGCCGCGCCAGCGGCGCGATGTCGTTCGGCCAGCCGGCGCGGCCGAGCAGCGGCTTGTACACCGGATGCTCCGGAATCTCATGGGGCTTGCCGGGCCGTGCCAACATCGACGGCACGATGGTGTTGACGGTGATCTTGCGGGGCGCAAGCTCCATCGCCAGCGCGCGGGTGAAGCCGGCGATGCCGGCCTTGGCGGTGACGACGTGGGCGCGGTCGGGCGCGCCCATCGCGCCGGTCAGGCCGCCGATGTTGATGATGGAGCCGGCGTCGCTCTGCTTGATCGGCTCGAGGCACGCCTTCACGCAATGGAACGCGCCGTCGAGGATGACGCCGTTGATGAAGCGCCAGTCCTCGAAGGTCATCTCCTCGATGGTCTTCTCCTGGCGCAGCGCGGCGTTGTTGATCAGGTAGTCGATGCGCCCAAAGGTCTTGAGCGCGGACTGCGCCATGGCGTTGATCGCCGCTGCGTCGACCACATCGGCGACCGCGACCAGACCGCGCGCGCCCTTCGCCTCGACGGCCTTCACCACCTCCTCGGCCTCGGCGCGATTGCTACGCACGTTGACGACCACGTTGCAGCCGGCGGAGGCGAGCTCGACCGCCATCTCGCGGCCGATGCTGCGGCCCGCGCCGGTGATGATTGCGACGCGGCCGGCAAGTTCTTTGTCGAAGGGCATTCTGTTTCCTCACTCCCGCTGTCATGCCCGCGAAAGCGGGCATCCAGTAATCACGGTTCTAAGATCGGACGATAACCTGCCCTATTTCGAAAGCGGTGTGTACTGGATCGCCCGCTTTCGCGGGCGATGACACTAGTGCGCGCGCTACGCCGCCGCGGCCGCGGGGCGGGGCTCCGGCTCCTGCCGATTGTAGCCGATGAACAGCGCCATGATCGCGGCGATCAGGCACATGAGGCCAGAGATCATGAAGGCGTGCATGTAGGTGTCGAAATTGACCCGCAGCACGCCGCCGAAGAACGCCGCGCTGGCGCCGCCGAGCTGGTGGCAGCAGGTGATCCAGCCGTACATCACCGCGGTCTTCTCGCGGCCGAAGCTCTGGCCGATCAGCTTCACGGTCGGCGGGATGGTGGCGATCCAGTCGAGCCCATAGAACACCGCAAACAGCGACAGCGTGTAGAAGGTGTCGAACGAGAACGGCAGGAAGAGAAGCGACAGCCCGCGCAGCGCGTAATAGACGCAGAGCAGGACGCGGCAGTCGACGCGGTCGGAGAGATAGCCGGAGCCAGTGGCGCCGATGAAGTTGAAGATCGCCATCGAGGCGAGCAGGCTCGCCGCCATGATCTCCGGGATGCCGTTGTCGATGCACGCCGGGATGAGGTGGGTGCCGATCAGCCCGTTGGTCGACGCGCCGCAGACAAAGAACGTGCCGGCGAGCAGATAGAAGTCGCGGTGGCGCAGCCCGAAGCCCAGCGCGCGGAACGCGTTGCGGATCGGGTTGCCGGTGGTGCGCTCCGGCGGCTTCGCCTCGGCGGTCTCGCCATAGGCGCGCAGGCCGATGTCCTCAGGGCGGTTGCGCATCAGCAGCGCCACCAGCGGGATCAGCAACAGAATGGCGGTGGCCAGCACGCCAACCATGGTGCGCCAGCCGTAGGTCGCCGCGATGATCGCAAGCGGCGGCAGGAACAGAAGCTGTCCGGCGGCCGTGGCGGAGGTGAGCATGCCCATCACCAGGCCGCGCCGCGCCACGAACCAGCGCGTCGCGACGATCGCGGCCAGCACGTTGGCGACGAAGCCGATGCCGGAGCCGACAAATACGCCCCACAGCACGATGAGCTGCCAGGATTGCGTCATCAGCGGCAGCAGCGCCACGCCGGTGCCGATGACGCACAGCGCGCCGACCATGGTGCCGCGCACGCCGAAGCGGTCCATCGTCGCGGCGGAGAACGGCGCCATCAGCCCGTACAGCCCGATGCAGACGCCGACCGCGAGCGAGATGGTGGCGCGGCTCCAGCCGAACTCGGTCTCGAACGGCACGACGAACACGCCGGGCACGGCGCGCATCCCGGCGCCGATCAGCAACACCATGAAGGTGACGCCGGCGACGACGAAGCCGTAATGGAATTTGGGGAGGGTCAAAGGAAGTTCTCTCACTGTCGTCCCCGCGAAAGCGGGGACCCATTCACCCACGAATTCGCTGCACGATGGGTCCCGCTTTCGCGGGGACGATAGCATCTACTTCCTTACCCTCTGAGCGCGGACAGGTCGATCCGTCCTTTGAACATGCCTGCCGCGATATCCAAGGCAGCCTTCGCGCGAGCCGAATCGATGCCGCCGTGCCGGGCGTTGAGCATGAACTTGTCCTCGATATCCGCCCGCGTCAGCGGCTCGTGCGCCCCGCCCCGCATGTGCGGCTGGCGCTCCTCGACGACGCGACCGTCGCGCAGCGTGACGCGGATGTGGCCGGTGAAGTTGTTCGGATAGGGATTGTCCGGATCGATCCGGTAGCGGACCTTGCCGGCCAGCGCGAGCAGCGCCCTGTCCTTGACCGCCGCGTCGGTGAAGTCGGCCAAGCCGACATTGCCGCGGATGAAGCCGGTCGCGATGCAATAAGGCTGCGAGAACTTGGCCGAATAGCCGTTCTTGGGCGTCTGCTTGGCGGCGAGCGGCTCCCACAGGCGGTGCACGGTCCCCTCGCCCACGTCGCAGACCATCTCGGCCACGTCCGCCGCCTTGATGCGCGTGCCGAGCCGCCGCGCGCAATCAATATAAGGGTGAGTCATGGTCCCGCACGGATACGGCTTGAAGGCCAGCGTCTGCGTCACCCAGCGCTCCCCGAAATCGCCGATCAGTGCGCCGTAGTCGCCATCGAGCGTGTTGGCGAAGCCGTGGAACAGCCCGTGGGTGCCCTCGAAAACGGTGCGCGGCCCCGAGAAGCCGGCGCGCGCCAACAGCACGGCGCGCAAGCCGGATTGCGCGGCCCAGCCGGCGTGCATGCGCTTGGTCCAGGTGCCCTCGGCAAGATATTCGATGATGCCCGACGCCATCGAGCCGACGATGCCGAGCGCGTCGACCGTTTGTTTCTTGTTCAGGCCGAGCGCCGTGGCGACGCCGGCCGCCGCGCCGGCCGCGCCATAGACCGCGGTCGGATGGAAGCCCGCCTTGTGCGCCTTGGTCGGCGCCACGGTCGAGAGCCGGCACATGGTCTCGATGCCGACCGCGATGCCTTTGAGAGCAGCCGCACCGTCGATGGCGTAGCGCTGGCACGCCGCCAGCACCGCCGGCACCAGCACCGCGCCGGCATGGACCGGCCCGCCCTCGAAGGTGTCGTCGAAATCCTCGCCGTGTGCCGCGGTGCCGTTGACGAACGCGGCGCCCGCCGCGGAGAGCCTGCGCTTATGCCCGATCGCGGTGCAGGGGCCGTCATCGTCCCAGCCGTTCAGCGCGGCCTGCACGTAGTCCTCGTTGCGCGCAGCGAGGCAGAGCCCGACGACATCGATCAGGGTTTCCACGCATTTGGCGCGGACGGCGTCGGGCAGTTGCCCGACCGCGGCAATGCGGTCGGCAAGGTGTTCGGCGACGGCGATGTCAGGGAGCTTGGAGTCCATGGCCTCGCTGCCACCTCACCCTCGGCTGTCATCGTCCGCGAAAGCGGACGATCCAATACACACCGGGAGTACTGGATGCCCCGCTTTCGCGGGGCATGACAAGGGGTGTTTGCGGTGACGGCTCAAATGACGATCACGTATTCCGCAGCCTGGTTCCCGCTCCGAATCCCGGGATGCGGTTGACGGCAACCACCACGATGAAGGTGAGGATCAGCATCGAGATGCCCAGCACTGAGATCGCGCCGAGATCGCCGGATTCCTTGAGATCGAAGATCAACACTGACACGACCTTCGTCTCCGATGTGAACAGCATCACCGCGGCGGACAGCTCGCGGATGGTGGAGACGAAGATGAAGCACCAGGTCGCCAGCACGCTGGTGCGCAGCAGCGGCGCGGTGACGTCGCGCAGCGCGCGCAGCCGCGTCGCGCCGAGCATGCGGCTGGCCTCCTCGAGCTCGGGATGCACCGAGCGGAACGCCGACTGCAATTGCTGATAGGCGGCGGGCAGCTCGATGGTGATGTAGGCGATCAGCAGGATCCACAGCGTGCCATAGAGCACCAGCGGCGGCCGCGTGTAGCTGAGGAACAGGCCGACGCCCAGCACGATGCCGGGAATCGCGATCGGTGCGGTGGCAAGGAACGCGAGCACCTTGTAGCCACGCACCGCCTGGCGCGCGGTGAGATAGCTGATGACGAGCGCAAGCACGGTGCCGATGGTCGCCGACATGGCGCCGAGGATGAAGGTGTTCTTCAGCGCGACCTTGGTCGAGGACAGCTCGAAGAACGTGAAATAGATGTTATGCATCGTCGCGTTCCACGGCGTCACCAGTGTGGTCGCGATCGGCGAGAAGGCGGCGTTGAACAGCGCGAAGTAGGGGAGGAACACCGGCAGCATCAGCACGATGATCACGAAGGCGCCGGCCGGCACGAGCCACCAGCCGAGCTTGATCAGGCGCGGCTCGGCGCCCTTGCCGCCGACCACGGTGTAACCTTTGCGCCCGAGGATCATGGCTTGGCCGCGCAGCAGAATCACGGTGAGCACCAGCAGTGGCAGCGACGCCGCGGCGGCGAGCTCGGGCTTGGGCGGATACTGGAACAGGCTCCAGATCTTGGTGGTCATGGTGTGGAAGCCGGCGGGCAGTGCGAGGATCGCGGGCGAGCCGAACAGGATCATCGCCTGCAGAAACGCGATCAGCGCGCCGGCCAGAAGGGCAGGCAGCGCCAAAGGTATCGTGATGCGGCGCGCAGTGTCCCAGGCGCCTGCGCCGAGCATGGCGGAGGCATCCTCGAGGTCGCTGGGGATGCGGTCGAGCGCGTTGGCGATCAGCACGAACACGTAAGGGAACGTGTAGCAGGCGATCACGAAGATCAGCCCCGGCAGGGTGTAGATGTTGAACAGGTACTCGTCCTGCGGCGCGCCGGTGATGACCCGGTAGAGCTTGTTGAGAAGCCCGCTGTTCGGCGCGGCGAGGATTTCCCAGGCCACCGCGCCGAGGAACGGCGGCGTCACGAACGATGCCGTCACCAGCGCGCGGATGGTGCGCGTCATCGGCATGTCGGTGCGCGCCACCAGCCAGCCCATCGGCGCCGCGATGACGCAGCACGCGAGGCTGGACGAGATCGCGATGATGAAAGTGGTCATCAGCGGATCGACAAACTCAGGCTCGCTGAACAGCGTGCGGAACTGATCGAGCGAGAACGAGCGCGCCTGCGTCGCCGCGTCGACCGTGGTGAGGCTGTAGTAGAGCAGCCATGAGATCGGCAGCACGATCAGGACGCACAGCAGCGCCATGAACGCGAACATCACCGGCCAGGTGAAGTCGAACGTGATGCGGCGGCGGTCGGCCAGCTCAGCGGGGAGTGCGATGGTCACTTGTAGTTCCTCTTTCAGCGCGGCTTCCACGCTACACTCGGTGTCATGCCCCGCGAAAGCGGGGTATCCAGCACTTCCGGTGGTTACTGGATCGCCCGCTTACGCGGACGATGACAGCCCCGTGGGCGTCGGCGTCCTCACACCTTGAATATCGAGGTATAGCGCTTCTTGATCTCCTCGGCGGTCTTCTCCACCGCAACGGCGTCTTCCTTCATCAACTTGACGTCCTTGAGCGGCCGCACGCCGGGCTTTTCCACCGTCTGGTTGTGCGGTGAATACTGCCGCGCCCAGTCGACCAGGAACTGCTGCGCCTCGCGCGAGTGCATCCAGTTCTGGAACAGCTTCGCGGCGTTCGGATTGGGCGCGTTTTTCATGATCGCGCTGGGGCTAGTCGCCACCGGCGTGCCTTCGGTGGGATAGACGATCTCGACCGGATCGCCTGCTTCCTTGAAGCGGATGATGAAGTAGCCGGCGCCATCGACCATCACGGCGCGTTCGCCGAGCTGGATCTTCTTCGGCGTGTCGGTCGCCGACTGTAGCTGCATGACGCGCTGCTTGGCCAGCTTCTCGAAATAGTCCCAGCCGAGCACCTGCACGGTCTGATAGGTCGAGTTCATGATGGTGCCGCTGTAGGACGGATGTGCCTTGACCATCTTGCCGGCCCACTTCGGGTCGAGCAGATCGGCGAAGCTCTTGGGCGCATCCTCCTTCTTCACCAGGTTGGTGTTGTAGGCGATCGGCGAGACCAGCACGCGGGTGGTGACGTGCAGCCCGTTCGGATCGTAGTAGAGCTTGTCGTAGTGCTTGGCGACTTCCTCCGGCAGATAGGGCGCGAGCCAGCCGTTGCGAATCCAGAAGATGCAATGCGCGGCGTCGGAGGTGTTGACGACGTCGCAAGCGTTGATGTTGGCGGATTGCTCCTGGCCGATGCGCTGGAAAATGCGCTCGGCGCCGGAGCGCTCGACGCGCGCCGGGATGCCGTACTTAGCCTCAAACGCTTTGCCGAGCCGTTGCGCAAATTCCAGGTCCATCGCCGTATAGAAGGCAACCTTGCCCTCCTTCTTGGCCGCCTCGATCAGCGCCGGCGTGATCGCCTGGGGAGCCGGCGCCTGGGCGCGGATCGGCTCGGCGAACATGGTCGCCGCCGCAAGCGCGGTACCGCCCTTGAGGAGACTGCGTCGGTTGAAGTGGGTCGTGCGCATGGCGTGTCCTCACACTTTGAATATTTTGCTGTAGCGTGACTTGATCTCGTCGCTTTGCTTCTCCACCGCGACGGCGTCTTCCTTGAGAGTCTTGATGTCCTTGAGCGGCTTGCGGCCGGGCTTTTCCTTGGCCTGCGGGTGCAGCGAGCGCAGCGCCGCCACGTCGATGATGAGCTGCTGGCACTCCGCGGTGAACGACCAGTTCTGGAACAGCCGCGCCGCATTCGGGTTCGGCGCATTCTTGAATACGCCATTCGGCCCGACGATCTGCGGCGTGCCCTCCACCGCATAGACCGGCTCGACCGGCTGGCCCTGCTCCTTGAGCAGCAACAGATTGTATTCGTTGCCGTCGGCCTGCGCGGCGCGCTCGCCGAGCGAAATCTTCTTCGGCGTGTCGGACGCGGACTGCACCTGCATGACGCCCTGCTGGGCGAGCTTCTCGAAATAGGGCCAGCCCAGGTCGCGAACGAGTTGGTGCGTCGCGGTCATGATGGTGCCGCTGTAGCCCGGATGCGCCTTGACCAGCTTGCCCTTCCATTTCGCCTCGAGCAGGTCCGCGTGGCCCTTTGGCGCCTCCTCCGGCTTCACCATGTTGGTGTTGAAGCCGATCACGCTCAGCATCAGGCGGAACGCGGCGAACTGGCCGTCGGCGTCCTTGTGCTCGGCGGCGTAGAATTGGGCGACATCCTGCGGGACGTAGGGCGCGAGCCAGCCGTTGCGTTTCCAGACGATGAAATGCGCGGCGTCCGACGAGTTGACCACGTCGACCGCGTGGATACGGCTCGAATTCTCCTGGCCGATGCGCTGGAAGATGCGCTCGGCGCCTGAGCGCTCGACCCGCACGCTGATGCCGGGGAAGCGCGCCTCGAACATCTTGGAGATGCGCTCGGCCATCGCAAGATCGACCGAGGTGTAATAGACGACCTTGCCTTCCTTCTTCGCCGCCGCGATCAGCTCCGGCGTGATGGCTTCGGCCGGAGGCGCGGAGGACAGGACGCGGGTGGGTGGCAGGCCGGCGAGCGCGAGGACGCCGGTGCCTTGCAGCAAGGTCCGTCGAGAGAGTTTTGTCATCGGCCGCTCCGCGAGTCACCTCCCGCGCGCGCGGGGGAGGTCGGCGCGAAGC
Organism: Xanthobacteraceae bacterium; assembly: GCA_040510745.1. Taxonomy (GTDB): domain Bacteria; phylum Pseudomonadota; class Alphaproteobacteria; order Rhizobiales; family Xanthobacteraceae; genus Z2-YC6860. The sequence continues at coordinate 11,492 of JBEVIJ010000036.1, forward strand.
GCCGGGAGAGGGAAGCACTGCCGATGTTATGCCCCCACCCTAACCCTCCCCCGCTTGCGGGGGAGGGAACGGAGAGAGCTCGCTTGGCGGTGCAAGGCATGCTGCGCATTGCTCCATCACACCTTGAACAACTGCGTGTAGCGCTTCTTGATGTTCTCGCTCTCCTTCTCGACCGCCGCCGCGTCGTCCTTCATCAGCTTGATCGACTTCATCGCCGTGCGGCCGGCCTTCTCCTTGGTCAGCGCATGGGCCGAGCGCAGCCCGCCGACGTCAATGCAGATCTGCTGGCATTCGGCGGAGAACATGTAGCTTTGCAGCAGACGCGCGGCGTTCGGATTCGGCGCGTTCTTGAAGACCGCGTTCGGCCCGATGATCAGCGGCGTGCCCTCGGTCGGATAGATCAGCTCGACCGGATCGCCCTTCTCCTTGAGCTGGAAGCAGACGTACTCGACCCCGTCGGCCATGATGGCGCGCTCGCCCAGCGCCAGCTTCTTCGGCGGGTCGGACGCCGACTGCACCTGCATGATCTTCTGCTGCGCCAGCTTCTCGAAGTACGGCCAGCCGATGTCGCGCGCCATCTGGTAGGTCGCGGTCAGGATGGTGCCGCTGTAGGACGGATGCGCCTTGACGATCTTGCCGCTCCATTTCGGATCGAGCAGGTCGGCATAGCTCTTCGGCACCTCTTCCTTCTTCACCAGGTTGGTGTTGTAGGAGATCGGGCAGAGGAAGACCCGGAAGCTCGCGAACTGGCCGTCCGGGTCCTTGTGCTCGGCGGAATAGTGCTTCGCCACATCCTCGGGAACGTAGGGCTGCAGGATGCCTTGGCGCTTCCACACGATCAGGTGGGCGGCGTCCGACGAGTTGACGATGTCGACCGCGTGGATCTTGCTGCCGTACTCCTGGCCGATGCGTTGGAACACGCGCTCGGCCCCGGTGCGCTCGACGCGTGCCGCGACGCCCGGATACTTCGCCTCGAATGAGCGGGCGACGCGCTCGGCAAGCGGCAGGTCGACCGAGGTGTACCAGACCGCCTTGCCTTCCTTCTTGGCCGCCTCGATCAGCGCCGGCGTGACCGGTTCGGCCGGCGGCGCCTTCGAAGTGACCTGGGCGCGGACCGGCGCTGCGAAGGCCGTGAGCGCGAGCGCGCTCGAACCCTTGAGCACAGTGCGGCGTGAAAACCGGTTGTTCATGTTCGACCCTCAGACTTTGAATATCTGCGTGTAGCGTTTCTTGATCGCCTCGGTCTCCCGCTCGACCGCCGCCGCGTCATCCTTCATCAACTTGATCTGCGAGAGCGGCTTGCGGCCGGGCAGCGGCTTGGTCGACGGATGCACCGAGTGCATGCCGGCCGCGACGATCATCACCTGCTGGCCCTCTGCGGAGAACATGTAGCTCTGCAGGAGCCGCGCGGCATTCGGGTTCGGCGCATTCTTGAACAACGCGTTCGGTCCGACGATCAGCGGCGTGCCTTCGGCTGGATAGACGATCTCGATCGGGTCGCCCTTTTCCTTGAGACCCAGGGCAACGTACTCCCCGCCGTCGGCCATGATGGCGCGCTCGCCGAGCGCCAGCTTCTTCGGCGGATCGGTGGCGGACTGCACCTGCATGATTTTCTGCTGCGCCAGCTTCTCGAAATACGGCCAGCCAAGGTCGCGGGCGATCTGGTAGGTCGCGGTGAGGATAGTGCCGCTGTAGGACGGATGCGCCTTGACGATCTTGCCGGTCCATTTCGGATCGAGCAGATCGGCGAAGCTTTTCGGCGCTTCCTCGGCTTTCACCAAATTGGTGTTGTAGGCGATCGGACACAGTGTGACGCGCACGCTGGCGTAAGTGCCATCAGGGTCCTTGTGGTCGGCAGGGAAATGCTTCGCAACGTCCTCCGGCACGTATGGCTCGAGCCAGCCGTTGCGCTTCCAGGTGATGACGTGCGCGGCGTCCGAGGTGTTGACCACGTCGACCGCATGAATCTTGCTCGAATACTCCTGGCCGATGCGCTGGAACAGCCGTTCGGCGCCGTTTCGCTCCACCCGCACCGGGACTCCCGGATATTTCGCCTCGAACGTCTTGGCGATGCGCTCGGCGGCGGAGAGATCGATCGAGGTGTACCAGACGACCTTGCCTTCTTTCCTGGCGGCTTCGATCAGCGCCGGCGAGATCGTGCTCGCCGGCGGAGCTTTCGACGTCACTTGGGCGCGCACCGGCACCGCAAGCATCGTGGCGGACGCCAGCGTGGCCGCGCCCTTGAGCGTATCACGCCGCGTGAAGGTCTTGCGCATGGCATTCCCTCCGTAAGGGCTACACTCCGAATATCTTCGAATAGCGCGCCTTGATGTCGGCGGCCGACTTCTCGACGCCCGCCGCGTCGTCCTTCATCACCTTGATGTCCTTGAGCGAACGCCAGGCCGGCTTTTCCTTGGCCTGGGGATGCAGCGAGCGCAGCGAGCCGACGTTGATGATGAGCTGCTGGCACTCCGCGGTGAAACACCAGTTGTTGAACAGCCGCGCGGCGTTCGGATTCGGCGCCGCCTTGAAGATCGCGTTCGGGCCGACCGCCATCGGCGTGCCTTCGGTCGGATAGACGATCTCGATCGGATCGCCCTTCTCCTTGAGCTGCAGCGCGTTGTACTCGTTGCCGTCGACCATCACCGCGCGCTCGCCGAGCGCCAGCTTCTTCGGCGGATCGGTGGACGACTGCACCTGCATGACCTTCTGCCTGGCGAGCTTTTCCAGATAATCCCAGCCGAGATCGCGGGTGATCTGGAACGTCGCGGTCATCACGTTGCCGCTGTAGGACGGATGCGCCTTGACCATTTTGCCCGTCCATTTCGCATCGAGCAGGTCGGCGAAGCTCTTCGGCGCCTCCTCCGCCTTCACCATGTTGGTGTTGTAGCCGATCACGCTCATGCCGGCGCGGAAGTTGGCGTGCATGCCGTCAGCGTCCCTGTGCTCGGCGGCGTAATGCTTGGCGACGTCCTCCGGCACGTGCGGCGCGAGAATGCCCTGGCGCTTCCACACGATGAAATGCGCGGCGTCCGATGAGTTCACCACGTCGACCGAGTGGATCTTGCTCGTATATTCCTGGCCGATGCGCTGGAACACGCGCTCGGCCCCGGTACGCTCGACGCGCACCGGCACGCCGAACTTCGCCTCGAACGCCTTGGCGATGCGCTCCGCCACCACGAGATCGATCGCGGTGTAATAGACGACGCGGCCCTCTTTCTTGGCCGCCTCGATCAGCGCGGGGGTGATGGTGTCAGCCGCCGGCGCCTGTGCACGAATCGGCGTCGCGTACACGGTGAGCGCCATCGCGCTCGAACCTTTCAGGACATCGCGCCTGTTGAAGCGTCGGGTCATGGTCGTTTCCTTCCCTTGTCCTTTTTTATTCAGCCGGTCAGCGCCCGGCATCGGTCGGGCGGCAGATGCAGCCAGACCGTGGCGCCCGGCGGCACGCTTTCGCTTGCTGCCGTCACCACGCGCACCTGGGTGCCGTCCGCGATCTCCACCATGTAGTCGCGGTTCGAGCCGAGGAACACCTGCCGGATCACCTTGGCGGACAGCATGTTGTCCTTGGCGTCGGGCTCCTTGGCGAGCAGCCGGATGTTCTGCTGGCGGACCGACACCGCAGCGTCACCGCCCGTCTTGAGCGGGCCGCCGGTCACGCGCAGCGGAGTTCCCGCAACCGACACGGTGTCGGCGTCCAGCGCCTTGCCCTTGATCACGTTGCTCATGCCGATGAAGCGCGCCACGAACTCCGAGCGCGGGCGGTCGTACACTTCCTCCGGCGAGCCGGCCTGCTCGATCTTGCCGGCGTTCATCACCGCGATCACGTCGGAGGTCGTCATCGCCTCGGACTGGTCGTGGGTGACATAGACCGTGGTGTAGCGATACTCGTCGTGCAGCCGCCTGATCTCGAAGCGCATCTCCTCGCGCAGGTTGGCGTCGAGGTTGGACAGCGGCTCGTCGAGCAGCAGCGTCTCCGGCTCGACGATCAGAGCGCGCGCGAGCGCGACGCGCTGCTGCTGGCCGCCCGACAATTCGCCGGGATAGCGCTCGGCCAGCACCGCGAGCCGCGTGGTCGCCAGACTGGCGTCGAGCTTCTTCTTGACCGTGCCGCTGTCGATCTTGCGAAGCTTCAGCCCATAGACGATGTTTTCAGCCACCGTCATGTGCGGCCACAGCGCGTATCTCTGGAAGATCATCGACATGTTGCGCCGCTCCGGCGGCAGCGATTGCGTCGGCGTCGACACCACGCGCTCGCCGACACGGATTTCGCCGCCGGTCGGCTCGACGAAGCCGGCGATCAGCCGCAGCGTCGTGGTCTTGCCGCAGCCCGACGGCCCGAGCAGGCAGACCAGGCTGCCGTGCTCGATCGTGAGGGACACGTTGTCGACGACGGCATTCGGCCCGTATTTTTTCGTCAAACCGCGCAATTCGACCGACGCCACGTGTGCTCCTTATGCCCAAACAATCATTTAATCAGCGGCGCGATGCCCCGTCCATGCGGCCCAAG
>JBEVIJ010000037.1:0-9171 GCA_040510745.1 Xanthobacteraceae bacterium
GACGGCGTGGTCGAGGTCCGAGCCAGCAACGGTGACGGCCACCTGGGCGGCGACGACTTCGACCAGAAGCTCATCGACTGGCTGGTGGTGGAGTTCAAGAAGGACCAGGCCATCGACCTTTCGAAGGATCCGATGGCGCTGCAGCGGCTCAAGGAATCGGCGGAGAAGGCCAAGATCGAACTGTCATCCACGACGCAGACCGAAATCAACCTGCCATTCATCACCGCAGACGCTTCGGGTCCGAAGCATCTGACGATGAAGCTCACCCGCGCCAAGTTCGAGGCGCTGGTGGACGACCTCATTCAGAAGACGGTCGAACCGTGCCGGCAGGCGATCAAGGATGCCGGCCTGTCCGCGGCCGAGATCAATGAAGTGGTTCTGGTCGGCGGCATGACCCGCATGCCGAAAGTGCAGGAAGTGGTGAAGCAATTGTTCGGCAAGGAGCCGCACAAGGGCGTCAACCCGGACGAAGTCGTAGCGATCGGCGCGGCCATTCAAGCCGGCGTACTGGCGGGCGACGTCAAGGACGTGCTGTTGCTCGACGTGACGCCGCTGTCGCTCGGCATCGAGACGCTGGGTGGCGTGTTCACCCGGTTGATCGACCGCAACACCACGATCCCGACCAAGAAGAGCCAGGTGTTCTCCACCGCGGAGGACGGCCAGACTGCGGTCACCATCCGCGTGTTCCAGGGCGAGCGCGAGATGGCTGCCGACAACAAGATCCTCGGTCAGTTCGATCTGGTCGGCCTCCCGCCGGCGCCACGTGGCGTGCCGCAGGTCGAGGTCGGCTTCGACATCGACGCCAACGGCATCGTCAACGTCTCGGCGAAGGACAAAGGCACCGGTAAGGAGCAGCAGATCCGCATCCAGGCGTCGGGCGGCTTGTCCGAGGCCGACATCGAGAAGATGGTCAAGGACGCGGAAGCGAACGCCGAAGACGACAAGAAGCGCAAGGCCGCGGTGGAGGCGAAGAACCACGCCGAGGCTTTGATCCACTCGACTGAGAAGGCGGTCGCTGAGCACGGCTCCAAGGTCGGCGAAGGCGAGCGCAAGGCGATCGAGAACGCCATCGCGGACTTGAAGGAAGCCCTGAAGGGCACCGACAACGACGTGATCGCGGCCAAGACCAACGCGTTGGCGCAGGCTTCGATGAAGCTCGGCGAGGCGATGTACAAGGCGCAGCAGGACGGCCAGGGCACGCCCGGTGGGACGCCCGGCGCCGACGGCGGTGCGCCGGGTGGCGAGCCGGGCAAGAAAGAGGACGTCGTCGACGCGGAGTTCACCGAGGTCAACGACGACAAGAAGAACCAGAAATCTGCCTGAGCCTCCGCAATGCTCGACGTCTGCTAAAAACAAGATCGGCCCGGTGCGTTCAGCGCGCCGGGCCGGTTGTCTTCAGGGTTCCGTTTCTCAATTTTCTTTACGAGTGGTTGGGGAAAGGCGCGCCGCGCACCAAGTCGCGGCGAAGCACGAGGGGAAGGCCTGTCGCGAATGGCGAAGCGCTGCTACTACGAAGTGCTGGAGGTGGAGCGCACGGCCGACGACGGCGCGCTCAAGACTTCCTTTCGAAAGCTCGCGATGAAGTGGCACCCCGACCGCAATCCGGGCGATGGCGGGAGCGAGCATCGTTTCAAGGAAATCAACGAAGCCTACGACATCCTCAAGGATCCGCAGCGCCGCGCGGCCTACGACCGGTTCGGTCACGCCGCGTTTGAGCAGGGCGGTGGCGGAGCGCACGGCTTTGGCGCCGATTTCGGCTCGGCGTTCTCCGACATCTTCGAAGGCATCTTCGGCATGGGCGGCGCGCGCCAGCGCGGCACTGGCCGCGAGCGTGGCTCAGATCTGCGTTTCAACATGCAGATCACGCTCGAGGAGGCCTACAAGGGCAAGACCGCGCAGGTGCGATTGCCGACCTCGGTCACCTGCGAAGTTTGCTCCGGCACCGGCGCCAAGGCCGGCACCAAGCCCAAGGCCTGCGCGACCTGCAGCGGCCAAGGCAAGATTCGCCATTCGCAGGGCTTCTTCACGCTGGAGCGAACCTGCAACGCCTGTCATGGCCGCGGCCAGGTGATCGAGAATCCGTGCCCGTCCTGCGCAGGCTCCGGCCGCTCCACGCGCGAGCGCACCCTGTCGGTCAACATTCCGGCCGGTGTCGAGGACGGCACGCGCATCCGCCTTGCCGGCGAAGGCGAAGCCGGACTGCGCGGCGGCCCGGCGGGCGACCTCTACATTTTCCTTTCGCTGGCGACGCACGCGTTCTTCCAGCGCGACAGCGCCGATCTGCATTGCCGCGTGCCGATCTCGATGGTTACCGCGGCGCTCGGTGGCGAATTCGAGGTCCCCACCATCGATGGCTCGAAGACGCGTGTTAAAATTCCGGGCGGCACGCAGTCCGGGCGGCGCTTCCGGTTGCAGTCCAAGGGCATGCCGGTGCTCCGCTCCAAGCAGGTCGGCGACATGTATGTCCAGGTTATGGTCGAAACGCCGCAAAACCTGACCAAGCGGCAGCGCGAACTGCTGGCCGAGTTCGAAAAGCTGTCGTCGCGCGAGACTCAGCCGGAATCCGCGGGATTCTTCGCCAAAGTGAAGGACTTCTTCGGAACCGGAGCGGGGCCGGTCTAGTTCTCAGCTTGACCCATCCCCTGTCGGCCTTTACCGATTGTGTGACAGATTTGCGAAGACCGGGTGCGTACCTAAGCCCATGCCGATTCAAGCCCTTCAGGTGCTGGAAAAGAAAATCGAGAGGCAGATTCGTCTCTTCGAGATGAAGAACGGCATCCGCCTCGACGACGAGGTCCGCTTCATTCGCTCTTGGTTCGAGAAGCCGCTGACGATGGGTGCGATCTCCCCGTCGGGCAAGCTGCTTGCCCGCACCATGGCGAGCTATGTCGATCCGTCGGTTCCGGGGCCGGTCATAGAGCTTGGGCCCGGCACTGGCCCTGTCACCGAAGCGCTGGTCGAGCAGGGCGTTGACCCATCGCGCCTCGTCCTCGTCGAATTCAATCCCGACTTCTGCCGCCTGCTGCGCATGCGCTATCCGGACGCGACGGTGATCCGTGGCGATGCCTATTCGCTCCGCCGCATGCTCGGCTCGATGCTCGAGCAGCCGGCCGCGGCGATCGTGTCCGGCCTGCCGCTGGTCACCAAGCCGCTGAAGACACGGGTGCGGCTGATCCGTGAAGCATTCCGGCTGATGCAGCCCAACGCGCCTTTCGTGCAGTTCACCTACGCGGTGATGCCGCCGATCCCGAAGGCGCTCGCCGGGGTGAGCACCGAAGCCTCCGAGCGGATCTGGATGAACGTGCCTCCGGCGCGCGTCTGGGTCTATCGCAAGGACTGATGCCGGTTGGTAGGCTGGCGGGCCATTCGGAGCCGCCATGTCGCTTCCCAAAATCCTGGTGTTTGCAGGCTCGATCCGCTCCGGCTCGCACAATGTGCGGCTGGCGGCGCTCGCCGCCAAGGAGTTGCTGCTAGCAGGCGCGGACGTGACGCGCATTTCGCTCGTCGACTATCCGATGCCGCTGTACGACGGCGATCTGGAAGCGAAGTCCGGCCCGCCCGACAACGGGGTGAAGCTCAAGCAGCTCATCTCGGCTCACCAGGGCGTGTTCATCGCCAGTCCCGAATACAACGCGTCGGTCACGCCGCTCCTGAAAAACACCATCGATTGGGTTTCGCGGGTGCGTGAGCGCGGCGAGCCGCCGCTCGCCGCATACAAGAATCGCGTGTTCGCGCTCGGCGGCGCGTCCGACGGCGCTTACGGCGCGATGCGCTCCCTGATGGCGTTGCGCCAGGTGCTCGAGCTTGGCTGCGGCGCGCTGGTCATCCCGGACCAGATCGCGGTGATGCGCGCCAGCGACGCGTTCGACGAAATGGACAATCTCAAGGACGAGCGCGCCGCCAACCTGCTCAAGCGCGTGGCGGAGCGGCTCACCGACATGGCGCGGGAGATGGCGTGATGGATGCGCGCGACAGACTGATCGTTGCGCTGGACGTGCCGTCGGTCGCGGCAGCGCAGGTGATGGTGGAGCGGCTGGGCGACGCGGTGTCGTTCTACAAGATTGGCTACCAGCTCGCTTTCGCCGGCGGCCTTCCGCTGGCCAAGACGCTGATCCGCGCCAACAAGCAGGTGTTCGTCGATCTCAAGCTGCACGACATCGGCAGCACGGTGGCGAAGGGCGTCGAGAGCGTGGCGAAGCTCGGCGCGACCTTCCTTACCGTCCATGCCTATCCGCAGACCATGCATGCCGCGGTCGGCGCCCGCGCCGGCTCGAAGCTGCGCATCCTCGCAGTCACGGTGCTGACCTCCTACGACGACGCGGACCTTGCCGCGGCCGGCTACGACTTCACGGTTCCGGAGCTGGTGGCTGAGCGCGCCGCGCAGGCGCGCGACATCGGGATCGACGGGCTGGTTTGCTCTGCGGAGGAAGCAGTCAGCGTGCGCGGGGTGGTCGGCGTGCGCATGGCGCTGGTGACGCCGGGTATCCGGACGGCCGGCGCCGCGGCGGACGACCAGAAGCGCGTCATGACGCCGGCCAGGGCGATTGCGGCCGGCGCGGACTATCTGGTGGTGGGAAGACCGATTCTGGAAGCCGCCGACCCGAAGAGCGCGGCGCAATCGATCGTCGCCGAGATCGCACAGGCGACGGGACAGTAGGGAGGATTGTCATGGCGAAGGGCTACTGGATCCCGCACCTCGATGTCAGCAATCCGCAAGGCTTCCAGGCCTACCGGGACACGGCGGACGCCTGGCACAAGACCAACGGCTCAAGGCTGCTGGCGCGCGGCGGACGTTCCGAGGTGATGGAAGGCATGATGCGCTCGCGCAACGTGATCCGGGAGTACGATTCGTTTGACGTGGCGGTGAATGCCTACCATTCGCCGGAATACTCGCGCGCCCATCGGCTGCGCGAGCCACACTCGCAGTGCGACTTCCCGATCGTCGAAGGTTATGACGGCCCGCAGCCGGCGCCGGTCGGCCCGCCGCCCGCCGCCGGGCCCCGTAAGGGTTACTGGATCGCCCACGTCGATATCACCGACGCCGAGGGCTACAAGGCTTATCAGGCCGCCAACGCCAAACCGTTCGGCATGTTCGGCGCTCGGTTCCTGGTGCGGGGCGGCCGCCAGGAGGTGATGGAGGGCAAGGTTCGCTCCCGCTGCGTGATCATGGAATTTCCCAGCTACGAAGCGGCGTTCGCCTGCTATCGTTCGCCGGAATATCAAGCGGCCAAGGCTCTGCGCCAGGGCAAGGGCGAGATCGATCTGATCGTCAACGACGGCTACAGCGGCGATTAGCGAGGAGCAAGCGATGTCCGATATGCGGCTTGTGGTGGCCGGCGCCGGCGGGCGCATGGGGCGCACACTGATCAAGGCGATTGCTGAGACGCCGGGGCTCGCGCTGTCCGGCGCGCTTGAGGATGCGAAGTCGCCGCTGATCGGGCAGGACTCCGGCCAATTGTCCGGCCTTGGCAACAACGGCATCGCACTCACCACCGACGGCAAGGATTTGATTGCGAAGGCCGACGGCGTGATCGATTTTACCGTGCCGAAGGCGTCGGTCGCGCTCGCGGCGCTGACTGCCGGCAAGGTTCACATCATCGGCACCACTGGCCATTCGGCCGACGAGGAAGCCAAGGTCAAGGACGCGGCCAAGAGCGCGGTCATTGTCAAGTCCGGCAACATGAGCCTGGGCGTCAACCTGCTCGCCGCGCTGACCAAGCGCGTAGCGAAGACGCTCGGCGAGGAGTTCGACGTCGAAATCTTCGAGATGCATCACAGCAAGAAGATCGATGCGCCATCCGGCACCGCGCTGCTGCTGGGACGCTCGGCGGCAGAAGGCCGCGGCATCGATCTCGCGAAGCGCTCGCACCGCGGCCGCGACGGCGAGACCGGTGCGCGAGCCATCGGCAGCATCGGCTTCGCGTCGCTGCGCGGCGGCAGCGTGGTCGGCGAGCACAGCGTGATCTTTGCGGGCCCTGCGGAGCGCATCGAACTGATCCACCGCGCCGAAGACCGCATGATCTTCGCGCGCGGCGCGCTCAAGGCGGCGCTCTGGGCGCGAGGCCAGAAGCCGGGGCTCTACTCGATGATGGACGTGCTCGGCCTCGGCGACATGTGATGCTTGGCGCAATTCGGCAGGCGCCCCGTTTGCATCGCATCTTTCATTGGATCGGAGCCGCTCTATGCCGGTTTCTTGATGACCAACGACTCGCCGGTCATCTCTTGCGGCTGCGGTAATTCCATCAATTCGAGCAGAGTCGGCGCGATGTCGGCGAGCCGGCCGTCGCGCAACGCACCCGCGCCCCCGCCCATCAGCAGGGCCGGCACCGGATTGGTGGTGTGCGAGGTGTGCGGCCCGCCCGTGACCGGATCGCGCATCATTTCACAATTGCCGTGGTCCGCGGTGACCAAGAGCGCGCCGCCCTGTTTCTCGATTAGCTCGGCGATGCGGCCAAGCCCGGCATCGACCGTCTCGACCGCCTTGATCGCCGCCGGCAGGCTGCCGGTGTGGCCGACCATGTCCGGATTGGCGAAGTTGAGCACGATCAGGTCGAACTGCCCGGACTTGATCGCGAGCACCGCTTTGTCGGTCAATTCCGGCGCCGACATTTCCGGCTGCATGTCGTAGGTCGCGACCCTCGGCGACGGCACCATGATGCGCGCCTCGCCCTCATAGGGTTCCTCGCGGCCGCCGTTCAAGAAATACGTGACGTGCGGATACTTCTCGGTCTCCGCCATGCGAAGCTGCGTGCGGCCTGCGGCGGCGGCGACCTCGCCAAGGATATTGGGAAACATCTGCGGCGGGAAAATCGCCTCCATGAACTGGTCGAGCTCCTCGCTGTACTGCGTCATGCCGACGGCGGCGGCGATCTGCACGGCGCTGCGCCGGGCAAAACCGGAGCCCTCCGGCGGATCGAGGATGACGGCGAGGATTTCGCGCACACGATCGGAGCGGAAGTTGAAGCAGAGCACGCCATCGCCGCTCTTGACGCCGCGATAATTGCCGATCGCAGCGGGCACGATGAATTCGTCAAACTGCTGCCGCGCGTAAGCATCGGCGACGCAAGCCTGCGCGTTGGGAAAACTGTTGCCTTGCGCGTCCATGATCACGTTGTAGGCCTTCGTGACGCGCTCCCAGCGCGCATCGCGGTCCATCGCATAGTAGCGGCCGCTCACCGTGGCGATCGGCACTTCGCGCGGCAGGTCACGCGCGAGCGCGTCGAGATCGTCGGCGGCGGACTGCGGTGGCGTATCGCGCCCATCGGTGAATGCGTGGATGACAGTCGGAATCCTGGCGCTGGCGAGGATCTTGGCGAGCGCCACTGCGTGATCCTGGTGCGAGTGGACGCCGCCGGGGGAAACCAGCCCCATCAGGTGACAGGTGCCGCCGGTCTCCCGCAGCCGTTGGATCAACCCGATCAGTGCCGGCGCGCGCTGGATCGTCCCGTCGGCGATGGCTGCGTTGATGCGCGGCAAATCCTGCATCATCACCCGGCCGGCGCCGATATTGAGATGTCCAACCTCCGAATTGCCCATTTGGCCGTCGGGGAGACCGACATCCTCGCCCGAGGTGCGCAGAAAGGCGTGCGGGCAGGAGGCCCACAACCGGTCGAACGTCGGAGTCTTGGCCTGGCGCACGGCGTTGTCAGCCGTTTCCTCGCGCCGGCCCCAGCCGTCCAGGATCACCAACATGACCGGACGACGCTTCTGCATTGCAGCGTTTCCTCACCGTTGAGTCGACGATGAGGCATATGAGGGATCGACGGTTGGCCGTCAACGCCGCATAGGCGTCCTGAGTTCGCCGAGGTGCAGCCGTCAATTCAGCGGCTGTTATGCCGCGACCTTGCCGGCCTCCCAGCCGAGCATGGCGCGCTTGCGGGTGATGCCCCAGTGGTAGCCGGTCAACTCGCCGGAACGGCCGATCACGCGATGGCAGGGAACTACAAACGAAATCGGGTTTTTGCCGACCGCCGCGCCGACCGCCCGCGCCGCCTTGGGCGCGCCGATCGAGCCGGCGATGTCGGAATAGGTGGTGGCGCGGCCCATCGGAATCCGCAGCAGCGTCTCCCACACCCGAACCTCGAAATCGGTGCCAAGCAGCATCACGCGCAACGGCCGGTCCGGCCGCCAAAGCTTGCGGTCGAAGATGCGCTGCGCCATCGGCGCGGTCAGCGCGCTGTCCTCGGCATAGGCTGCTTTTGGCCAGCGGCGTCGCATATCGTCGAGAGCGGGCCGCTCCTCGCCGGCGTCGGAGAAGGCGAGCCCGGCAAGTCCGCGCGGCGTCGCCATCACCAGGGCGGTGCCGAACGGGGAAGGGTGGAAGCCGTAGGAAACGGTGAGGCCTTCGCCGCCGGACTTCCATTCGCCGGGCGACATCGCCTCGTGGGTGACGAACAGGTCGTGCAGCCGGCCGGGGCCGGAGAGGCCGACCTCGTAGCTGGCGTCGAGCACGCTCGCCGAGTCGCGGAGCAACTGCCGCGCGCTGTCAAGCGTGAGCGCCTGCAGGAACGCCTTGGGCGTGAGCCCGGCCCAGCGGCGGAACAGGTGGTGCAACTCAGCCGGCGTGACACCGGCGGCCTCGGCGATTTCCTCGACCTCGGGCTGGCTGCGCCAGTTGCCCCGGATATGGGCGATGGCGCGGCGGACGATGTCGTAGTCTGAGCAGGCGGCGGTTAGCCGTCCCGGGGTGGGTGTGCGGTCGGGCGAGAGCATGGCGGTCTCCATCGTTGGCTCTCCATTTAGGCGGCCATGGAAGGCGTTCCCACCCGAATCCTGATCAGAATGCAGTCCGCGTTGGCCCGCGCTTGGCCTCGTTGAGCGCGACGGACAGCGCCTCGGCAAAGCTTTCGCGCTCCTGCGGCCCGAGGAAATTGGCGATTGAAAGTCTGCGCCCGCGCGACACCAGGAACAAGCGGAGCAAGCCGAAATCGGCATGCGCTTCGCGGTCGAGCTTGGTCCACAGCGGATTGAGCGTGAATTCCCGGACCTCGCCGCGGTGGCTCACCTTGCGCAAGATGAGCTCGCCCGCGGTCACGGTGACCTCCTCGTACGCGGCGGCGCGGGCGTAGTTCAGCTTGAACGCCCAGTAGAGCAGCGCGACGTCGAGCCCGAGGAAGCCGACCACCGGCCAGGCGCCGGCGATGAAGAACACCAGGCCGCCGACGAAGCTGA
>JBEVIJ010000038.1:0-7468 GCA_040510745.1 Xanthobacteraceae bacterium
ACCGCCGGGGTCGGCTCCGGACAGCACATCAGCGGCGTCTATTTCCAGAAGATCACCGGCACCAAGTTCCAGTTCGTGCCCTACAAGACCGGCTCCGCCGAGATCATGCGCGACATCGTGGCAGGGCATATCGACCTGACATTCGATCAGGCGATCACCGCGCTGCCGCATGTGCGCGGCGGCAATGTAAAGGCCTATGCAGTCACCTCGGATGCGCGGCTCGACGCCGCGCCCGATATTCCGACCGTGGACGAAGCCGGAGCGCCCGGCATCTACATCTCCACCTGGTACGGCATCTGGCTGCCGAAGGGTTCGCCGAAAGAAGCGATCGAGAAGATCGGCAATGCCGCCCGCGCGGCGCTGGCCGATCCCGCCGTGCGCAAGCGCCTGATCGACCTCGGCCAGCAGATCCCGCCGGCGGCGCAGCAGACCGCGGCGGCGCTCGCCGCCTATCAGAAGGCCGAGATCGACAAGTGGCATGCGCTGATCAAGGAAGCCGGCATCAAGGTGGAGTGAAATGGACCTGATCGTCCGCAATGCCAGGCTCTCCGACCGCAAGGACGGGGAGCCTTTCGACATCGGCCTCGACAAGGGTCGCATCGTTGCGATCGGGAAAAACCTCGCCGCGGACGGCAAGGTCTATGACGCGCAGGGCAACCTCGCCTGCCCCGGCCTGATCGAAACCCACATCCATCTCGACAAGTCGCGCATCATCAACCGCTGCGCGCCGCAGGAGCGCAGCAAGCTCAGCCCGGTGTTCGGCGTGACGCCGATCAAGCCGGCGATGACGGTGGAGGATGTACACGAGCGCGCAAAGAAAACACTCGAAGAATGCATCAAGCACGGCATAACCCGCATGCGCACGCAGCTTGAGGTCGATCCCGGCATCGGCATGCGCGGCTTCGACGGCGTTCAATCGCTGATCGACGACTACAAATGGGCGATCGACATCGAGATCTGCGTGTTCCCGCAGGAAGGCCTCGCCAGCTATCCCGGCACCGAGGAATTGGTGATCGAGGGCCTCAAGCGCGGCGCCAAGCTGATCGGTGGCGCGCCGCGCTACGACAAGGACGAGCACGGCCAGATCAGGCGTATTTTCGAGATCGCCCGCGAGTTCGACGTCGACATCGACATGCATCTCGACGTCGGCAACACGCCGGACAACTTGAACGTCTATCTGGTCCGCGAGCTGACGGAGAAATACAAGCGCGGCGGCCGCGTCACGGTTGGCCACATGGCGAAGCTCTCGCTGATGCCGCCTGCGGAGGTTGCGACGCTGGCGAAGAGCCTTGCCGACACCGGCGTCGCGGTGACCGTGCTGCCCACCACCGATATGTTCCTGATGGGCCGCGACCGCGATCACGCGGTGGTGCGCGGCGTCGCCGACGCCAACCACCTCTGCGAGCATGGCGTCAACTGCTCGCTCTCCTCCAACAACATCCTCAACCCGGCAACACCCTATGGCGACTGCTCGCTGATCCGCATCGCCAACCTCTATGCCAACGTCGTCCAGATCGACCGGCCGCACCAGATTCGCGAGTGCTTCAACATGCTGACCGAGCGCTCGGCGCGGCTGCTCAACCTCAAGGACTATGGATTCAAGGTGGGCAACCCCGGCGACGTGGTCATCATCAACGCACAGACGCCCGAACAGGCGATTGCCGAAATCGCGCAGCCGCTCGCCGCATTCAAGAACGGCAAGCAGACCATGGTTTGGGACCCGCCGAAATTGTTGCGGCCGCATTGATCGATTTCAAACCCGACACAGATCGGGCATGCCATTGCGTTCATTGACAAAGTCACCGCGTTCCCGGATTTGTTTCATTGCTGGCGGGAGCTAACGTGGCGAAGCGCTATCAAGTCATTGTCGTGGGCGGAGGACCGGTGGGCGTGGCGCTTGCCGTAGACCTTGGCATCCGTGGCATCTCCTGCGCGGTGGTCGAGACGCGCGAGGGCCTATCGCAAATTCCGAAAGGGCAGAACCTCACCCAGCGCACGATGGAGCACTTCCAGTTCTGGGGCGTGGTCGACGAAATCCGCGCCGCCCGCACCGCGCCGGAAGGCTTCCCGATCGGCGAAGTGACCTTCTTCAGAAGCCTGAGCAGCGACTACTGGCACGCTCCGCCGGGCCGCGAGATGGTCCGCGCCTTCTATTCACAGGCCAACGAGCGGCTGCCGCAGTACCGGACCGAGAAGGTGCTGCGCGCCAAAATGGACAAGCTGCCGAGCGTTACCTCCTATTTCGGCTGGACCGCGAAGTCAGTCGAGCAGGACGACAATGGCGTAAGCATCGCGATCGAAGAGCACAACGGCCCGGGCCAGGACGTGCTGGAGGCCGATTACGCGGTCGGCTGCGACGGGCCGCACTCGCTGGTGCGCGACCAGATCGGCATCGAGCGCAGCCGCACCGATTTCGATCAGCTCATGGTGCTGCTGGTGTTCCGCTCGCGCGACCTGCACAAGGCGCTGGAAAAATTTCCGCCACGCTCGACCTATCGCGTGATGCATCCCGACCTGCACGGTTACTGGCAGTTCTTCGGGAGGATCGACGTCGGCGAGGGCTGGTTTTTCCATTCGCCGGTGCCCGGCGACAGCACGCGGGAGAATTTCGACTTCCACGGTCTGCTCGAGAAGGTCTGCGGCTTTAAGGTCAGGTGCGAGTACGATCACGTCGGCTTCTGGGATTTGCGCGTCTCGGTGGCGAAGCGCTACCGCGTCGGCCGCGTGTTCATCGCAGGCGACGCTGCGCACAGCCATCCGCCGTACGGCGGCTTCGGCCTCAACAACGGCCTCGAGGATGCGACCAATCTTGGCTGGAAGCTGGCGGCGCGCATCCAGGGCTGGAGCGGCGACGGCCTGCTGCGCTCCTATGGCGAGGAGCGCCGCCCGGTGTTCGAGGAAACCGCCGAGGACTTCATCGCGGCGCGCATCAAACGGGAGGGCAAGCTGCTCAACCGCCACAGCCCGGAAAGCAACAAGGCCGCGTTCGAGGAAATCTGGCGGCAGTTCGGCACCGACATCGGCTGGCGCGTGCAGAACTACGAGCCGAACTACGAAGGCTCGTCGGTTGTGCTGGGACCGCCCGGAGGCGTGTGCAGCGCGCATGGCGATCATCTGGTTCTGGCGCGTCCGGGGCATCATCTGACGCCGCTGCCATTGTCATCCGGCCGCAGCACGTTCGACGAGCTGGGATTGGGCTTCACGCTGCTGGCGTTCGGCGCGGACGAAACCAGCGTTGCGGCGATCGAGCGGGCGGCGACATCGCTCGGGGTGCCGCTGAAGACGGTGCAGGACACCTGGAGCGGCGGCCGCGAGGCCTACGAGGCGCGCATGATTCTGGTGCGGCCGGATCAGCATGTGGTCTGGACCGGCGATGCCGCGCCGGCTGACGCCGAGGCGCTGATGAAGAAGGTGGCGGGGCGGGATTAAGCCAACGCCCCAAACGCCGGCGGCGGAATTCGCCGCTTGCTCGCCGCCTCATAAGCCGACGCGATCCGCAGCACGATGTCCTCCTTGCCCGGCTCGCAGCGGAACACCAGCGAGAACGGCAAGCCCGGCTCCGCGAGTTGGGTCGGCTTATCGGACGCCTGCGACACGTACTTCTTGCCGTCCGGCGTCAGCTTGTAGACCGGATCGTACGCGGTGGTGACATAGCCCGCCGGGATCAGCACTTCGGTCAGCCCGGCGTTCGGACCCGACAGCGACTCAGGCCGCAGGTTGCTGGCGATGTCGTACTGATAGGCATGGCCGATCAGCCCCGGCGGCCACGGCGTGTGCAGCCGCACCAGCGCGTCGAGCTTGTTCTCCAGGATCACCATCATGTCCGCGCGACGCAGCAATTCGCGCAACATGATGCGCTCGTTGACGCCCTGGCGTCCGTCGAGCGGATTGCGCGGGTCGGTGACCTCCTCCCAGTTCTTGAATGCGGCGCGCTGGTCGTCGCCCCAGAATTTGGAGCGCGCGTTGAGCGCCGCCCAATCGGCGAGCGTTTCCTTGAAGCCCTTGGCCTTCCAGTCCTCGGCGCGCCGCATCAGATACTGCGAGATGTGGAAGCGGAACGTGTTCGACAATTCCTGATTCTGGATGGTGCCGAGGTCGAGATTGACCGGAGGCTCGATGCGGCCCTCCGCCAGTGCGATGCAATAGTCGATCGGCGACATCTTTCCCGAACCGAACACCTTGCCCGGCAGGAACTCGGTTGGCGTGATCGCGTCGGCGAATTCCTTGAACAAGGGGGCGCCATCGCGCCGCAGCCGGAACAGCAGGTCCGGCATGAAAACCGGCACCAGCCGCGCCAGCGCGACGCGATAATCGACCTTCATCTGCTCCACGTCCGGATCGCGCGGCCAAAGAGGATCGGACGATTCCACCAGCGTCGCACCGAGCCGGCTGCCGAGCACCTCTTTGATTTCCTTCTTCGCCGCATCGACGATCGCCTGCTCGGTCTTGCTGCCCTTCGGATAGACCATCGACTCGCGAATGACGCCGAGCCGCACGCCGCCGAGCGCGTTCGGCACGCAAGGCATTTTGGCGTGCATCTCATAGGACGAGCTCAACACCGACGAACGCGGCACCGTCGAGAACACGTCGCGCGGGTCGTAGTAGCCCGCGTCATCGTCCTCAAGTGCGTCAAGGATTTTCGCGCAGTCCTTGATCTGGCGCGCATGGATGCCGGTGCGGTCGCAATAGATGTCGGCGCCGATCGCCCCGCCGTCGAAGCCGATCATCGACTTGTGCGGCAGGATCAGCGCCACCGCATTGTGGTTCGACGGGCCGCGGCACGACGCGCGCGTCTCCTCACCGAGGCTCGCCATCACCATGTTGACGCTGACCGACAGCGCCGAGCCGGAGCTCGAGCCCAGCGAGGCCGAGCGCGTGGTGTCGTAGGGGTTCGACGGATTGCCCGCCCAGGTGCTGCGCTGATAGCCGAGCGTCGAGGGCAGCACCTTGTCCGGCTGATTGCGGCCGCCGGGATCGCCGGCGCGGCCGTTGTATTCGGTGTTCACCGCCTTGGCGAAGATGATCGCGCCCTTGTTGCGAAGCTGCTCGACCAGAACGTGGTCGCGCGCGGGAAAGTCCATATCGTAGCGGGCGTCGCCGCCACCGGTCGAGCGCATGTCCTTGGTGTCGAACGGGTCCTTGAACGAAAACACCACGCCGTACATCGGCATTTTTTTGAGATCGGGGTTGCGGCCGTATTGCGCGTCGAGCTCGGCGGCGCGCTCCAGTGCGTCCGGCTGCTGGCGGAAGTATTCGCAGACCGGCGGCGCGCCGGGCGGCAGGCCCCCAAGCGATGGATGCTTGTCGAACTCGCCCTCGCAGGTGACGGAGCGCTCGCCGCGGATGTTGAGCGTCCCGATGGCGTTGACCTGCCCGGCGTTGGCAATCCCGACGATCATGCCGAACTGCTGCTGCACGCTCGGATCGGAGGCAGTTGGCTCCATCCGCCCGTATTCGATCGGCGGGCCTTTGTATTTGTCGAGATCGGGCAGGATGATGGACGCCTTCACCGTCTGCGTCGGGAACTTGAGCGGCGCGCCCGCGCGCGGCGTCCCTTTCGCCTCCGCCACGGCCGCGCCGTCCTTTGTCACCAGCATGCTGGCGACGCCGTTGAAGGCGCGCACCCGCTCGATATAGCGCTTCACCACATCGACCACGGTCGTCTCGCCAGCCTGGATCGCGCGGTGCAGGTCGTCGATGGTCGCTTCTTCGAGACGGAACGTCTGCTTCACGCCGCTTGCATCGTTCATGGCTGAATCCTCTCAGCGCTATTTCGGCATAGTCGCGCCGTCCCGTCATCAGCTAATGTCGAAAAAAGGGAACCCGGACCGCAAGGGAGCCGCGCGATGAAAGTGGACGGAGGCTGCCACTGTGGCCGCATCACCTACGAGGCGGAAGTCGATCCCGAAAAGGTTCTGATCTGCCACTGCACCGATTGCCAGTCGCTGTCCGGCTCTGCTTTCCGCACGGTTGTTCGCGTCCCGGAAAACGCCTTCAAGCTCCTATCGGGAGAGCCCAAGCGGTATCTCAAGCAGGCCGACAGCGGCAACAAGCTGGTCATGGCTTTCTGTGGCGATTGCGGAAGCCCGATCTACGGCGCCCACACCGGCAATCGTCCGCCGTTCTATGGCATCCGCGTCGGCACGCTGCGCCAGCGCGGTGCACTAACGCCGAAGCTGCAGATCTGGTCGCGCTCGGCGCACCACTGGACGGGAAACCTCGACGTGATCGCCAAAATCGAGAAACACGGCTAAGGGCGCTCACGCCACCGGCAGCACGTTGGTGTATTTCACCTGCTCCAACGCAAAACTTGATTCAATTGACGCGATGCCTTCCACTCGCGTGAGCTTTTGCTTCACGAAGCGCTCATAGGCGTCGAGGTCCGGCACCACCACGCGCATCCAGTAGTCGCGCGAGCCGGTCATCAGGTAGCACTCCAGCACCTCGGGCCAGCGCTCGATCGCCTTGGCGAAACGGTCGAGCGATTCCTGGCGCTGCTTCTCCAGCTTGATGGAGACGAACACGCTGACGGGCAGCCCCACGGCGCGCTGGTCGAGCACCGCGACGTAGCGCGAGATCACGCCGTCCTCGAGCATCCGCACCCGGCGAAGGCATGGTGACGGCGACAGCCCGACTTTCTCGGCAAGCTCAGCAAGGCTCATGCGGCCGTCGGCCTGGAGCAGCACCAGGATTTTTCGGTCGGTCGCGTCCAGGTCCATTTTTGGCATAAATCACCCCAAATTCATCAGATATTGGCAGAATACACCAGATCAAATAGAAATACTGGTGTGAATTGGCAGCCAATGCCCTGCGGTTTGCGCGTTAATGGCGTGGAATCGAGGCCTGCCATGAGCCAGCAACCCATTTCCCCCGCCGACCTCGCCATCCTGAGCGAACTCGAACGCAAGGTTCTCTGGCTGGCGAGCTGGACCATCCACAACGCCAACCACCTGCGCGAGAGCGAGGACGGCATCAAGGTCGGCGGCCATCAGGCGTCGTCCGCTTCGCTCGCCGCCATCATGACGGCACTCTATTTCAACGTGCTGCGGCCGCAGGACCGCGTCGCGGTGAAGCCGCACGCCTCGCCGAACTTCCACGCCATCCAGTACCTGCTCGGCAAGCAGACGCGCGAAAAGCTCGAGAACTTCCGCGGCTACAAGGGCGCGCAGTCCTATCCCTCGCGCACCAAGGACACCGACGACGTCGATTTCTCCACCGGCTCAGTCGGCCTCGGCGTCGCGCAGACGCTGTTCTCCTCGCTGACGCAGGATTACGTGCGCGCGCACGGCTGGGGAACGGATCGTCCTGAAGGACGCATGATCTCGCTGGTTGGCGACGCCGAGCTCGACGAGGGCAATATCTTCGAGGCGCTGCTGGAAGGCTGGAAGCAGGGCCTGCGGAATTGCTGGTGGATCATCGACTACAACCGGCAGAGCCTCGACGCCGTGGTGCGCGAAGGCTTGTGGGA
>JBEVIJ010000039.1:0-10949 GCA_040510745.1 Xanthobacteraceae bacterium
CCACCGAGCGAACGGTCGAGCTTGTCGCGTTCGCGCTGCAGGTCGAGGCGCTCTTTCTTGGTGTAGCCGCCGGCCTCGTTGGAGGCGAGCAGCTCCTCAAGCTTGCGCAGTCGCGAGATCGAGCCGGAAATGGTCTTCCAGTTGGTCAGAGTGCCGCCGAGCCAGCGCGAGTTGACGTAGTATTGCGCGCATTTCTTGGCGGCTTCCGCGATCGAGTCCTGCGCCTGGCGCTTGGTGCCGACGAACAGGATGCGTCCGCCCTTGGCGACCGTGTCGCTCACGGCCCCCAGCGCCTTGTGCAGCATCGGAACGCTCTGCGCGAGGTCTATGATGTGGATGTTGTTGCGGGTGCCGAAGATGTATTCGCCCATCTTCGGGTTCCAGCGGTGGGCCTGATGGCCAAAGTGCACGCCAGCTTCCAAAAGCTGACGCATGCTGTAGTCGGGCAGCGCCATTGTCATTCTCCGGTTGGTCCGCCGCGGGCCCGTGAGCTTCTCCCTGACGGGAGCGCCACCGGACGGCCTCAAGGCCAAGGTCCGCGTGTGAGATGGCGTGCATATAGCGACGGTGCGGGACCGAAGCAAGAAAAACGGCGGATTCGGCCTATTTTTCCGGCTTGCCGGGCTCGGAGCGTCCCAAATCCCCAGCTTCCCGGCCTTCCGGGCGCAGCAGGATGCCCACGAGATCGTTCAGGGCAGGCCGCGGCAGTGCGGCGAACGGCAACGGGCGGGTCACGTCGATCGTCAGGATGCCGAGCCGCGCGGTCAGGATGCCGTTGAGCATCCCCTCGCCAAGGCGGGCCGACAGCCGCGCGGCGACCCCGTGGCCAATGATCTGCTGGAGCAGGCTGTCGGTGACCGCGACGCCGCCCGTCATGGCGAGGTGCGAGATCACCTGCCGGAACAGCCGCAGCACGCCGATGGTGCCGGGCCGGCCGCCATAAAGCACCGAAAGTTTCCGGATCAATGCCAACGCGTTGATCAGCACGAACAGCATGTCAATCGCAGCGCGCGGGCTGACGGCTGTGACAAGCGAGACGCGCTTCGCCGCCGACAGCACCAGCCGCCGCGCCTCGGTGTCGAGCGGCTCCATCAATTCGCGCTCGGCGAGCTGGACCCGGTCGCGGCCGTCGATGATGTCGGTGAGATGCGTTTCAAGGCGGTGACGTGCGCGAGCCAATTGCGGCATCCGGCGGGTCAACGACAACAAATCGGTGACGACGGCGCGTCCTTCGTCGCGGTCGTCGTTCCCGATCGTCGTCAAGGCGCGATGACGCAGCGAATCGATGGTCCCGAGTCGGATCAGCCCGAATATTTCGCGGACAATCAGCGCAAGCAACGCAAGCCCCGCCAAGGCGGCGAGCCCGAGCCCAACGACGCCGAGCGCCGGCGTGCGCGCGAACAATTCCTCGACGAAGTTCGTGACCGCGATGCCGAGCGCCAGCAGCACAAGGCCCGAGCAGGCCGACCAGAACAGCGTCCCCCAGCGCCAGTGCCGTGAGCGATTGGCGATCGCGTCGGCGATCCGGCTGTCGGTTGCGACCAATGCCTGCTCGGAGCTCTCGGATAGCACAAGCTGCTGCTCCGCGACGACAACGCGAGGATCGTCGACTTGAAATGCTGCCGGCCGGCGGAACGACTCGGTCATTGCAATCGGTCTCCGAACAGGAATTGCATCGCGCGGTCGAGGCGAATGTGGGGCAAGGCGGGAAGCCCCTCGGATATCTGTTCAAGCTGCGGCGGGCGGAAGCGCACAAAGCGGAAGTCGGTGTCATGGCCGCAGCCGGCGGTCAATCCGCGAAAGGCATGGGAGCCTGGTTCGAACAATGCCCCTGCGTCCGCAGGCAAGTCGCCCGGAAACACGGCGACCTCACTGCGGCCATCGAACGTCTCGCCGCCCGCAGTCTCGTCCGGCGCAGGAAAGCCGATGATCGACGGCAAAGTGCCGCCCTCCCCGCGCACGTGGCCCTCGCGGGTCGCGCGCACCGCTGCGAGTGCGATGACGTCAACCTCAGCGCCTTCGAAGCCGGCCTGCGCGATTGCGCCCGCGACCATCTGAGCCAGGATCGCCTCGAGCCGGTCATGCGCGGAATGGTGCAGGTGATCGGCCTTGGTTGCCGCGAACAGGATTTTGCTGGCGCGCGGCCGGAACAATGCGCTGAACATGCCGCCGCGCCCGATCCGGAAGCAGTCCAGGATCGACACCAGCGCGCCCTGCAGGTCGCGCACCGCATCCGGTCCGGCGTTGAGCGCGGCGAGCGTGTCGACCAGGACGATCTGCCGGTCCAATCGTGCGAAGTGCTCACGGAAGAATGGCTGCACGACGACCTCGCGATAAGAATCGTAGCGCCGCCGCATCATGGCCGACAGCGAGCCGTGCGGCGGCTCGGCGCCTTCCGGCAATTCAAGCGGCGCAAAGGTCAATGCCGGCGATCCCGCCAGATCGCCCGGCATCAGGACACGGCCGGGCGGCAGCAGGCTCATGGCGTAACGTTCGTCGCGGCAGGCCTGCAGATAGGCTGTGAACAGACGCGCCGCTTCGATGGCGACGCCTTCATCCGCCGGTGCAAGCGGATCGATCGTCACGAGATGCGCCAGCCAGGAGCCCGCCAGACCCGACCGCGCGCCGTGCCGGCCCTGCGCGATGCATTCCGCCGACCACTGCTCGTAACTCTTGCCGAGCAGCGGCAGGTCGAGCAGCCATTCGCCGGGATAGTCGACGATATCGAGTGTGAGCGTGCGCAACGCGCCGTTTTGCGACTGATAGTCGATCAGCAGGCGAAGCTCGCTGATCTGGCGCGTCGACTCCGGCCAGCGCCGTTCGTCCACCAGCGTGCGAGCGTGGTTCTCGTAGTCGAAGCGAGGCACTGCATCGTGCGGCTGCGGCGCAAGCCGCACGGCGGCGATGCGCCCGCTCGCCAGCGGCTCGAACACCGGAAAACGTCCGCCCCGCATCAGCCCATGCACCAGCGCGGTGATGAACACCGTCTTGCCGGCACGCGACAGCCCAGTGATGCCGAGCCGCACCGTCGGATTGAACAGGCCTCCCCCGAACTCGGCCAACGCACGGGCGGCGAGACGGGCCTGTTCGACGATCTGGGAGATCAGGGTCACGGCTTGCCGGATGTGGCCCCGCGGCGGTGGCCGTGCAAGTGGGCCTGTGTCGCCGTTCAGGTCACCGCGGCGGCGTCGCGCAGGCTGTCGAACAGCGCGGCGCGGCGCATATAGGCCCGCGCGGTGTCCTTGTTGTCCGCGGTGCGGCGCAATTCCTCGAAATTGGCTTGGCGCACCGCCGGGTCGCGCTCTTCCATCAGCCGCTTGTTGGCGATGGTCTGGGCCTGCACGTATTTCACCGCGGCATGGCGGCGCTGGCGGCTGTAGAGGTCGAGCAAATCCTCTGCGGCCTCGCCATGAATCACCTTGGCGAGTTTGTCGGCCAGATTGATGCCGTCATGCATGCCGCCGTTCATGCCCATGCCGCCGATCGGGTTGTTGACGTGGGCGCTGTCGCCCGCGAGCAGGATGCGGCCCTTGCGGAACGTCGCGGCGACGCGCTGGTGCACGCCGTAGAGGTTAACGTACTCGATGTCGTAGCGACCGGATTTTGGGAAGAATTTCTGCAGCCGCGATTCGAGCCGCTCCGGCGAGAGCGCCGTGTTCTCGTCCTCGTCGTCGGGGATCGGGAAAATCGCGCGCCACAACCCGTCCGGGTTTTCGCCGCGCACCTTGAACAGGTTGCACCACTCGCGAGGGTCGGAGAAATAATTGCGGAAGCACAGGTTGGGATTGACCGTTTCGAATTTGAAGGTGGTCGCGATCTTGATGAACTTTTCCGGATAGGTGAATCCCTCGAACTCGATGTCGGCGAGCTTGCGCACGGTGCTGCGCCCGCCGTCGCAGCCGATCACGTAGTCGGCGCGCAACGTCTCGACGCCGCTCGGCGACGTGACCTCGACGTCGACGCCGTCCGCGGTCTGCATCAGCCCGGTGACGTTGTGCGAAAACCGCACGTCGAAATCGCCGGCGTTGGCGTACTCGGCGGCAATCGACGCCGTGAGCTTGTATTGTTCATACTGCAGCACGAACGGAAACTTGATCTCGTCCTTCAGGAGATCGAGATCGAACTCTGCGACCACCGAGTCGCTTGGCCGATCGTGGAAACGATAGGTGCTGGACCTGAGGCCGAGCGGCAGGATTTTCTCAAACACGCCGAGTTCGTCGAGCATTTCGAGGCTCGGCGGGTGGATGGTCGCGGCGCGCTGATCCTTGACCGGTGCAGGCTCGGTCTCGAACACAGTGACGGGAATGCCGGCTCGGTTGAGCGCCAGAGCGCACACCATACCCACCGGCCCCGCGCCGACAACGACAACACGCGCGTTACGCTTCGATGACATCATGCAGAAGTACTGCCCAGCTAGCGCTCAGGCCGCGTCCTGGGTCTTGGCCGGCACCACGTCCTTCACCGCGCCCTTCCAGCCGCTCTCGGTGACGTCGAAGATGAAGCCTTCGGGCGTCGCGTACTTCACCTCGTAGTAGACGTTCGGGCCGGTTTCCTTGCGGCCGGTGACATGCTTGCCGCCCGCGGCGCGGATTTTCTGGTCGACTTCCTCGACGCTGTCGACCCACATGCCGAAGTGGATGAGGCCCTGCACGCCGGGCCGGTCCTCGAAGCCGTCGATCTTCTCGTCGCCGAAGTTGAGCAGCGCGACGTTGAAGATGCCGTCCGTCATGTACACGCCGCGTTGCGCGTTGCCGGCGCGTGTCATGCCGAAAGCATCTTCGAAGAACTTGGCGGCCTTCTCCGGGTCGCGAACCGAGATGGCGATGTGGCGCAATTTGTTGGCCATGGGGAACTCTCCCTTGTCGGAAAACGTCGTCCACTATCGGCCCCGCCCCGGTGCGCGGTCAACCGCCCGCGGCGCGGGGCTGATCTTTCACATCATCTGGACTTCGATCACGCCGGGCACGGCCTTGATGGCGCCGGCGATCTGCGGCGAGATTTTGAATCGGCCGGGCAGCTTCACCTCGACCTCGTTGCCGCCGTCGAGCAGCAGCACCATGCTGATCTCGCCGTCGCCCTTGCCCTCGAGGCGCTTTGCCACCGGCTCAAGCGGGCCCTGGTCGCGCAGGAACACCTTGAGGCCCTTTTGCAACCGCGCGGCGGCGGCGTCGAGCGGCTCGGCGGACTGGATGCGGGCGCGGATTTCGTCGCCCTGCGCCTCGGCGGTGAGGCCGAGCAGCACCGGCGAGCCGGGCTCCAGGAGGTCACGGTATTGCTGCAGCCCTTCGGCAAATAGCACCGCCTCGTAATGGCCGGACGGGTCCGACAGACCGATGATGCCCATCTTGTTGCCGGTCTTGGTACGCCGCTCGACGCGCGACACAACGGTCGCAGCGACACGCCCCGCGCTGACGCCCGATTTCACCGCGCGCGAGAACTCGGCCCAGGACTGCACCCTCATGCCCTTGAGCAGCGCGGCATAGTCGTCGAGCGGATGGCCGGACAGGAAGAACCCGATGGCATCGTATTCGCGGCGCAGCCGGTCGGCCGGAAGCCACGGCTCGGCCGCGGGCAGCATGATCTTCTCGCCGCCCGCCGCCCCGCCGAACAGCTCGTTCTGGCCGACCGATACGGCCTCATGGCTGCGTTGCGCGGTCGCCAGCAGCGTATCGATCGCAGCAAACGCGCGTGCGCGATTGGGTTCAAGCTGGTCGAACGCGCCGGAGGCGGCGAGGCTTTCCAGGACGCGCTTGTTCACCGCCCGGGGGTTGATACGCCGCGCGAAGTCGGCGAGGTCGGTGAAAGGCTTGGTGGCCCTGGCCTCGACGATCGAGTGAACCGCTTGGGCACCGACGCCTTTGAGCGCAGCCAGCGCGTAGTGAATGGTGTTGCCGTCGACATCGAAGGCAACACCGGAGCGATTGACGCATGGCGGCTCCAGCTTGATGCCGAGCCGGTCGGCCTCGGCGCGAAACTCCGACAGCTTGTCGGTGTTGTTCATTTCCAGTGCCATCGATGCGGCGAGGAATTCGACCGGATAATTCGCCTTTAGGTATGCGGTCTGATAGGCGACCAGCGCATAGGCGGCGGCGTGGCTCTTGTTGAAGCCATATTCGGCGAAGCGCTCCAGCAGATCGAAGATCGCGTCGGCCTGGCTGCGGTCGATGCCTCGTTCGGTAGCGCCTTTGACGAATCCTTTTCGCTGCGCCTGCATCTCCGAGCGGATCTTCTTGCCCATCGCGCGGCGCAGCATGTCGGCTTGCCCCAGCGTGTAGCCGGCGAGGAGCTGCGCCGCCTGCATCACCTGCTCCTGATAGACGATGACGCCGAACGTCTCGCGCAGGACCGGTTCGAGCTTGGGATGGATGTACTCCGGCTTCTCGCGGCCGTGCTTGCGTTCGCAATAGGTCGGGATGTTCGCCATCGGGCCGGGCCGGTAGAGCGCGACCAGCGCGATGATGTCCTCGAAGCGGTCCGGCCGCATGTCGAGCAGCGCGCGGCGCATGCCCTGACTTTCCAGTTGGAAGATGCCGACCGCTTCGGCGCGGGACAGCTGATCGTAGGTTTTCTTGTCGTCGAGCGGCATCGCGGCCAGGTCGAGATCGATATTGCGCTGCTTGAGCAGCTTGACGGCGGTGTCCAGCACCGTGAGCGTCTTGAGGCCGAGGAAGTCGAATTTCACCAGTCCCGCCGCTTCCGCCCACTTCATACTGAACTGGGTGACCGGCATGTCGGACTTCGGATCGCGATACATCGGCACCAGCTCCGCGAGCGGACGGTCGCCGATCACGATGCCGGCGGCGTGCGTCGAGGCGTGGCGGTAGAGTCCCTCGAGCTTGAGCGAAATATCGAACGCGCGCTTGACGCGCGGATCGCTGTCGCGCTCGGCCTGCAAGCGCGGCTCGCCTTCGATCGCCTTGGCGAGCGTGACGGGCGCCGCCGGGTTCTGCGGCACCAGCTTGCACAGCTTGTCGACATGCCCGTACGGCATTTCGAGCACGCGGCCGACGTCCCGCAGCACGCCCCTCGCCTGCAGCGTGCCGAAGGTGATGATCTGCGCGACCTGCTCGCGGCCGTAGCGCTTCTGCACGTAGTCGATCACCTCGTCGCGGCGTTCCTGGCAGAAGTCGATATCGAAGTCCGGCATCGACACACGCTCTGGGTTGAGAAAGCGCTCGAACAGCAGACCGAACCGCAGCGGATCGAGGTCTGTGATGGTCAGCGCATACGCAACCAGCGAGCCGGCGCCCGAACCGCGGCCCGGGCCCACGGGAATGCCCTGCTCCTTCGCCCATTGGATGAAATCCGACACGATGAGGAAGTAACCGGGATACTTCATCCCCTCGATGACCTTGATCTCGAAGGCGAGCCGTTCGCGGTATTCCTCGATGGTGAGGCCGGGAGCGAGCCCGTGAAGCTCGACGCGGCGGGCGAGCCCCGCCTCCGCGCGTTTTCTGAGTTCGGCGCCCTCATCGACGGTGCGGTCGCCGACCGAGAAGCGCGGCAAGATCGGATCGTTGGTGCGCGGCCGGAACGCACAACGCTGCGCGATCTCGACGGTCGACACGAGCGCCTCCGGCAGGTCGGCAAACAGCGCCGCCATCTCCGCGCGGCTCTTGAAATAGTGCTCAGCCGTAAGCTGGCGGCGGTCGGTTTCGGCGACCAGCCGGCCTTCGGCAATGCAGATCAGCGCATCATGCGCGTCGTAATCATCGCGCTTGGCGAAGAACGGCTCGTTGGCGGCAACGAGCGGGATGCCGCCGGCATAGGCGAGCCCGACCAGCGCCGGCTCGACGGAGCGCTCGGCAGCGGTGCCGTGCCGCTGCAATTCGATATAGAGCCGGTCGCCATAGATGCTTGCGAGAGTCTTGCAGCGCGCCGCGGCGAGCTCGCCCTGCCCGGTGGCAATCGCGGTATCGATCGGACCGGACGGACCGCCGGTGAGCGCAATCAGGCCATCGCCAGCGTCCTTGAGCCAGTCGAGGCGCAGATGCGGCTTTTCGTTGGCCGGCGTTTCAAGGAAAGCGCGGGAGCAAAGCCGCATCAGGCTGCGATAGCCGGTCTCGCGCTGCGCGATCAGCACGATGCGCGGCAGGATCCGGACACGGCCGTTGAGCCGCGGGTCGCGCGTCTCGTCGGCGAAATCGACGGCGAGCGCGCAGCCGATGATCGGCTGGATGCCGGATGAAGCCAACTTTTCCGAGAACTCCAGCACGCCGAACATGTTGTCGGTGTCGGTGAGCGCCAGCGCCGGCTGCTTGTCGGCCTTGGCCAACTCGGCGAGCTTGCCGATGGTCAGCGCGCCTTCCAGCAGCGAATAGGCGGAATGCACGTGCAGATGCACGAAACCTGGATCGGTCGCCACGCAGGAGCCTCGGGGTTTGACGCGGGGCGGATGCCTTACGCGATTCCGTCACCGACACTAAATCGTTGTCGCCGCGACGGCGTCGTTGGCGCGAAACCTTCTTACGATATACCCAGCTTTCCGGGACGGTTCCGCCGTCATGGCAAGGGAGCGGGACAAGCCCGAATTCCCATGCCATCCGCGTCTTGATCGGGGATGGGGAAAGACACGGATACCCGAGGCAGATGGGTATGACGAACGGCGGTACCGGCGGATACCTGGGGACTGGAACGCAGACGCTAAAACCCACGCTTACAATTACGCAGATACGGCACTCACAGAGCGGCCAAGACTTGCATCCACACTGCGATCATTCCGACAAACAGCGCGATTGAAGTCAGTGCAGCGGCTTCCTCTACAACGGCGCGAAACATGATTTCCTCCCTGAACGAACAAAGAACATAGTTCCCTTTTTGTTCTTGGTCAAGCGCTTTTTTGTGGATGCCGGAAATCCGCAATCTGACGCACCGGCCCGGCCGGAATGGCGCATTGACTTGGAGACTGGCGACCAGACTGGACGGGCGAAGCGGGTGCGTTTTCAGCATTCAATACGGGGGAGAAACCATGCGGCTGTCGGGCGCCATTTTAGCGGGTCTCATCGCTTTCACTCTTGCAGGCTGCTTCGAGGGCAAGAAAGGCGATCGCGGCGAGCAGGGCACGCCCGGCGCGACCGGGGGGCCTGCCGGGCCGACCGGCGTTGCCGGCCCTGTGGGTCCCGCAGGCCCGCAGGGTCCCTCCGGTCTAGCCGGCTCGGCCGCCCCGAACAACGCCCGTGTCGTTCAGGTCGAAAGCTGCATCGGCGGCTGTAACAATTCGTGCGCCGCCGGCGAAGTCGTGGCGTCTGCGATGTGCGTGCGCACTGGCCCAACCACCGCAGCAACGATTGCCGCGGGTCAGGCCGGCGGGGCCTGGCAGATTTCCTGCCCGGTCGGCTCCGCACGCCTCGTCGCGGTCTGTATGAAGGCGTAGGTCCGGCTACGGCAGTTCGACCACCAGGCCCTCGCGGATCGCCACACGGCGATCCATGCGCGCGGCGAGCTCCATGTTGTGCGTCGCAAGCACGACGGTGAGGCCCGACGCGCGGGTCAACTGCGACAACGCATCGAACACGTGATCCGAGGTGCGCGGGTCGAGGTTTCCGGTCGGCTCGTCGGCAAGCAGCAGCCGCGGCGCGTTCGCCACGGCGCGTGCAATCGCGACGCGCTGCTGTTCGCCACCGGAAAGCTGCGCCGGCCGGTGCGTCAGCCGCTCCTTGAGACCGAGATAGCTCAGGAGTTCGGTGGCCCGCCGCTTCGCCTCGCCGCGGCCGAGACCCCGTATCATCTGCGGCATCACCACGTTTTCGAGCGCTGAAAACTCCGGCAGCAGGTAGTGCGCCTGATAGACGAAACCAACCGCGGTGCGGCGGATCCCGGTGCGCTCTGCGTCGCTCAGCCTCGATGTGGCCTTGCCGTCGAAATACACCTCGCCCGCATCGGGATGCTCAAGCAGTCCGGCAATATGGAGAAGCGTCGATTTGCCTGCCCCTGACGGCGCAACCAGCGCGACCGATTGGCCCGGCCAAACCGCGAGCTCGGCGCCGTTGAGCACCTCCAGCACGGCATCGCCCTGATGATACCGCCGCTCGACCGCGTGCAGGAACACGACCGGATTGTCTTGCCGCTCGGCCATCACTCGTACCGCAGCGCTTCGACGGGATCGAGCCGGGCTGCGCGCCAGGACGGATAAAGCGTGGCGAGCAGCGACAGCGCCAAAGCCATCACCACCACAGCCGTGGTTTCGCCCGCGTCGACCTCGGCTGGCAACTGAGAGAGAAAATAGAGCTCAGGCGGGAACAGATTGGTGTTGGTGAGCCACGACAGAAATTGCCGGATCGATTCGATATTCAGGCACACCACGAGGCCCACCGCGAAGCCCATCATGGCGCCGACCACGCCGATTGCCGCGCCGGTGATCAGGAACACCCGCATGATCGCGCCTTGCGTCGCGCCCATGGTGCGAAGGATGCCGATGTCTCGGCCCTTATCTTTCACCAGCATGATCAGGCTCGATGCGATGTTGAACGCCGCCACAAGGATGATCAGCGTGAGGATGAGAAACATCACGTTGCGCTCGACCTGCAGCGCGCTGAAGAACGTGGCGTTGCGCTGCCGCCAGTCGATCATGAAGATCGGCCGTTTCGCGGCATCGGTCACGAGTTGCCGGTAGCGCACGATCTGGTCGGGGTTGGCGGTGTAGATCTCGATCGCGGTGACGTCGTTGGAGCGGTTGAAGTAGGCCTGCGCTTCGGTCAGCGGCATGAAGACGAAGGCGGCGTCGTATTCCGACATGCCGATCTCGAATACCGCAGCGATCTTGTAGGGCTTGATCCGCGGCGTGGTCCCCATCGGCGTCACGGCGCCGCGTGGCGCGACCATTGTCACGGAGTCGCCGGCGCGCAGCGTTAGCTGGTCGGCGAGGCGCCGTCCGATCACCACGCCCTGCCCCTGATCGAATCCGTCGAGCGTGCCCTGTTTGATGTTCTGCGCGATCGAAGGGATCAGAG
>JBEVIJ010000040.1:0-23233 GCA_040510745.1 Xanthobacteraceae bacterium
GTAGCGCACGAGTGAACATCGGCTAGAGCTGCGTGCCGCGCGGGATGGCGCAAGTCTAAAGTTTAAGATGCCAAGAAATAGCGAGACTAACGGCAATCAGAACACTTGCTGCCACCAGACACGTCATCCAGTCAATCAAGCGTTGTCGTCGGCGGTTTTGTATGGCGTCCATGAGATGAAGCCCCCCAAGTGAACAGCCGCGCCACCGGATACCGCCTAAGCTGAGCTTTGTCTGACATTCAGGCGGCCCGGGCCAAATCCTGAGTTTCATCAGTCAGCGGCCGTCCGGCCAACGGGTGGCCACTTCCGTAAACCACATCCGCGCGCGGGAGCCGATCAATGTGCCGTTGAACATGTTCGGTCTCATGTTGCTCGACCACGAATGACCCAAACACCGAATACACCTGCGTGTTGGACTGAGTGATGGAGAACATAGTGGCCTCCTCGTTGCTGTGGCCATCATCTACCGTTCTGTAAAGTCTGGCTGTGACGCAGGTCACAAAAAGCCGCTTTCATGCGACCACCACCGGGCGGTTTTGTTTGTGCCCTATCCGCTGATCGAAAGGTCGGAAGCGTGAAGCAACGCGGGTGCGGCGTTAGGAAAGGGCCTGCGCCCAAGTGGTGGCCCGATTGCCCGCCCGTTTATTGGACCCTTATTGGACCCGCAACAGACAGCCAACTGAAAAACCCCAATTTCATTGGCGTCCCCACGGGGAATCGAACCCCGGTCTTCACCGTGAAAGGGTGATGTCCTGACCGCTAGACGATGGGGACGTCGGCGCCCGGCGGCGCACCTATAAGGCGCTTCGCCGGGGCGGGCAAGCGAGCCGGAACTGCTCGCAGACGCACGTATCGGGCCTGAAAAAAACTTATCCCGGCCCTGGAAAGTGGTCCCATATCGATCGCGCCACGTTCGTTCGAGGGCGTCGTCTTAAGCGGCGTTTGATGACAGAGCGGGGCCGGCGTCCCTCATATCGGATGCCGAATGGAGCGCCGGGAGGCGCAGCGGCATGCGTCATTGGCCGCGCTACGAGCGCAAGGTGCGGCGGATCGAGCGCGGGGGCGAGCGAACATCGCCGGTTCTATGTCCGCTATCACCGCATGCGACGGGCGCGGAACTGCCGGCTATTAAGGTTAATCCCTAACCTCGCTTGCTCGGCACGTTAAGGTTCATGAGGATCAACGCTGCGGCCTATCGCGAGACACGGTTCAACCAGCTTGGAATCACTTGGGATCAGCGCGCAGTTTGCGATCGAGTCGTTGATGTATTTCGGGATCGGCTTCCTTCTCGCCACCCTCATCGCGATCGCTATATTTCCCTTTGCCCTCAATCGCGCCGTGCGTTTGACCACACGTCGAGTCATGTTGGCGATGCCACATTCGCTGACCGAAGCGTTGGCCGGGAAAGACACCGTGCGGGCGATGTTCGCTGTCGCGGTCAGGAAATTGGAGATCAAGACGGAAGACTTGGTCGAGCGAATTGCAGTTCAAGCGACGCAAGTCGGACGCCACAACGCGGTGAACATCCAATTGAGAGCAGCATTAGCTGAAAAATCTAAGCTCGTTGCAGCGCTGGAAGTTCGAGAAGGCGCGTTGATGTCCCGCGAGAATTCTTTGATTCAAGAATTGCTGGCGTTACGAGACGAAAACCGAAGGAACCGAGGTTCCTTGTTACCAAAGCATCTCCCCCCGGCACCTTCGCCCTGGACGTAGGCGCGAAGGGGCAATGGGGGGCTTTGGCCCGTCTGCCAAAATCGAAACGGAACTGCCACCGAACAATCAGCACACGCGGTGTCATGCCCGCGAAAGCGGGCATCCAGTCGTCACCACTCTACAGCGAGGACTTCATATGCCGGGTCTCCGCTTTCGCGGGGAAGACGCCGAGCAAGTTCGGGGTGGCGTTACCACTTCCCGGTGTTCGGCATCGAGGCCCAGGGTTCCTGGGGCGGCAGCGGCTTGCCCCGCTGCAGCAGCTCGATCGAATGCTTGTCGGGCGAGCGCACGAACGCCATGTTGCCGTCGCGCGGCGGCCGGTTGATGGTGACGCCGGCCTTCATCATCCTGTCGCAGACCGCGTAGATGTCCTCGACCTCGTAGGCGAGGTGGCCGAAGTAGCGCGCTTCGCCGTAGTCCTCGGTGTCCCAGTTGTAGGTGAGCTCGATCACCGAGCCGTCCCGCTTGCCGGCCTTGAGCATGTCCTTGGCGGCCGGCGCATCCTCGGGCGCCGCCAGGAACACCAGGGTGTAGCGGTTCTTGTCGTCGACCCGGCGGCGGACCTCCTCGAGGCCGAGCAGGCCCTGGTAGAACGCCATCGCCTTGTCGAGGTCGCGCACGCGCAGCATGGTGTGCAGGAAACGCATATTTTCTTCTCCCTTGGGAACGCCGGGAAACCAGAAGCCCGTTTGTTAAGGCAACTGGGCCCACGAAATAGCAGGAAAAATCATTCGGGGGCAGGCCGGTGCGCGCGTTCCGCTGGAGAATTTAGAAGCCTGCGGGCGGCGGGCCGGCAAGCCAGTACGCCAACGCGACGATGAGCGCGGCGACAGGTGCGCTGAGCAGCTTGATCAGGTTTCTTCGTCGGGCATCTTTGTAGGAAGCCATGGGATGGCTTAGCTGGCGATTGGCTAACCGCCCCCTACAGCTGGTGCAGAAATCTGACCGGCCCGGAATCGGCTGACGGACTCCGGCGCGTAAACGAGTGGTGAATCCCTCGCAAAATAGAGTCTGAGACTCCTGGCCGATTCTCGCTCAAGCTCCTCAAACCGATTCTTCCTCATGCCGATTCTGAGGAACGTGCCATGTACGTTATTTCGATCGTGCTCGGGTTATTCCTGGCGAGCGTTGCAAACTTGGTCTGCCTTTACGGCTACCTCTGACGCGCAGGCGTCATGATCGGGCATTACGCAGGCCGGTAGCCTGCGCGCTCACAGCGTCTTCTGCTTGTGCCCGCATTCCTTGCAGCTGAACGGCGCGCGAACCGTGCCGGGCGGAGCCGAGACGCGATTTTTGGCGCCGCACTTCCCGCAAGTGGCCTCGATCCGGGTGTCGCCCTGCTTGATGGTGATCGCCTTGCGCTCCATCGCCTCTCTGATCAGGCGCTCGGTTTCTTCGCGATCCTGTTGCTTCGACATTTCACGCCTGTTTGAATTGCGACATGCCGCTTCCTAGCATTTTTCTTGAGCCAGCCCTATGACCGCCGCGCCCGATCTCGATACCGCCGTCGAGCGCCTGCGGGAGCTGGTCGAGGAAGCCAGGGTCATCGTGCCGTTCACCGGGGCCGGCATCTCGACCGAATGCGGCATCCCCGACTTCCGCTCTCCGGGGGGCATCTGGACCAAGATGCGGCCGATCGAGTTCGGCGACTTCCTGGAGAGCCAGGAGATGCGCAACGAAAGCTGGCGGCGGCGTTTCACCATGGAGGAGCAGTTCGGCGGGACGAAGCCCGGCCGCGGCCACCGGGCGCTGGCGAGCCTCTACCGCGCCGGCAAGGTTCCGGCGGTGGTGACGCAGAATATCGACAACCTGCATCAAAACTCCGGGTTTGCCGCCGATGACGTGATCGAGCTGCACGGCAACACCACCTATGCCACCTGCCTCGACTGCGCCAAACGGTACGAACTGCCCTGGGTGAAGGCGCGGATGGACCGCGCCAACGGCTGCGCACCCGATTGTGACTGCGGCGGCTATATTAAGACCGCGACCGTGTCGTTCGGCCAGTCGATGCCCGACGCTCCGATGCGCCGGGCGCAAGAGCTTGCAGAATCTTGCGATCTTTTCATCGCGATCGGGTCGTCGCTGGTGGTTTGGCCGGCCGCCGGCTTCCCGCTCGTCGCCAAGCGCAACGGTGCGCGCCTCGTGATCGTCAACCGCGACCCGACGGAGTTCGACGACGTCGCCGATCTGGTCGTGCACCACGACATCGGTGACGCGCTCGCGACGTTCATCGCGCACTGATTCGTCAACATCCAAGGGTTGTTCACAACTCCCACCATTCCGTTGCGCAAATCCGGGACGCCGGTGCAAAGTCTCGGAGGTCAACAGATTCGTCGAAGCGCCCAACAAGCGGCGCCCCCAGCAAAGAAAACCACGTCATCATGGCGTCGGATGGAATTCCAAAGGGTCTAGGGATTGGACCCGTATCAGGTGACGAAGTCACCGGCGATGAAGCTGCCAGCGTCATCGAGCTCTCCGGCGTCATCAAGTGGTTCGATGTTGCCAAGGGGTATGGCTTCATCCTGCCGGACAACGGCATGCCGGATATCCTGCTGCACGTGACCTGCTTGCGCCGTGACGGTTTTCAGACCGCCTACGAGGGCGCCCGCGTGGTCTGCGAGGTGCTGCAGCGGCCCAAGGGCCTGCAGGCCTTCCGCGTCCTCTCGATGGACGAGTCGACCGCGCTGCATCCTTCGACGCTGCCGCCGGCTCGCACCCATGTCTCGGTCACGCCGACCAGCGGGCTGGAGCGGGCCCTGGTCAAATGGTTCAACCGGCTGCGCGGCTTCGGCTTCCTGACGCGCGGGGAGGGCACGCCGGACATCTTCGTCCATATGGAGACGCTACGGCGCTACGGCATCGCCGAGCTTCGGCCCGGCCAGACCGTTCTGGTCCGGTTCGGACCGGGACCGAAGGGCCTGATGGCGGCCGAGGTGCATCCGGACACCGGGCCGCACGGGCCAGCCTCGCACTAAGCGCATGATCCCGAAAAGTGGGAACCGGTTTTCGGAAAAGATCATGCTCAAACAAGCAAGTAAGCGACGAGTCTGATTCAGCGTAGCTGAACCAGACTCTAGCGCCCTCTTGAAGTTCCTGCCGTCGCGCCCCTAATGGGGCGCGATGCGTTTCACGACCGCCGCCTTCGCCACCGCCTTGATGCTGCTCGGTCCCGTGACCGGGCGGCCGCTGCATGCGGCCGAGCTGCAGCCGCTGGAGATCGTCACCAAGGCCGGGGTGCGGAATTTTTCCGTGGAGCTCGCGGCCACCGACGAGGAACTCGACCGCGGCCTGATGTACCGCCGCGAGCTGCCCGAAGGCCGCGGCATGCTGTTCGACTTCAAGCGGGACCGGCCGGTCGGGATGTGGATGAAGAACACCTACATCTCGCTGGATATGCTTTTCATCCGGTCGGACGGCACCATCGTGAAGATCGCGGAAAAAACCAAGCCGCATTCGCTGGAGAACATCGTGTCCGGACCTCCGGTGCGGGCGGTGCTCGAGGTGATCGGAGGAAGCGCCCGGAAGCTCGGAATAAGGCCCGGAGACAAGGTGGTTCACCCGATATTCCACCCCCGCTGAGGCGGCGGCTTCGTTGTCTTTTCGCCCCGGCTTGCTATTGGTTGACCCGCCAAATACGCCACCTCCGGCGAGTTTCCGATGAATCCTTCCGCCTTGTTCGCGGCAGTTTCCGCGCTGCTGATCGTTTCTTCCGGGCCGGCCGCGGCGCAGTCCGGGCTGCTGGAGAAGCGCGAGTCGATCTACAACAACATCTTCATTTTCGGCGACACCGACAGCGTCACCATGACGTTCGGCCACAACAAGCGCTACTACACCGAAAGCGGCATGAAGCTCTCGGATCCCGGCGCGCTCACTGTCACGTACACCCAACTGATGACCGTGGGCTTGGCGTACACGCCCAAGGCCGAGCGCATCCTGGAGATCGGGCTCGGCGGCGGCCGCACCGTCACCTATCTCAATGCTTCGCTGCCGGACAGCGCGATCCTCGCGGTCGAGATCGACAAGGACGTCGTCGACCTCGCGAAGAAATACTTCGGCTTCAAGGAGTCCGGGCGCATGCGCGCGGTGGTGGCCGACGGCCGCTCGTTCCTGATGCGCGACAACGACCGCTGGGACATCATCCTGATCGACGCCTACCGCGGGCCGTTCGTGCCGTTCCATCTCCTCACCAAGGAGTTCTATGCGCTGGTGAAGTCGCGCCTCGCGCCGGGTGGGGTGGTGGTGCAGAACATCGAACCTTCGACCATGCTGTTCGATTCCGCGACCGCGACGCTCAACAGCGTGTTCCCGTCGGTCGATCTCTATGACGGCGGCGGCAACGTGGTGGCTGTCGGCTATGACGGGCCGTCGATGCGGCAATCGGACCTTGTGGCGCGCGCCACCGCGATGCAGTCCCGCTACAATCTGCGCTACGACCTGCGCACGATTGTGGCTGGCCGGCGCGTGCTCAGCCGGCCGACCGGCAAGATTCTGACTGACGACTTTGCGCCGGTCGAAACCATGCGCGCCATCGAGCAGAACAACGAAAAGTGGAAAGACCAAACGGAAGCGCCCCGCTGATGCCGCCCGCCCTGCTGCGCGGTTTGCTGCTGTTCGTCATCGCCATCATCCTCGGCTTCGCGCTGATGGGTTTCGAGATGCTGGCGAGCCGCTACCTCTATCCGTACTTCGGCGGCGGCATCAACACCTGGGCGTCTCTCATCGCGACGGTGCTGATCGCGCTGATGCTCGGCTACCTGATCGGCGGCGCGCTGGTCGACCGCACCATGAGCCCACGGCTGTGCGGCGCGCTGCTGATCGTCGCCGGGCTTTATCTGTTCAGCATCCCGCTGTGGGTCGATCCGCTGTTCGGCTGGATCCTGCGCAGCGTCGGCGACGGCATGACCGGCATCATCCTGGCGGCGACCGCGCTGCTGCTGCTGCCACTCACTCTGATAAGCGTGTTCACGCCGTTCGCGGTGCGCCTCCTGCTCACGTCGGTGAGCTTCGGCGGGCGGCTGGTCGGCTATGTCTATGGCGTCTCGACGGTCGGAAACGTGCTCGGCACGCTGGTCACGACCTTCACGCTGGTGCCGATGTTCGGCTCGCGCGCGCTCACCATGGCGTTCGCGGCGATCACGGCGCTCTGCGGCCTGGTCATGATCCTCTGCGCCAAGTTCTTGCGCGGCGAGAGGGCATGACCGCGCGGCTGATCGGCTTGCTGATCGCGGCCGTCGCGTGCGGCGCGCAGGCCGAGCCGGCCGTTGTCGCGTCGGGCGCCTATCCCGAGGGGCTGCTTTGGCACGGCGGCCGCATGCACTTCACGGAGATGGGCGCCGATCGCATCAGCATCATCGAGAACGGCACCACGCGCGAGTTCTGGCGTGATCCCGGCTGCGGGCCGACCGCGATCAGCCCGTTCGGTCCGAGCGGCTTCCTGGTGAACTGCCATCTCGGCAAGCACGTCGTCGAGGTGACGGCCGCGGGCGTGGCCGGCCGGCGCTTTCGCGACGCGCCCGGCGGCAGGAAGATCGGCGACCCGAATGCCTCGGCGGGCGACGGGCAGGGCGGGGTGTATTTCTCCGACTCCGGCATCTTCAGCGCGCGCGCGCCGGCGACCGGCCGCGTCTATCACCTCACCGCCATGGGCGTGATGACGGAAGTCGTCTCGGGCATCAGATACGCCAACGGGGTCGCCTTCGATGCGCAGACGCGCACGCTCTATGTGTCGGAGCATCTGGCGCGGCGCATCTTGGCGCTCACCCTCGATGCCCGTCAGCGCGTGACGGCGACGCGGGTGTTCGCCGACTTTGCCCAGCACGACGCGACCAAGACCTTTTCCTATCCGGAGGCAGGACCCGACGGTCTGATTTTGCGCCCGGGATTGCTGGTGGCCGCCGAATACGGCGAGGGCCGCGTGCACTTGTTCGACCGCAACGGCAAGCACCTCAACACGCTGAAGGTGTCGATGCCGTTCGTCGACACCGTGGCGTTCGACGCCGCCGGCAATCTCTATGCAGGCGGCGCGTTCCAGAACGCCCGGCCTCCCTTCGAGGGCGCGGTGGTGCGGTTCGCGCCGGCGGAGTGGGAGCCGCGCAATTGAAATTTCAATTGGAGATTCGCGGCTGTCGTGCCGCAAGCGCGGCCAAGATGCTGAGCACCGACAGTGCCGCGAAGCAGTGCAGCGAAGCCGTGTAGTTGCCGGTCCAATCGTACAGAACACCGGACAGCAAGGGACCGGTCGCCTGCGCCAGAACCTGCACCGACAGGGCGATGCCGCGGATCGCACCGTAGTTCGCGCGCCCGAAATAATCGGCCCAGGCGACCGGCAACAGTGTCAGCACGCCGCCGATGCCGAACCCGAACAGGCCGGCGGCGAGGTAGCCATCGGCTGCCGAAACGATGCCTGGCATCAGCAAGGTGCCGGCGGCGGCCAGAAGTCCGGTCAGCGCCAGCGGAAAGCGGATCGGCCATCGTCGCGGCAGGAATCCGCAGGCGATCGTCGCGAGCATCGACATAAACGAGAAGCTGCTGACGATCAGCGCCGCCGTGACCGGGTCGAGGCCGCGCTGCACCAGATGCGCAGCCTGATGCAGGCTGACCCCGGCCTGCACTGGATAGACCGTCACCGTATAGAGCATCAGCAGCCAGAAGGCGGAGGTGCGCATCGCCTGCCGGCGCGAGAAGGCAGGCTCGGCAGGCGGCGGCGCGGCGGTTGCTCCGGGCTGCGGAACGGCGGGAGCTGCGCTGTCGGGTTGCAGGCCCAGGTCCTCCGGCCGGCGCGCCAGGAACAGCCAGACCGGGACAAAACCCACGATCAAGGTCACCATGCCGAGCGCGACCCAGCCGGCGCGCCAGCCATCATGCGATATGGCGAACTGCGCGATCAGCGGCAATGCCACGAGGCCGAGCACCTGCGCGAAGGTGGCGATCGAGGACGCGAGCGTGCGCCGCGCGAGAAACCAGTTGTTCAGCGCGCCGTAGATGCCGAGATCGAACGGTCCTGCCCAGTTCATCCGCGCAATGCAGAACAGCAGGTAGAAGACGAGCAGGGACGGGGTCAGCGACAACAACAGCAAGGCGGCGCTGTTGACCAGGACGGCGAGGCACAGCACCAGCCGCGAGCCGCGGCGGTCGAGCATGGGGCCGATCAGCGGCGAGACCAGCGCGGCCAACAGGCCACCCAGCGAAACCGCGCCCGACAGAGCGGTGCGCGACCAGCCGAACTCTTGCGTCAGCGGCTCGACAAAGATCGACAAGGTCGCCACCGCCGGCCCCTGCCGCGCGAAGCCGGCGCAGCACAAGCATGCGAGGACGACCCAGCCGTAATAGAAGGGCACGCGTGCCGCCAGCGCGCGCGGCAACGCCTGCCCGGCCGGGATCTTGCCCTGTGCATCGTTCACGGGACCAAGCGTTACTGTGTCAGGCGATCACGCCGCAAGTGCCAAGCCGTGTTGTGGCTGCATGGTTTGGCTACGCGGACTCGCGCATTGACCCGACACGGCTGCTATGCGATCCACGACCCCGGCCGGGGCATGGCGCAGCCTGGTAGCGCACCTGCTTTGGGAGCAGGGGGTCGCAGGTTCAAATCCTGCTGCCCCGACCATCAACCGATCCGATCGAAACGACCATGACAGCGCGCATCTACAAGCCGGCGAAGACCGCGATGCAATCGGGCCAAGCCAAGGCCAAGGACTGGGTGCTCGATTACGAGCCCGAGGAGCCGCGCGTCGTCGAATCGCTGATGGGATGGACCAGCTCAGGCGACATGAAAAGCCAGCTCCGCCTGCGCTTTGCCAGCAAGGAAGAGGCGGTGGCCTATTGCGAGCGCCACGGCATTCCGTATCAGGTCGCCGAAGCGAAGAAGACGGCGCGGCGCGGCATGTCCTACGCCGACAATTTTGCGTACACGCGCCGCGGCTCGTGGACTCACTAGTTCAAGCGGCTGATCGAAAAGCTCAGGAAGCCGCCGTCGCGGCCGGAATCGGCAGGCTGATCGAGGTGACGGTCGGGCGCACATTGGCGCGCTGCTTCAACAGCGAGATAAAGCGCTCCGCGGGCATCGGCTGGCCGAGCAGGAAGCCCTGGCCGAGGTCGCAGCCCATGCTGACCAGCGCGGTCAGCTCGGAGGCCTTCTCGATGCCGATGCCGACCGCAAGCGCGCCGAAGCTGTGCGCTAGACCGATTACCGTTTTGCAGACCGGGGCGTTGACCTTGTCGGTGCCGCAGTCGGTGACGAACGAGCGGTCAAGCTTCATCTCGGCGAACGGCAGCTCCTTGACCTTGGTCAGCGCCGAGTAGGCGCGTCCGAACCATCAAGTCGTCGATCGCCAGCCGGACGTTGTATGGCGCGAGCTTCTCGGTCGTCTCGCAGGCCAGCGAGATTTCCTTCACGATCTGCTCCTCGGTGAGGTCGAGGATCAATCCGGGCCACGCGTCGGCGTCCTGGTGATGCTCCCGGACGATGTCGCCGACCGGCAGCTTGACCAGCGCGGCGATCGAAATGTTGATCGCGATCCGCAGATTGACGCCGAACCTGGAAAAATTCACGCCGGCCTTGAGGCCATGCACCAGGCCCTTTTTCCGCCAGCGTCACCAGGCTGGCTTCGTCCGCGCCGGGCATGAAGCTGCCGGGCATCATGATGCCGTGCAGCGGGTGACGCACGCGGGCGAAAACTTCGGCGCCGGCGAGCTGCGGCGTATGTCGACCTTGGGCTGGTACCAGAACTCGACCCAGTCGTTCGCGAGCGCTTCGGCCAGGCCGACGCGCGCCTCGGTCTTCGGGGAGAAGCCGAGCTTTTGCTCGGCGACGAGCTTCTGGATCGCGGAGGTCTCGAACGGCTTCTTGAGCACCGGCAGCATGCGCAGGTTATGCTGATCGCCGATGTGCTTGAGGTTCTCCAGTACCGCGGAGCCGCGGTTGCTCATGAGCTGCACGGCGCCGGTGTAACCCAGTTTGCCCAATGCCTCGATCGATTGGATCGCATCATTGGCGTCCAGGCTGATGCTGAGGAAGATAAGGTCCGGCGGGCGGGGCGAGCTCGCGGCGCGGAACGCATCGCCGTCGGCGAATTCCATCGTATCGATCCCGATGCCTTGCAGGATCAGCGATACGAAATGCCGGATGCTGCTTTCTTCGTCGATGATGAAGCGGAGCGCGCTGCGCTCAAGACCGGCCGCGGCATCGGTGACCGGCGGCGCGGCGGCGGGGGTCGCTGGGGCCTGGGATTGCTCGGACATTTGGCTTAAAATTGGGCCTGCAAGTGTTAATAATCGGTTGCCGGGGACCGCCGCAGGATCGGTATACTCGTGCTGCAACGCGTCGCGCTGGGCGGCGCGCATCATTTTGGCGGCCAACTCATGTCCTCAAACCTCCGTTTCATGAATCCCGAGGCGATCGCGAAGCCCGGTGGCTACTCGCACGTGGTCGAGATCACCGGTCCCGGCCGGATCGTGTACATCGCGGGCCAGCTCGGCCTGAAGCCCGACGGCAAGATCGCCGGCGATTTCCGTGCCCAGACCGTCCAGGCGTTCGAGAACCTCAAGGCGGCGCTGGCCGCGGTCGGGGCGACCTTCAACGACGTGGTCAAGCTCAACAACTACCTGGTCGACATCACGGCCAACATCGGGGCCTACCGCGAGGTCCGCGACAAGTACGTGAACACCGCGCAGCCGCCGGCCAGCACGACGATCGGCGTGCCGGCGCTGGCGCGCGATGGCGCGCTGTTCGAGGCCGAGGCCATCGTGATGCTGGCGAAGTGACGGCTACCCCTCCGCCTTCAGCACCTTACCGTTCGGCGTCGCAACCGATTTCGCGTCGAGCAGCGCGAAGGCGATGACGCATGGAGCGGTGCCGGTGTTGATCCAGTTGTGGATTGTGCCGCGCTGCACCAGCACGTCGCCGGCCTTGAGGTGGATCATGGTGCCGTCCATCTCCATGTCGATCTCGCCGGACATGATGATGGCGTAGTCGATCGAGTCGGTGCGGTGGTTGCGGGACTGCACGCCGGGGCTGAACTCGACCACGCGCAGGATCGTGCCGCCGGGCAGCGTGGTGCCGACTTGGCGCTTGGCGGCGTCATCCTGGCCGTCGTTGTCGATGGGGAATCCTTCGGTGGTCCAGATCGGCGCGACCATCGCGCCCGGGCGGCCGACTTTCAGGTCGCTGACGACCTCGTCGATCTTGACGATTGCCTTGCCGTCGGCGTCGTGGCCGGTGATCACGCGGCGAACCTTGAATGCCATGTCGTTCCTCCCAATGTGATGGCGTGACGCTATGGGGAGGCCCATTTCGTCGCAAGCCCCGGCGGTTCCGGGCGCGGCATTCGGTGCTAGGCTGGGCCCGAGGCATTGGAGAACAACGATGCGGACTTGGGCCTTCGTTGCTGTGCTGGCTGCAGTGCTCGGCGGCGAGGCCGCCGCGCAGCAATTCCCGACGCGGCCGATCAAGGTGCTGGTGTCGATTCCACCCGGCGGCGCGCCCGACCTGGCGGCCCGTCTGCTGGCGCAGCGACTGACCGAGACGATCGGCCAGGCGGTCTATGTCGAGAACCGGCCCGGCGCCAACGGCAATCTGGCCGGCGAAGCCTTGGCCAACGCGCCGCCCGACGGCTACACCCTGATGCTGGCCGGCGACAGCATGGTGGTGATCAACCCGCACATCTACGCCAAGATGCCGTTCGACACGCTGAAGGACATCATC
The DNA here is from genome assembly GCA_040510745.1 of Xanthobacteraceae bacterium. Taxonomy (GTDB): domain Bacteria; phylum Pseudomonadota; class Alphaproteobacteria; order Rhizobiales; family Xanthobacteraceae; genus Z2-YC6860. The sequence goes on from JBEVIJ010000040.1 coordinate 12,413, forward strand.
CCGGTATCCAGCATCGCGTCGAACCAATTTTTCCTGTCGGTCAATCCTAAGCTGCCGGTGAACACGTTGCCGGAGTTTGTCGAATACGCGCGAAAGGCCAGCCCGCCGCTGTTCTATGCGTCCGGCGGCAACGGCAGCCAGCATCAACTCGGCATCGAGATGTTCAAGCAGCGCGCCGGCATTGATCTGGTGCATGTCCCCTATCGCGGCGGCGGACCCGCCGGCACCGCGACGGTGGCCGGCGAAACGGCCGTTGTGCTGGCCGGCGCCTCCAGCGCGGGGTTGCTGCAAGGCGGGCAGTTGCGCGGGCTTGCCACCACCGGCCGCAAGCGCTCGCCGCTGTTCCCCAACATGCCGATGGTCGGAGACTTCTATCCCGGCTACGACGTCTCCATCTGGCTCGGCCTGTTCGCGCCGGCCGGAACGCCGGACCCGATCGTCACGCAATTGCGCGACTACGTGCAAAAGGCGCTCACCGATCCGGAGTTGATGAAGAAGCTCAACGTCACCGGCGCGCTCGAACCGCTGGTGCTGCCGCCTGCCGAATTCAACGAGTTGATCCGTCGCGATCACGAAAAATACGGCAAGGTGGCGCGCGACGTCGGCGTGAAGATCGAATAACGCAATTTTTTATTTGCGCATGTCCTGTTCGGACCTGCCTTCGCACGCCGAAAACCAAAATAACGACCCGTGCCAGGGCTTCGCGCAGGCGGGAAACCGGTTCTCGCTGTTCCGGGACATGCGCTAGCGATAGCGGATCGCGGTTGCGGTCAATTTGCTGCGGTCGGCGCTTGCGCCCACGAAAATCTGGAACTCGCCCGGCTCGACGCGCGGCTTCAGATCGCGGCCGAGAAACGCCAGGTCGTTGCGCGCGAGCGTGAATCGGACGGTCTTGCGCTCGCCGGGCTTCAGCACGGCCTTGGCGAAGTCCTTCAGCTCCAGCACCGGCCGCGCGACGCTCGCCACCGGATCGCGCAGGAACAGGAACAGCGTCTCTTCGCCCGCCACGCCGCCCTCATTGGCAACTTCGGCTTCGATGGTCACGGACTGATCGCCGGAAATCTCCGCCGGTGTCGCGTTGAGCTTGGTCACCGCGAACCGCGTGTAGGACAGGCCATGACCGAAATGGAACTGCGGCTCGATCGGCAGGTCGGTGTGGCGGTTGCAATAATACACGTCGGGGACCGCCGGACGCCCGGTCGCACGGTGCGAATAGAAGATCGGGATCTGTCCGACATCGTGCGGCCAGGTCACGGATAGCTTGCCGCTTGGGCTCCAGGCACCGGTCAGCACGTCGGCGATGCCGTGGCCGGCTTCCGAGCCGAGAAACCAGGCCGCGAGCGCAGCGTCCGCGCGCTCGAACAGCCACGGCACGGTGAGGGGACGGCCCGCGCACAGGATCGCCACCGTCGGCTTGCCGACCGCCAGCACGGCTTCGGCGAGCGCGCGCTGGCTGCCCGGCAGTTCGAGCCGGCCGCGGCCCTGCGCTTCGCCGGTCATCTCCTTCTTCTCGCCGACGCACAGAATGACGACGTCGGCGCTGCGCGCGGCGGCGACGGCCGCTGCGATTCCGGTCTCGCCCGGCTCCTCGATATGCGCGCCGATCTCGTGCAGGATCTCGGTCTGCGGCAACGCCGCGCGCAGGCCGCGAACGATGGTCGCCGAATCCATTCCGGCGGCGGCAAACCAGCAGCCGAACATCTGTAGCGGATCGTCGCCGAGCGGCCCGATCACCGCGATACGGCGCGTGCCCGGCTTGAGGGGCAGCACGGACTTTTCGTTCTTCAGCAGCACCGCCGAGCGCCGCGCGGCATCGCGCGCCAGCGCGTCGTAGTGGTTGGCGGGGAGCGGCGGGGCGGACGTGCGGCGATAGGTGTCGTCGAGCAGTCCGAGGCGCTCTTTCAGCGTGAGCATGCGCCGCACGGCCCTGTCGATGTCTCCCATCGTCACCAGGCCGCGCTTGAGCGCATCCGGCAGGCCGCGCACATAGGCTTCGTCCTGCATGTCGATGTCGACGCCGGATTTCAGCGCCAGCGCCGAAGCCTCCGCAATGTCGCCCGCGACGCCATGCGCGATCAATTCGACCACCGCGGTGTAGTCGCTCACCACGATGCCGTCGAAGCCCCAACGCGTGCGCAGAAGATCGTTCAATATCTCGCCGTGCGCGGTCGCCGGAATGCCGGCGACATCGTTGAAAGACGGCATGACGGCGGCGACACCCGCCTTCACCGCGGCTTCGAACGGCGGCAGATAGACTTCCGCCAGTTGCCGCTCCGAAATGTCGGCGGACCCGTAGTCGCGGCCCGCCGCCACCGCGCCATAGGCGCCCATGTGCTTGGCGGTCGCGGCCACGCCGTCGCGCAAGTCCGTACCCTGGAAGCCGCGCACCTTGGCCTCCGCATAGCGGCTCGTTACCAGCGTGTCCTCGCCGGGGCCTTCCGCGATGCGGCCCCAGCGCGGATCGCGGCAGACGTCGAGCATCGGCGCGAATGTCAGCGTGATGGCGGCGCGGCTGGTTTCCTCGACCGCCGCTCGCGCCGTGCGCTCCCACAGACCGGGATCGAACGCGCAGGTTTCGGCAATCGGCAGCGGAAAGATCGTGCGGTGGCCGTGCAGCACGTCGAGCCCGAAGATCAGCGGAATTTTGAGCCGGTTGTCGACGGCCATCTTCTGCAAGCGGTTCAGCCGCTCGGCGCCGTGGATGTTGAGCAGGCTGCCGATCCGGCCCGCCGCGACCTGGCGCTCCATCTCAGGCTCGCCCATCGGCGGCGCGCCGGCGTCGATCATGTTGAGCTGGCCGAGCTTCTCCTCAAGCGTCATCGACGCGAGCAGCCGCTCGACCCGGTCCTTGTCGGCCACGTGCGAACTCCCGCGCTTCCGAGGTCAGCCGCCCTTGTATCCCGAGCGGTCGAAGTTCGCGAGGTCGGCGCGATACTCCGCCGGTACCTCGCAGCCGCAGCGCAGGTGCCAGCGCCGCACCATGTAGCTGAAGGCGTTGCCCTGCGAGTCGCCGCGGTTGGTGCGCGCGCGCTTCGCTGCCAGCTCCTCGTCCTTGACGAACAGCTTGGGGCCGCCCGCCATTTCGGCGAGCATCTGGATGCGGCAGGCCTTCTCCAGCTTCACCGCCAGGAACACCGCTTCCTCGATGGTGCGGCCCGCGGCGACCAGGCCGTGATTGCGCAAGATCAAAATGCCGCCCTGGCCGAGCGTCTTCGCCACCGCCTTGCCGCGCGGCTGGTCGGTAATCAGGTCGGTGGTCTCGGAGAACACCGGCACGCCGGCCGAGAACATCGTGCCGTCGTTGCTGATCGGCGCGAGCGGCTTGCCGAGCGAGGAGAACGCCACGACGTTCTCCGGGTGCGTGTGGATCACGCAGTTGATGTCCGGGCGCGCGCGCAACACCTCGGAATGGATGAACACCTCGTTGTGGCGCGGCCATTCGCCAGCGACTCTCTCGCCTTCGATGTCCACGGTGATGATGTTGTCCGGCGTCATCTCCTCGACGCCGACGCAGCCGGGCTTCATCAGGAAACGGTTGGGATTGTCGGGGAGCCGCGCCGAGATGTGGCCCCAGACGTAGTCGCCCTGGCCTTCGTCGACGAGAACGCGCCCGGCGTTGATCAACTTCTCGCGCAGCTTGTCGGTCATGACACGGGTTCCTGTTGCTGTTTGATGGAAATTCTCTCGCCGCGAACGGCATCGATCAGCGCGCCGGCGTCGTCGGGCTCGCGGTCGGCGCGCCAGGCGACGTGCCCATCGAGCCGCACCAGCACGAGGCGGCGTTCATAGGCGTCGAGCACCTGCCGCTCGGAAAGCGCGACGCTTTGCAGGGGAACGCCGCGTTGCCGTGCTGCACTTTCGATAGATTTCCCGGCAGGCGTATTCTCACCGAGGCGCAGCAGCGTGAAACCGCGGCCAAAGAGATCGAGCGTCGAGCGGCCGTCGTCGAGCCATGCGTGCGGCGCGCGCGCGCCCGGCCGCGCGGTCTGCCTGTAAGGATGCGAGAGGTCCGGCGGTGCCGGCGTGCCGTCCGGCACGACGATCGGCGATTGGTCATAGCGGTAGCCGAGCATCACACCGTTCGCGAACCATTCCTTGCGCATGACACCCGCAAACCAGCCACCGTATTCCTTGCGGGCCGCGTCGTTCGCTGCGCCGGGCGCAAAGATGTCCGGACCGGGCAGGTGCTCGCGCGTGGACAGCATCCGCTTCAGGTTGCGGCTCGCCTCGGCGACGTTGCGCAACCCTATCGGACGGCGCTCGGCGTCGTAGGTTTGCAGCAGCCCACGGCCGCCCCAGCCTTTGTGAACGGCCTCGAGCTTCCAGGCGAGGTCGACCGCATCGCCGATCCCGGTGTTCATGCCGAAGCCGCCGGTCGGCGACATCAGGTGCGCGGCGTCGCCGGCAATGAACACGCGCTCGGTGCCGTAGCGGTCGGCCACCAGCTCGCGCCGCACCCAGCGCATTACGGAGAGGATTTCGTAATCGAAGTTGCGCCCCATCGCCTGCTTGAGCGCGGCGCGGATATCGGCCTCGGTGTGCTCGATTTTCTGCGGAGTGCCGACGATCGACATGCGGAAGCGGTCGGCGCCGTTGACCGCGACGATGGTCAGCCACACCCCCTCGGGTCCGATGAAGATGAAGCGGTAGGCTTTGCCCTTGTCGTGCAGCTTGTGGAAGTCGGGGCAGCGGAACATCACGTTGGTGGTGTAGGTCAGCGCGGGGTTGCCGCTCATCCCGATGCCGAGCGACTCGCGCACGGTGCTGGCGCCGCCGTCGGTGCCGACCACGTATTGCGCGGCGATCGTTTCGGTCTTGCCGCCGGATTTCACGGTGGCGGTCACTTCGTCTTTTGTTTCCTTCACCGCGACGAATTCCGCTCCATAGCGGAGCGTCACGTCAGGGAACGACCGCGCGAAGCGCGCCAGAATCGGATCGAACATGTCCTGCGGCACGCGCTCGCGCTTCTGCGGGCTTTCGGGCGGGCACGGCTCGAATCCGCGGCTGGGGAATGGCTCGCGGCCGAGCTCATAGCCGTTCAGCGCGGTGAGATAGACGTAGTCCTGCGGATAATCGGGCGGGTAGGGCGCGTCGCGCACCCAATCGAGGATGCCCCAGCGCCGGCAAAATTCCATCGTGCGGATGCCGACCAGATCCATCTTGGGCTGCTCGATCGCGCCGTCGGTCTTCTCGATCAGTGTGCAGGGCACGCCGCGCCAGCCGAGGTCGCCGGCGAGCGCCAGACCGACCGGCCCGCCGCCGACGATCAGCACGGGAACGTGCCGCGTCATTTGTATTTGCGCTCCAGGGCCTGGAAGCTCGCAATGTCGACCAGCCTCTGGCGCTCGGCGAAGGTGGCGAGCAGGTCGTGCTTGTCCCCGATGCTGCCGGTTTCCTTCAGGTGGGCGAGCGCGCGCTGCATGCCAAGCACCGCCGCCTGCAGCGCGGTGTTGGCGTAGATTACGCCGGCAAAGCTCAGCTCGCGCAGCTTGGCGTTCGGCAATTCCGGGGTCTTGCCGCCGATCACGATGTTGGCGAGCTGCGGCCACGGCAATTTTCCGATTGCCGCGATCTGTTCGGGCGTGGTCGGCGCCTCGACGAAACCGACGTCGGCGCCGGCCTCGCGGAAGGCGTGCGCCCGGTCCATGGCCGCATTGAAGCCCTCGACTGCGATGGCGTCGGTGCGCGCCACGATCATCAGGTCCGCATCGGCGCGCGCATCGACCGCAGCCTTGATCTTGCTGACCATCTCGGTGGCAGGGATGACCTCCTTGCCCTCGATGTGGCCGCAGCGCTTCGGAAACACCTGGTCCTCGATCTGGATTGCGTCGGCGCCGGCGCGCTCCAGCACCTTGATCGTGCGTCCCATGTTGAGCGCGTTGCCGAAGCCGGTGTCGGCGTCGACCATCAGCGGGCGAGGGAACACATCGCGGATCGCGTGGACGTGGTCGGTCAGCTCGGTGAGCGTGACGAGGCCGTTGTCGGGAATGCCGAGGTGTGTGTTGGCGATGCCGGCGCCGGTCACGTAGGCGGCCGAAAATCCGGTATCGGCGACCACGCGTGCGGCGAGCGCGTTGGCGACGCCCGGCAGCAGCAGCGCGGCGCCGGGCTTGAGCAGTTCGCGGAACTCGCGGCGGGTGGAATGCGGCATCGGTGGATGGTGCAGGATCGCGCTCCAAGCCTCAAGGGATCAGCAGCACCGACCCCGTGGTCTTTCGGCTCTCGACGTCGCGATGTGCCTGCGCAGCCTCGCGCAGCGGATAGGTGTGGTTGACCTCGACCTTGATCTTGCCGCTGCCGGCCATGGCGAACAGGTCGTTCGCGGTCTCCAGCAATTCGGCCCGCGTCGCGGTGTAGTCGATCAGGCTCGGATGCGTGACGTAGAGCGAGCCCATGTGGCCAAGCTCGCGCACCGACACCGGCTCGGGATCGCCCGAGGCCTCGCCGAACGATGCCAGGATGCCGCGCGGCCGCAGGCACTTCAGCGAGCCCTGGAACGTGGTGCGCCCGACCGAGTCGTAAACCACCGGCACGCCCTTGCCGCCGGTGAGCTCGCGAACCTTTGCGGAGAAGTCGTCGTAGGAAAACACGTGGTCGCAGCCGTGCGCCTTCGCGATCGCGATCTTGTCCGGGCTGCCGACCGTGCCGATCACCGTGGCGCCGAGATGCTTTGCCCATTGGCTGACGATCTGGCCGATGCCGCCGGCCGCGGCGTGGATCACGATGGTGTCGCCGGGCATCACCTTGTATGTCGCATGCAGCAGGTATCGCGCGGTGAAGCCGCGCACCATCATGGACGCCGCGGTGCGCTCGTCGATGTTGGCCGGCAGCTTCAGGACGCGTGCGGCGGGCGCGTTACGCGCCTCCGCGTAGGCGCAGTCCGGCCGGCACACGGTCGCGACCCGGTCGCCGGCCGCGAAATCGGTGACGCCGGGGCCGACCGCCTCGATCACGCCCGCGCTCTCGGTGCCGAGCCCCGACGGAAGCGTCACGGCGTGCTGGCCGCGGCGCACCAGAATGTCGCGGAAGTTGAGCGCCACGGCGGTGTGCCGGATGCGCACCTCGCCGGGGCCGGGAGGCCCGAGTTCCAAATCCTCGAAGCCTAGCACCTCGGGGCCGCCGGTCTGGTGGAAGCGGATCGCTTTCATGGTCACCGTCATGGCCTCTGTCATGACATGGGTGCGCCGCCCGAAAAAGAGGCCGGCAGCGCTTGCCGTTGCGGCACCGCCAAGGCAGCATGATCCGAACAATCGCCACGGAGGAGCGTTGATCATGGCCGCCCGACGCAAAGCCGCCCGCCGTTCAACCGTCAAAGCCCGCGCCAAAAAGCCAATGGTGCGCCGGAGCCCGAAAGTCAGCGCCAAAGCCAAGCCGAAGCGCAAGGCGCACAAGTTCGTGGTCAGCCGGCTGCGGCCCGAGGATTTCAAGACCGACGGGCTGCGCAGCTACGCGCAGTACCGCGATCTCGGCATCAAGGACGCCACCAACGGCATGGCGGTGGCGCATGTGATCCGCTTCGTCGGCGCCTGCGATCCCAAGGTCGTGTCCAAGGAACATCTCCACGAAGCCGAGTTCCAGATGATCTACGTGCTGAAGGGCTCGATGGTGTCGAGCTTCGAAGGACACGGCACGCACACGATGAAGGCCGGCGACGCCTGGTTGCAGCCGCACAGCATCAAGCACAAGGTGCTCGACTATTCGTCCGACTGCGAGGTGCTGGAGATCGTCATGCCGGCGAACTTCAAGACCGTCGAGCTCGAGACGTAGAAGCCGCGCCAGCGGGCCGCTCCGATGGACGCCAAGACCGATACGCCGACCGCTGCCGAGATGATCGCCCGCGCGCGTGCGCTGATGCCTGCGCTGCGCGCGCGTGCGTCGAAGGGCGAGAAGGACAGGCGGATCGCCAAGGAGACCATCGCGGAGATGCAGGAGGCGGGGCTGTTCCGCGTGCTGCAGCCGAAGCGCTGGAGCGGCTTCGAGCTTCCCATCGGAACGTACTTCGACGTCGAGATGGCGCTGGCCGAAGGCGACATGTCGGTCGCCTGGGTCTATGGCGTGGTCGGCACGCATCCCTGGGGATTGTCGCTGTTCGATGACCGTGCCGCGAACGATGTCTGGGGCAAGGACCCATCGACGCTGATCTCGTCGTCGCTGATGCCGTCCGGCACCGCGATGCCGGAGCCGGGCGGCTACCGGGTGCAGGGCCGCTGGAGATATTCGAGCGGCTGCGAGCACTGCGACTGGGCGTTTCTCGGCGCGACGATCGAGGGCGCGGCGGGCGGCTATCCCGACCGCTGCCTGTTCCTGATCCGGCGCAGCGATTACGAGATCATCGACACCTGGCACGTCTCGGGCCTCAAGGGCACCGGCAGCCACGACATCGCGGTGAAGGGCGTGTTCGTGCCGGCGCACCGGATGATCCGGTACTCCGACAACTTCAAGGGTGTTGCGCCGGGACTGGCGGTCAACACGTCGCCGCTCTACCGGCTGCCGTGGGGCCAGGTGTTCTTCCGCGGCGTGGCGACGGCGTCGATCGGCGCGCTGCAGGGCATGCTCGATATCTTTCTTGAGTACGGCAAGTCGCGCGTCAACCGCATGTTCGGCACCAAGGCGTTCGACGATCCGCAGGTGCAGATGACCTGCGCGGAGGTGGCGGTCGGCCTCGACGAGATGAAAACGATCCTGCACCGCAACCTGCGTATCCTGGAAGGCTATGCCGCACGCGGCGAAATGCCGTCCTATCCGGAGCGCATCCACTTCAAGTTCCATTCGGCGACGGCGGCGGAGCGCTGCACCGTGCTGGCGACCAAGCTGTTCCGCGCCGCCGGCGCCGCCGGCATCTATGCGGACATGCCGTTCGGCCGGATCCTCGCCGACATCACCGCCGCGCGTCAGCACGTCTCGAACCAATACGAGACGATCGGGCGCAACGCGGGCGCCGCCATGTTCGGCGCCGAGGAGACCCGGGATTTCTCGCTGTAATGTTTTGCATTGAGGAGTGGAAATGAAAATCTGCCGCTACGACGACGACCGCTTGGGCATCGTGATCGGCGACAACGTGCACGACGTCACCGCCGCGCAGACCGAGATCAGGGCGGCGGCGCCTTACACGGCGAAGGCCGATCCGGTGATCGCGGCGCTGCCGCAGTGGCGAGGGAAGCTCGAAGCGATGGCGGCGAAGGCTGCGCCCGGCAAGCCGCTGTCGCAGGTCAAGCTGCTTCCGCCAGTGGCGCGGCCGCCGAAAATCCTGGCGGCGCCGACCAACTACGCCAAGCACGTCGCCGAGATGCAGCCGATGCGCGACGCCGTGCCGGGCATGGCCCGCTTCTCGCCGGACATCGAGAAGGCCGGCATCTTTCTCAAGTCCAACACCTCGCTGGTCGGGCCGTCGGAGGGCATCCCGATGCGGTTTCCCGACCGGCGCAACGACCATGAGGCGGAGCTCGTCATCGTGATCGGCAAGCAGGGCAGCGACATCCCGAAGGAGAAGGCCTACGAGCACATCGCCTGCTACGGGCTCGGCCTCGACATGACCGCGCGCGGCCAGGAAGACCGCAGCTTCCGCAAATCGATCGACGGCTACACCGTGCTTGGGCCCTGGCTGGTGACGCCGGACGAGATCCCCAATCCGGCCGACGTGCCCTTTACACTCACCGTCAACGGCGAGAAGCGCCAGGAGAGCAACACCAGCTTCCTGATTTTCGACATCCCGCGGCTGATCGAGTTCGCCTCGTCGTTCTACACGCTCTATCCCGGCGACATCTACTACACCGGGACCCCGGAGGGCGTCGGCCCGGTCAAGCCGGGCGACTGGATCAGCCTGAAATCGCTGCCGCAGCTCGGCGAGCTCAAGATCCAGGTCCGCGCGCACGCGAAGTAGATTCATAGCCCTCGCTGTCATCGCCCGCTTTCGCGGCCGATGACGGCGGGGTGCCATCCCGGATAGCGATGGCGGCGCGGGCCGCCCCCATGATAAATTGCGCCCGCAATCGAGAAGGAGCCTCCCATGTCCGCACGGCCCGTCATCAGGATCGCGCCGAACAACCAGGTGTTCGACCTTCCGGTGATCGTCGGCATCGAGGAGGGGCTGTTCGCCGGGGCCGGTCTCGACGTGAGCTTCTCCGCCACCCACGCCGACCGCGAGAAGGATTCCGCCGAGCGGCCGATCATGTCGCGGCTCAAGGAGCAGCAGTTCGATGGCGGCAAGGCCGACAGCTACAACGTCTGCGAATGGGCGAGCATCGACCGCCTGGAGCGCGGCAAGCGTGGCGGCAACATCGCGGCGCTGCGCGCCGCCGTCGCGGCGCAGGCGATCGTCACCTTCGACGAGGCGCTGCAGGTCCCGCGCGACATGGCGGACGTGCCGGTGGTGGTGCAGGAGCTCACCGGCTCGCACTACACCACGGTTCAGATGCTGGAGAGCGCGATCGGGCCCGAGCACATCAAGCTGGTCAACGGCCGGCTGCCGCAGATGCGCTGGAACGGCCTGAGAGACGGCACCTATCGCGCCGTCACCGTGATGGAGCCGTTCATCAGTCTCGCCCTGAAGGAGGGCGCGCACATCGTGGCGGCATCGTTCTACCGCGGTGGCGAGGTGGTGGCGCCTGGCCTCGACGACGAGCAGCGCAAGGCGTTCTACGAGGCCGAGAACAAGGCGGTCGATCTGATCAACGCCGACTTCTACAAGTACGCCCACCACGTCACGGCGCACGCCAAGGGCGCGCTGCAGCCGAACGAGCTGCTGCGCGCATTCATCCGCTACAAGCACGTCGACTACTATGACCTGAGCCTGTTCGGCCGCGCCTACGACTGGATGAAGGC
>JBEVIJ010000041.1:0-7299 GCA_040510745.1 Xanthobacteraceae bacterium
CTCAAAGAACTTTACCCGCTGGCGCAGGGCGGTACCGCGGTCGGCACCGGCCTGAACGCCAAGCCGCAATTCGCCAAGGCATTTGCAAAAAAAGTCGCAGCGCTCACGAAGCTCCCGTTCGTCACCGCGCCGAACAAGTTTGAAGCGCTGGCGTCACACGGCGCCTACGCGTTCGCGCACGGCGCGCTCAACGCGCTGGCGATCGATCTGTTCAAAATCGCCAACGACATCCGCCTGCTCGGATCGGGGCCACGTTCCGGTTTCGGCGAACTAATGCTGCCGGAGAACGAGCCGGGCTCTTCGATCATGCCCGGCAAGGTCAACCCGACGCAGTGCGAGGCGCTCACGATGGTGTGCTGCCAGGTGTTCGGCAATCAGACTGCGATCACCGCAGCAGCGAGCAACGGCCATCTCGAGCTCAACGTCTACAAGCCGGTGCTGGCTCATTGCATGCTGCAGTCGATCCGCCTGCTGGCGGACGCGGCGCGATCGTTCACCGACAACTGCGTCGTGGGCATCCGCGCCAACGAAGCGCGCATTCGCGAATTGACGGAGCGCTCGCTGATGCTGGTGACTGCGCTTACGCCGGTGATCGGCTACGACAAGGCGGCGGCAATCGCCAAGGCCGCGCACCGGAACGGCACCACACTGCGGGACGAAGCGATTCGCCTCGGGCACCTCTCCGGCAAGGAGTTCGACCGACTGGTCCGGCCCGAGCAGATGGTGCGGCCCGGCTGACGTCCCATCTTCCACGCCTACAACCAGAAAACGAAATGCTATAACGGGCATGACAAGACGTCATTGCGCGGGGATGTAACGAACGTCGCCGAAACTATTTGAAATAGACTTTCAGAATATGCACTCCGCTGCATTTAAGGGTGGAGTTACTGCTGTCTCCGAATTCAGGGCCGCCACAATTCAACGCCATCCAATCAAACAACCTTGTGTTGCACTTACGGCCATATTGCTTCAGTTCTCGTGCGAAGGATTGGCATCGGAAGGTGACAAAAGCCATTCCGTCACCTTATCGGCGCATTTGGCGCGGAAGCATTGGATCAGCAATTCGGAAGACGTCGAGCATGGCTGAGATCGTCAATCTTCGGACCGCCCGCAAACGTGCCGAACGAAGCAAGGCCGAAGGCCGCGCCGCCGACCGGAACAAGCTCAACCAGATACTCGACAGCCACCGGATCGAACCAGGAGACCGCCGATGAAGTCACCGGTTGTCAAACGATCGATCGTGATCGCCAATCACAAGACCAGCGTGAGCCTTGAGGATGCGTTCTGGAAGAGCTTGAAAGACATCGCAAACGATCGCGATATGACCTTGTCCGATCTGGTCGCCAGCATCGACACCGAGCGCCATCACGGAAACCTGTCGTCGGCGATCCGGCTGTTTGTGCTCGAACACTACCGCAACAAGACCGCGGCGATCGAGAGCAAGCCGGCGCGCGACATGATCGGCATGCGGACGCAGCCGTCAGTTCTGCGCGCCGAGTAGATCCAGCGGCGGATAGACTGGCGGCGCGGGCTTTGGCGCTGCCGCGCGAGGCGCCGGCGCAACTTCGGGCGCGGCACGGCGCGAGTCGCTGGCGCAACTTCGGCACGCGGCACGGCGCGGGGCTTCGGCGCCGGTAACACATTGATCGCGGGCGGCAGCGGCGGCGCCGCATTGTTGGGAAGCCCGTTGCTCGCGTCGCTGCCGGGCTCGGGGACGACGGCCGCCGGAGACGGCGCCGGCACGGCCTCAGGCGGCGGTACGTTCGCCTCGCGCAGCACGCGCTCACGTTCGCGCTGCTGCTCCCGTTGCTGCTGCTCCATCGTATCCACCTGCTTCGCCTGCTGCTCCACGGCGCGCAGCGCGAGCCAACTCGCCAGCGCGTTGGCGTCGATGGTGCGTGACGGCGCATTCCAAGGACCCTTAAGTGTGATCGACAGCGTGGGCCGCGCGCCGCCGGCCGGCGCCGGCGTTCCCGCCAGCGTCAGGACCGCGTCGAGCGCGCCCTCGGCCAGATCGACATTTGCGGCGGCCGAAAGATCGGCGCCGCTGGTGCGGGCGATGACATGGCTTAGCCGCGCCTGCCCGGCCGCGATGGTGATCGCCGCTTCGGCGTGCGCCGCCGGCAGCGTGCCGTTTTCGAGCGCCGTCGTCACGAAATCGCGGATGCGATTGGCGTCGGTCGGAATGCCAAGATCGACGGCGCGGATCACCGCATCGAACACGCGCGGATTGAGGCTCGCGAGCTGGGCGTTCTCCAGCGCGATGGTCCCGGTGCCGGCCAGCGAGCCGATGAACGCTGCGGGGCTGCGGCCAGCCGCCTCGAACTCCGCACGCAACATAACCTTCCCCGCAACCGGCGGCCGCCGTGCATCGCCGCCGACGATGCTTGCCGCATCGGCATTGCTCAGCTCGACGTTGGCACGAACCGAGGCGCCATCGGGCCCGGTGACGAACGCCAGCCGTCCATCGACACGGCCGTTCGCCAGTTCCGCCGCGAGGTCCTCGAATACGATTTCGGAAGGACCGAACCGGACGGCGCCGTGCAATTTCCTGGCTTGCAGCGTCTGCGACAGCGAAGCGCGCTCGGCCTTGAACTCGATCCGGCCTGCGACATCGGACTGGCTCACGACGAACGGCTCGGTCGCAGTCGTGCTGCCGCCCGCGCGCATCCCGATCGCCGCCGCGACAACCGCCGCAGCATCCACCGTGTCCGCTTCAATGGCGCCATCGACACGCGGCTCGTCGCCGTAACGCAGCGCCAACCTGCCCTGCACCTTGCGGCCCGCGATCGTGCCGGTCACGTGATCGAGATTGACGGTCGCGGCCGCATCGGCGGGAAGCCGCAGCGCACCCCTGCTTTGCGCGTCGATCGCGCCCGCCGCGAATTTGCCTTCGATCCGCACCTCACGGTTCAACGGACCCACGGTGCTGATGCTCAGCCGCGCCGGGCCTTTCGTAGCATGCTCGACCGCCGCCAGCCGGTCGAGGCCGATCAGCCCCAGCAGCTTCGCTCCATCGTCGGCCTCGAACTTGCCCTCGAATCGCGCGTCCGCCGCGGCGAGCGCGCCGAGATCGGTGACGACGAACAGCTCCGGCTTGCCGGTGGCGTTGGCGGCGACGTCGAGGCGCACCGCCCCGATCCGCCCGTTCACGGCGAACTTTGCCGCCGTACTGCCGCCCGCCGCGTGCTGCAGGCTGACGGTCGCGCGCAGCTTCGCCGTGGTGTCCGAGCGCGTCATCCGGCGAAGCGGATCGGCGAGCATCGGCGTGAACCTGTCGGCCAGCGCGATGACCGCGTTGAGTTCGCGCGCGTCGAGATCGACCGCAATGCTACCGCCCGGCGTGGCGGTGGTTTCGATGCGGCCTCTCGCCTCGAATGCCGCGTTACCGAAATCTGCGACCGACAGCCGCTCGATCCGGATGCCGCCGGCGTCGAGTTGCAGCCGCGCCGCGGCGTTGCGCGCTTCGAACCCGGCGATGCGCGCGCGCCCGACCTCGAGCGCGAGCGCGATCTCGCGCGGCCACTCCAATCCCAATCCGTTAAACGCGCTGTCGGCGAAACCGAGCAAGGCGTCGAAATCGATCTCACCGGCCTTCAGGTCGGCATTGAGCCGCGCCGGACGTCCCGCCATCGGCCATGAATAAGCCAACCGGCCTTCGACCACGCCGCGATCGAGCTCGGAGCGCAATTGCTCGATCGCGATGCCGTCGGCGTTGAGCGTCACGTCACCGCGCAGCTGCCAGGGCTTGATCTGCACCTGTCCCGGCATGGCCGACTGCCCGGCGAGCCAGGCAATCAGCGTCTTCGGATCGTTGGCGTCGATGCTCGCCGAACCGGCAAAGCCGCCCCCCTTCGCCGCCGGATCGAGGCGCCCGCTGACGCTGACCTTGGTGAAGCCCGGAGCGCGGAAATCCATCCGGTCAAGCCGCCACGCAGAACCGTCGGATCGCAAATCGCTGCCGAACGCCTGCAGCACCGTGCCTGCGAGCGTCACTGCGTCAATGCTCACCGTGAGGCTGACAGGGATCGACAGCCGCATCATGCCGCCGAACAATTCCGCAAACGCCTGCGTCGCAGCGACCGGCAGGCGCCGCGGCGCGTCGGAGGTGGCGATCAGCCGGTCGAGATCGATCTGGCGCGCCGACAGCGCGCCTTGCAGACGGGGCCGCTCGCCGAACTTAACCTCGGCGGCGCCATCGAGCTTCGCCGCGCGTTGCTCGGGCCCATACTGAAATTCAATCTGCTCCAAAAGTGCGGACTGCGCGTTCGCCTTCACCTTGCCGGCGAGCTTCCACGGCTCGTTCACCACCGTCTTGCCGCTGGCCTTCACCGAACCCACCGGCCGCGACATCGAGAAGCTGCCGTCGAAGCCGGGCGCTGTGCGATCGGCCGCGAGCAGTCCATCCACCTCGATCGCGAGAGGCCGTTCGGCGATGTCGATGTTGAGCTTGACCTTGATGCCGTCGTCGGCGAGACGCCCGGCCGCAATCCGGTAGCCGTGGATTTCGCCATTGCTCACGAACGCGCCTTCGCCGCGGAACGGCCCGGCGAGCGAGCGCACCTGGCCGCGGAACCACAGCTTGTCGAGCACCATCCGGGAATTGCTGAGCGCGTCGGTCAGCACGACGCGGCCGTCCTCGATGTTGAGCCGCTCGATCGCCACCGTGTCCGTCTGAGGCATCATCGCCGGCCAGTCGACATGGCCGAGGCTGTTCAGGCCGACACTCAATTGCGGGCCGATCAGCCGCGTCTCGACCGCGCGGATTTCGCCGCGCATCAAAGAGCCAAGCTCGAGCTCGATGCTCAGCGAACGCGCGCGCAGCCGGCTCGACTGTCCGGCCGGCCCGATCGCAATATCGCCGAGCGTCACCGCGGGCGTCGGCAGCACGCTCACCTTGATTGGGCCCGTGACCTGCACGTTGAGGCCGGTCAGCCGGCTCGCCTCCACCTCGAAGAAGGCGCGGTGGTCGTTCCAATTGACGAAGTAAGGACCCACCAGCGCCGTCAGCAGCGCCAGGATCAACGCGATCGCCAATCCCAAAAGCGTCGTCTGCACGCTCGCTCCAGTGTCGGCCTTCCGCCTCAGCCGCACTTGAGCGGGCCGGCTGTAGAAAACCTGTCGTTTGAGTCAAAGGCACGGTCCGCGCAACCGGCCTTCGCCTCAAATGGTGTTCGTTGGCGGCAAATCTATGTCCGCTGGCGCAGTTTAGCTCAACGGTAACATTTTTCCCGGGTTCATGATGCCGTCCGGGTCGAGCGCCTGCTTGACCGCGCGCATGGCGGCGAGCGCGGGCAGGCCGTGCTCGGCCTCGAGATACTTCATTTTGCCTTGGCCGACGCCATGCTCGCCGGCGCAGGTGCCGTCCATGGCAAGCGCGCGGCGGACCAGCCGCTCGTTGAAATCCTTGGCGACCTTGACCTCTGCCGGGTCGTCGATGTCCACCAGCAAGGTGAGATGAAAATTGCCATCCCCGACATGGCCGACGATCGGCGCCACCAGCCTGCTTTCCGCAATGTCGCGCTGGGTCTCGGTCACGCACTCCGCAAGTCTCGAGATCGGCACGCAGACGTCGGTCGGGATCATCTTGGCGCCCGGCCGCAGCGAAAAGTTCGACAGCGCCGCATGGTGACGTGCCTCCCAGAGCCTGGTGCGTTCCTCGACCTGCGTGGTCCACTGGAACGGGCCGCCGCCGAACTCCTTGGCGATCTCGCCGAAGCGCTCCGACTGTTCCGCGACGCCGGCCGGCGTGCCGTGGAACTCCACAAACAGCATCGGTGTTTCGCTCAGCCCAAGCTTGGAATGCAGATTGACCGCCTTCACCTGGAGCGCGTCGAGCAGCTCGATGCGCGCCACCGGGATGCCGGTCTGGATGGTCGTGATGGCGGCGTTGCAGCACGCCTCGACCGACGCGAACGGACAGGTGCCGCCGGCGATCGCCTCCGGGATGCCGGAAAGCTTCAGCGTCAGTTCGGTGATGACGCCGAGCGTGCCCTCGGAGCCGACCATCAGCCGCGTGAGATCATAGCCGGCGGAGGATTTCTTGGCGCGGCGCGCCGTGCTCATCACCTCGCCCGACGGCATCACGACCTTCAGCGCCAGCACATTGTCCTTCATGGTGCCGTAGCGCACCGCGTTGGTGCCCGAGCAGCGCGTCGCCGCCATGCCGCCGAGCGAAGCGTCGGCGCCGGGATCGATCGGAAAGAACACCCCCTGGTCGCGCAGGTACTCGTTGAGCGCCTTGCGGGTGATGCCCGGCTCGATCACGCAGTCCAGATCCTCGGCATGGACCGCCAGCACCTTGTTCATGTCTCGGAAGTCGATCGACACGCCGCCCTGCGGGGCGTTGACCTGGCCCTCCAGCGAGGAGCCCTGGCCAAATGGCACAATGGGCACCCGGTTCGCGGCGCAGATCCGCACGATCTCCTGCACGTCCTCGGTGGCCTGCGGATAGACCACGGCGTCGGGCGGCTGGTTCTCGATCCAGGTGACGGTGTTGGCGTGCTGCTCGCGCACCGCCCGCGAGGTCACCACCCGGTTGCCGAATGTCGCGGTCAGCGCAGACACCGCGCGCTCGATCGATTTGGGATCGCGGCGGAACGCCGCGGCAGCTTCGTTTGCCATGGCGGTAACCTAACAGAAGCGCCCGCTCGGCAAAGCGCCGGGGTCGGCTCCATTCGGCGGATTCCTCGATTATTTTCCTCGGAAATTTTGCCGTTCGTTCACGAACATCTGGCACAATGCAGGGATGCTCGACCGCCTCGATCTCGAACCTGTCTTTTTCGCCCCTTTCGTCTCCTCGGTGATGAAGGTCGAGCCGTCCTGGATCGACTACAACGGCCATCTCAACATGGCCTACTACAACGTGCTGTTCGACCGGGCGGTCGACGAGGTGTTCGAACTGCTCGGCTGCGGCGTCAACTACGTGAAGACCGGCTTCTCCACGTTCACTGCCGAGGTGCACGTGCGCTATCTGCGCGAGCTGCACGAGGGCGACCCAGTCCGCGTCGCCTTCCAGTTGCTCGACTACGACGCCAAGCGGATGCACTACTTCGAGCAATTGTTTCACGCCCGGGAAGGCTGGGTGTCGGCGACCTCGGAGAACATGTCGCTGCATGTCGACATGGCGGCGGGAAAGACCGCGCCGTTCCCGCCCGAGGTGGCGCACTGTCTGTCGCGCATGACGCAGGCGCATGCGAAACTGCCGCTGCCCGAAGCGGTCGGCCGCAAAATCGCCATGCCCGCAAAGGGTTGACCCCTCGCCTTCGAGGGTTACGAATCCCATATAGAAGCGGAGAT
>JBEVIJ010000042.1:0-27589 GCA_040510745.1 Xanthobacteraceae bacterium
GATGTCGCTTACACTGCACTAGCGGACATCGAGGCCTGCTGCCCGATGTCCACTGTCGGGGGTAAACGGACATCGGAACTCTCCCATGCTCTGACCGTTAGTTGCGCAGGGACAAGGGAGTTTGCATGCCTACGCAGCCGCGCGACGCCCGGCTACTTGGAGCCACCCTGACTTTGACGGGAGTTGTGACAGTAAACGTGCTTGCAACTGTCTTACTCCCAGGTCTTTCGACGGATGCTACGGCGACGGCGAAGCAGGTGCCGCCAGCGCCAGTGCGCATCGTTGGTGCACCTGACCCGAAATTCGTGAATACGCCTACGGATGGTGTTAGGGGGCGTGAAGGCTGCGAAGACCAGACTTGGCCGTATATCGAATCTCGCTGCTTGACGCGCACGACAACTACTGCCGCCCCGTTAGTGGATTCCACGCGATCAGCACCAAATGCCCCGGCTAAATCAACACAAACCGCACCGATCACCCCGAAAATTGATGTTGACCCGCCAACGCTGGCCCGATCATCGACGTGGCCGAGCGATCCTCAGCCACCGTCGTTGAAAGATGGTCCGAATAAATCGGTTGGTCCTACAACTGTAGCAAAGGCGCATGTTCCCGATACTTCCAGTGACACCCACATGCCGCCTGCCCCAGGCGCACTCTTGCCCAGAACGCCACGAGAGATGCCAGCGTTGCAGTTGACCGACGTGGCGCCGGTCGCGGCAGTCGCCGCAGCCTTGGCAATGACAAGATTGACCGCAGAACCGCCGGAGGTCCGAACGCGCTCTGATCGCCGACGCCGCAAGGCACATTCGAGCCGGAGCTTCCGACTGTTTGGGTTCCGCGTTGGCGGGTTGCGGTTTTGAGGAGTGAGAGAATCGAATAGCGGCGGATGTCCGCTATTGGCACAAAGCGGACATCACGGCCTAACCGTCTGATGTCCGCTTTCGGGGGTAAAGCGGACATCAGCCAGCTGCTGCCGCTCAAGACGCCGCGCGGTACTGGGCGGACGGAGCTGATGACAGCAATCGTCACAATCCAAAGGCTACCTATGTGAAGCCTAGCTCTGGGCCGTTCGCTGGCTTTTCAAATAACCAATTGAAATAATTGCAATATTCGATTGAGTGCAAATCAATCGCGAATTCCGGGAGGCCTCGGGACCCCGCCCTACAGACACTACGATCCGCGCGCGAGGAGCTTCCCTGGACGGCCGGAGCAATCCGGTTCGCAAGCGCGGCCCGAGGTCAGTGCGGCAAGCTGAGGCCCCGCACCAAAACGCCGCGGTGAAGCGCCGGAAGGCGCGCCGGCCCGCGTCATGGGCCGGCTGTCCCGCAAGGGACCGGCCCGACCGCGAGGCGGGCCACGGGTGCGGCGATCCGCACCAGCGCCTGCCGGCGCTTCACCCCCTCGGACTTTTCCGGGGCGACTGGAAAAACGAGGCCGGCGGCCGGGCGCCGTTCAATCCCGGGCGATGGCGTTTGCCTTGATGCGAAGGACCTTACGACACGATGCGAACGTTTGTTCTGGAAGCCAAGGAGCATCACAAGGAGCACGCAATGAGCAAAAAGCCGAGCATCGCCCGCATCTGGCGCGGCCGCACGCGGCGCAACAAGGCCGACGCTTACGAGGCCTACAATTACGAAGCCGGCATCAAGCCGCTGGTCGAGAAGGCGATGGGCGTGCAGACACTCCGCGAAGATCGCGAAACCGAGACCGAGTTCGTGACGATCTCCTATTGGGAAAGCATCGAGGCGATGTCGCGCTTCACCGGCGGCGATCCGGCGCGCATCCATCATCTCGACCGCGACGCCGAGTTTCTGATCGAGCTGCCCAAGAGCGTGCAGGTGCTGCGGCTCTATCATTCCCACGGCAACACCGGCGGCGATGGCTGACGCGCAATGATCCGAAAGCGGAGCGGCGTACTCCGTTCACCTCTCCCGCGATCCGCAAAACGTGCTAGGCACGGCACGCTGAAGGACCACGCATGACCAAGCCCCTCGCCAACCGCATCGCGCTCGTCACCGGCGCCTCGCGCGGCATCGGCCATGCCGCCGCGATCGCGCTCGCCGGTGAAGGCGCGCATGTGGTGGCGACCGCGCGCACGGTCGGCGGGCTGGAAGAGCTCGACGACACGATCAAGTCGGCCGGCGGCACCGCCACGCTGGTGCCGCTCGAACTGCGCGACGCCGAAGGCATCGCCCGCCTTGCCGCGGCGCTCGGCGAGCGCTACGGACGGCTCGACGTGCTGGTCGGCAATGCGGCGCTCGGCGCCTCGAACTCGCCGCTCGACCATTTCCATCCCAAGGAGTGGGACGAGGTGATGGCGGTCAACGTCACCGCCAACTGGCACCTGATCCGCTTTTTCAATCCCTTGCTGCACAAGTCCGACGCCGGGCGCGCCGTGTTCGTGACCTCGGGGTCGTCGACCAACGCGCGCGCCTACCGCGGCCTCTACGTGGCGTCGAAGGCCGCGCTCGACACCATGGTGCGGACCTACGCGGCGGAAACCGCCGCGACGCCGATCCGCGTCAACCTGTTCAATCCGGGGCCGACGCGCACCCGGATGCGCGCCGCCGTGATGCCGGGCGAAGACCCAATGACGCTGCCGACGCCGGACGAAGTGGCGGCGGCGATCGTGCCGCTCTGCCTGCCAAGTTTTTCGGAAACCGGGAAGCTCTATGACTTCCGTGTCAGGAGGCTGCTGTCGTTCCGCGCGCCGGAGTAGCGCGTGATCCCGAAAAGTGGAAACCGGTTTTTGGACAAGATCAGGCGCCCGGAAAAATCAGCCGCGCACGCGCAACACGCGGCACGACCGGCAGCGCGGATAGACGGTCGGCGCTTCCACCAACGCCGGACGGCGCACGGTGTGATGCTGCTGGGTGACGAAGTTCACGACCACCGGCGACGCATAAACCCGCGGGACATGGACACTCGGCCGCCGCTTGTAGCGGACTTCCTTCTCGATGATCGTGTGGTTGTGACGGATCACGCCGACGTGGCGAATGGTGTTCTGGCGGATCACGAGATGGTTGCGGGTGCGGACCTGGCCGCTCGGCACCTCGACCACGCTCTGCGTGTTGATGACGCGCGACTTGTCGACGTCCTTCGAGGTGCGAACCACTTCCTGGCTGTCGTAATGCGGCCGCGGCGCAACACAGTTCTTGCAATTCTTGTCCGTGGCGAATGCAGGCGCCGTCATCGCCAAGGCGAAGACGGACAGCGCGGCGGCGGCAAACATCTTCGTCATGAGGCTCTCTCGCGTGCGAGACCTGGCCTCCTCATGATCCGGTTAATGTATCGCGCCTCGCCGCGCCACGCCGATCCGTTTCCGCGATTGGTTAATTGGTTAGCGGCGATTGGCCCGGCCAGCGAACGGATTGTCCTTTTCGCGCAAGGTGAGCCGGATCGGCGTGCCGGGGAATTCGAACGCCTCGCGCAGGCCATTGACCAGGTATCGCTTGTAGCCCTCGGGCACCGCGTCGGCCCGCGTGCAGAACAGCACGAAGCTCGGCGGGCGCCCCTTGGGCTGCGTCAGGTAGTTGAGCTTCAGCCGGCGGCCGGACACGGCGGGCGGCGGATGCGCCGCAACGGTGTCCGCAAGCCAGCGGTTCAGCGCCGCGGTCGCAACGCGCTTGTTCCACACCCCGTAGATCGTGATCACAGCCTGCATCAGGTGGTCGAGCCCCTCGCCCGTCAAGCCCGAGACGCCGACCACCGGCACACCCTTGAGCTGCGGCAGCCAGTGATCGGTCTGCGCGCGCAGCTTGACGAATGCGCCGGCCTGACGTTCGCCGAGGTCCCATTTGCTCATGCCGACCACCAGCGCGCGGCCCTCGCGCTCGACCAGCGACGCGAGCCGCAAGTCCTGCTCCTCGAACGCCTTCTCGGCATCCATCAGCAGCACCACCACGTCGGCGAAGCGGATCGCGTGTAACGCGTCGGCGACGGACAGCTTCTCGAGCTTCTCCTGGACCTTCGGCCGCCGGCGGATGCCTGCCGTGTCGTAGAGACGGAAGGCGCGGCCCTGCCAGTCGAGATCGACCGCGATGGTGTCGCGCGTGATGCCGGCTTCAGGGCCGGTGAGCAGCCGCTCCTGCCCGACCAGGCGATTGATCAGGGTCGATTTGCCGGCGTTGGGCCGCCCGATCACGGCGACCCGGATAGGCCGTGTTGGATCGTCGTCCGCCGTGTCTTCTTTCGCCGGCTCCGCGGTCTCGTCGGGCAGCGCCTCGCGCAACGCGTCGTAGAGATCGGACAAGCCCTCGCCGTGCTCCGCCGAGATCGCCAGCGGATCGCCGAGCCCCAGTTCGTAGGCCTCGAGCCGGCCCGATTCGCCGGCTTTGCCCTCGCTCTTGTTGGCGGCAACGATCGCAGGCTTGCCGGACTTGCGAATCAGGTCGGCGAACACCCGGTCGTCCGGCACAAGGCCGGCGCGTCCGTCGATCAGGAAAAGCACCGCGTCGGCCTGCTCGATCGCCGCCTTGGTCTGCTCGACCATGCGGCCGGCAAGGCTCGACGGCGTCGCGCTTTCGAGGCCCGCGGTGTCGATCGCGGTAAATTCGAGATCGCCAAGACGGCCATGACCCTCGCGGCGGTCGCGCGTCACGCCCGGCATGTCGTCGACAAGGGCGAGCCGCTTGCCGACCAGGCGATTGAACAGCGTCGACTTGCCGACATTCGGCCGGCCTACGATGGCGATGGTGAAGCTCATGGCTCCACTCTAGAGCATTCGCAGAGATTGAATCGTCCGCGGCCCGCTTCTTTTTCGTTTGGGCATGATCTTTTCGGAAAACCGGCGTCCACTTTTCCAGATCATGCCCTAGCGGGTGGTGGTCCCGGCACGAGGCGGATCGGGCCAGGCCGGACCCGATTGCTGGGGCTGAGCGGTGCGGGCCGGCGGCTCCGGCCAAGCCGAACCCGACTGCTGCTGCTGCGGCGGCGCCTGGGGCGAAGTCTCCTGCGCCTGCTGTTGCTGCTGGCGGGGCGCTCGCGGGGCGGCCTGACGCGGCGGCGGAGCCTCGCGCGGTGGTGAGGCGACGCGGCGCGCAGGCTTGGCCTTCTGGGGCTCGGCGGTCACCGGCGGCGGTTCCTGCGGCGGCTGATAGCCCTGCACCAGATCCGGCGGAATGCCCTGCTGCACGCCCGGCACCCCTTGCGGGAACATGTCGCGCCGCTCGCCCGGCAGCGGCTTCTTGCTGCTCCAGATGCTTTCGAGATCGAACGTCTCGCAGCCCGCCAGCGCAATGCCGGTCCCGAGCAGCAACATCGACAACAGGGAGTGGCGCAGTTTCATCGCAGTCAGCTCTTGCTGTCTTGGCCAGCCAGCGCGATCAACATCTCGACCTGCCCGCGTGTGTTGGACGGTGTCTGCGGATCGGCCAGCACCATGTCGGCCCAGCGGCGCATTTCGGCGGCATTGTTGGCGCGCCATGCCGCGAGCGCCAGCAGGCTGCGCGCACTGTGCCTGAAAGGCCGGTTTTCGGCGGCAAGCGCTTCGATCCGGCCCTTGAGTTCGTCATAGGATGCGGTGTCGACCAGGATGAACGCCGCGCGCATCATGGCGAGATCGCGCTGCATCTGGTCGAGGCTGCGATCGGCCGCGACTGCATCGTAGATCGCAACGGCCGCCTTGGGATCCTGCTGGGCGAGCGAGGCAGCCTCGCGCATCTTGGCAAGCACGCGGTAGCTCGCCGTTCCATCGGCGGCAATCTTGGCAAAGGCCGCCTCGGCCTCCTTGTGCTGCCCCTGCTCGCTGAGGACCGCTGCCGCGTCGAACGCGGTGCCCGCTTCAGCGGCCTTCTTGGCTTCGTACCATTGATAGCCGCGCCAGCCGCCGACGGCGGCGACGAACAGAACGGCCAGAGCGATGATCAGGATGCCGTAGCGGTCCCACAGCCGTTTGAACTGCTCGCGGCGCAGTTCCTCATCAACTTCATTGAAAATGTCGGACACGAAGCTTCCCCGGCGCCTGCCGCAACCGCCGCCCTCGGCTAAGGCTATGCCCAGACGCGTAAAATACCGATGTGGCGGAGGCAAGGCAAAATCGGGCCGACTTCTACAGGAGCAGCCCGGAGTGGTCCACCCGAGCGCCAGTCAGCTGTTTACCGGCTTCTTCATGGCATAGACGTGATCCGCGCCCGGGAAGGCCCGCGACCGCACATCCTTGGCATAGCCCGCGACCGCCGCCTCAATGCCCGGCCCGATGTCGCCGTAACGCTTGACGAATTTCGGCACCCGCGGCGACAGCCCCAGCATGTCCTCGAGCACCAAGATCTGGCCGTCGCAAGCCGAGCTCGCTCCGATGCCGATGGTCGGAATGGGAACCTGCTGGGTGATACGCCGCGCCAGCGGCTCGGCCACCGCCTCGATCACGATGGAGAAAGCTCCTGCGTCGGCGACGGCGCGGGCATCGTCCTCGATCGGGGCCCAATCCTTTTCCTCGCGGCCCTGGGCGCGGAACGACCCGATCGTGTTGATCGACTGCGGCGTGAGTCCGACGTGCCCCATCACCGGCACACCACGTTGGGTTAGAAAGTGGATGGTGTCCGCAAGGCGGCGCCCGCCCTCGACCTTAATGGCGCCGCAGCCGGTTTCCTTGAGCACGCGCGCGGCGCTCATGAAGGCTTGCTCCTTCGAAGCTTCGTAGGAGCCGAACGGCATGTCGACGACAACCAGCGCGCGCTTGGAGCCGCGCATCACTGCGTGCCCTTGCAGGATCATCATGTCGAGCGTGACAGGCACCGTGGTCTCGAGCCCGTGCATCACCATGCCAAGCGAGTCGCCGACCAGGATGACGTCGCAGTGCTGATCCACCAGCCGCGCGGTGTGCGCGTGATACGACGTCAGCGACACGATCGGCTCGCCGCCCTTGCGGGCGCGGATATCGGGCGCGGTGAGCCGCTTGATCTCGTTTTGTGTCGACATGGCCCAATCAACTCGTAAACGCGGGAACGCCGATCACATAGGGGTGGAACCACCATCCGAGCAAGAGATAAAGCACGGTGCCGCCAACCACCGCGATCACGTCGTTTTTCACGCCACCGACCGGAATTGGCGGCGCGCCCGGATCGGTGCGATGCTTGAGTGAAATACGATCGAACACCGCGTACGCCAGCAGGGCGCCGAACAGCACCATCGAGCCGAGGTCGCCGTTCGCGAGCAGATGCGCGAGCGCCCAGAGCTTGAGGCCAACCAGCGTCGGATGCTTGAGCACGGTCTTGATGCGGCCCGGGCTGTAGGTCGCGACAAAACAGATGATTGCGGGCCACACCAGCGCCACCGCGACGTGACGCGTCCAGGCCGGCGGATTCCAGACATTGATCCATCCGGTCGCGCGGTACTGCGAATAGCCATAGAAAATCAACACGAGCCCGGCCAAGGAAATTATCGAATAGACGATCTTGTAGGCATTCTCGCCGATGCTCGCGATTACGCCCTCCCGCCGCTCGCGAAACGCGGTAAAAACATGCGGCGCCAGGAACAGCGCCAAGCCGGCAATGAGGATCGCAAAACCCATCTTTTGCTCCGTGTCAGGCGACCACAGCCATGACGATGTCGGGACGGCAAGGCTACCATGAGGCGATGACCCGATACATCCGCGGAAAACTCGCCGCATCACTTGCTGCAATGGCGATCGCCGTAATCGCGCTTTGCACCTCGCCTGCCGCCGCCCAGGACTGGCCGAGTCGCGCGGTGAAGATCATCGTGCCGTTTGGCGCGGGCTCGACACCCGACATCATCATGCGGATGATCGCCGAACGATTGCAGCAGAAGCTCGGCCAGCCGTTCCTGATCGAGAACAAGCCTGGCGCGAGCGGCATGACCGGAACGGATGCTGTCGCCAAAGCCGCGCCCGATGGATCGACGGTCGGCATCAGCATCGGCGGACCACTCGCCCTCAACACGATGCTGTTCGCCAAGATGCCCTACGACCCGGGCAAGGACCTCGCGCTGATCACGCTGCTGACCAGCCAGCCGAGCGCGCTCGTGGTTAATTCCAATATTAAGGTTAACAGCGCGGGCGAACTGATAGCTCTGCTCAAGCGGGAACATGGTAAATTCAACTTCGGATCGATCGGGGCGGGCTCGCTCTCGCATCTCGCGATGGAGGCGATCGCGCTCGCAAGCGGCGCCAGCATGGTGCACGTGCCCTACCCCGGCTCGCCCGCGGCAATGACCGCGATCATCCGCGGGGACGTGCAAACGGGCTGTCTGCCTGCGATCGCAGCGGCCCCTCATGCCGCATCAGGCGCGGTGAAAATTCTTGCCGTCACCACCGCGAAGCGCTCGCCCTATTTGCCGGACATTCCGACGCTCAAGGAAAGCGGCATCGATGTCGAAGCCGACGCCTGGAATGGCCTGATTGCGCCTGCGGGAACCCCGGAACCCGTCGTTGCGAGAATTCGCCGTGAGGTGATAGAAGCAATTGAATCGAAAGGCGTCCGCGACAAGCTTGCGGCCCAGTTGATGGAGCCGACCGGCAGCACGCCGGACGAGTTCCGGGCCAAGATCGAGGCCGAGATCGGCCGCTGGGGGCCCGTGATCAGGGCAGCCGGGATCAAGGCTAACTAGTCGGCGGTAGAGTGCGTTTGTTCCATTGGGGAGCGGTGCGAGATGAGCACAGAGCGTTCGGATCAGTACCCTGAGGTCAGCGGCGAGGATGCCGGGCTCGTGCCGCCGCAAGGCGGCCCCAAGCAGGAATGGCCGAAGAAGATCCGCACCCTGACCGCGAACGAGCTTGATCGTCTGACCATCGACGGCCTTGGCCGCTTCTACTGGGACGGCCAGTTGGTCAACTACCAGGCGCATCCAAGCCGTATCGAGAGGCCGGTCGATCTCGACCAGCATGCGATGGACCTGCTCGACCGGACTGCGCGCGAGCTTGATCCGAATGCACCTCCGCCCTCCGCTGAGACCACGACAACGGTGGAAGTGAATCCCGACACGGTGACGACGGACGCCCCTGCACTGGCGGCAACACCGGCCGACCAGCTCGCGCCGGTGGCTCCCGCCGTGGACAAGGCCACGCCGGTCGTCGAAGTGCGGCGCCACGAGGTCATGGTTCCCGGGGTCGGCCTGCCGGGCACCACC
This sequence comes from Xanthobacteraceae bacterium, assembly GCA_040510745.1. GTDB lineage: Bacteria > Pseudomonadota > Alphaproteobacteria > Rhizobiales > Xanthobacteraceae > Z2-YC6860. The sequence goes on from JBEVIJ010000042.1 coordinate 9,085, forward strand.
CGCATCCGGCTGACCGGCTGGCAGTCGATTGGCCTGGTGATCGTGATCGTCAGCTTCCTGGTCGCGGCGGCCGGCATGGCGGCCTCCGGCTTCGTTGCTGCGCACGATTGGGGTTGCAAGGCCGGCTTCGTGAAGCGCGCCTGCGCGCCCGCTCCGGCCATGCCGAAGCCGGCGCCGCGTCCCGACATTCCGGCCTGATCTCCGGGTTCATAGCGTCAAGTTGTGCACCGGACCGTAGTTGCGGCCATCGCGCGCGCTGGACACGAATCGCGCGCGCGGCAACCATCCCGCGCGATGAGTCTCTCTTCCCGCCTATTTCGGTTCGCGAAAGCGCCTGGATGAGGATTCGGCCCCGTCCACGGAGCCGGACAGCGAATCGCGGGCCGATATCTTCAATCTCATTCCGCCGCGCGCCTCGGAAAAATACGAGCGGCCGAAGGAGCCGGAGAAATCCTCCAAGACCGAGATCATCGAGCCGGCCGCGAAGGCCGAGGGCCGCGACATTCATCCCGCCACCGCAATGGACCTGACCCGCCTGTCGATCGACAACGACGGCCGCCTTTACTGGGATGGCAAGCCGGTCGAGGTGCGGCGGCGGCTGATGATGTCGCGGCAGCAGGTGATCGGCGCGAGCATCATTGCGTTTTTGATCGTCGTCGCGGCGATCGCCTCGGCGATCCAGGCCACCGCGACGATGAGCAACTGGGCATGCCGCACCGGCTTGACCCAGTGCGACGCACCCGCGGCGCCAGCGCCAAGACCGCGCCCCGATATTCCGGCCTAGCTGCTACAGCCGCTACACGACGGGCGAGCGACCACCGTCGACGTTGGTTGCCGTGCCGGTGATGTAACCGCCGGCGTCCGACACCAGGAAGCAGGCGAGGTTGGCGAATTCCTCGGCCTTGCCGATGCGCCCGAGCGGAATCTCCTTCTCGCGGGCTTTGACGTAGTCGGCAAGCGGGATGTTTTCGCGCTTCGCGGCCTGGACGTGCTGATCCGCCTCGATGAAGCCGACCAGCATCGCGTTGACCAAGACGTTGAACGGGGCGAACTCTTGCGACAGCGCCTTGGTCATCGCCATGCCGGCGGCGCGCGATACCGAGGTCGGCATGCTGTTCGCGCGCGGCGCCTTGGCGCCGATGTTGAGCACGTTGATGATGCGGCCCCAGCGGCGCTCCTTCATTTGCGGCGACACCAGGCGGATCATGCGGAGCGCGGCGAACAGCTTGTCCTCCAGGTCCTTTTGCATGATCTCGTCGGTTAGCTTCTCGAACGCGCCGTTGCGCGACGTGCCGGCATTGTTGACGACGATGTCCACCTTGCCGAACGCCTTCATCACGTCGTCGTAGGCGCGCTGGATGCCCGCCGCCTCGCTGACGTCGGCCTGCACGCCGATCACCTTGCCCTTGGCTTTCGCCTTGATGGCGTTGACGGCCTGGTCGAGCGTCTCGCGGGTGCGCGCCAGGATCGCGACGTCGGCGCCGGACTCGGCAAACCGCGTCGCGACCGCGTAGCCGATGCCCTTGCTGCCTCCGGTGACGATCGCGCTCCGGCCCTTCAAACTGATTTCCATGCTTTTCCTCCGGTTGCGCGCAAACGCCGCGCCTGCCGCATGTTCCTACACCGAAGCGGTCCGGGAAAGCTGCTTGACGGGGCACTTTGGCTCTGGCGCGGTCCTGCCCAACAAATGGGGCGTGCCGGTCGAGAAGCTGGCGTCAAAGACGCGCCAGGTCTCGATCAGACGGCCACGGCCTTGATGCGCGAGGTGCCCTGCGCCGGATCGTCCGATCTCGCCACCACCACGCGGTTACGACCCTGCTGCTTGGCTTCGTAGACGGCCATATCCGCCCGCCGCATGAGCGTGTCCAGGTCGTAGCCAAACGTCTCCGTTGAGGCGATGCCGAGACTGACCGTCGTGCGCACCGTCGCACCTGCGACATCGACCGCCGCGGCCTCGAACTGATGACGGATGCGGTCCGCCACACGATGCGCCTGCGTCGCTCCGGTGTGCGGCAGCAAGCAGCAGAATTCCTCGCCGCCGATTCTGAACAGGAAATCCGTCGGGCGGATGTTGTCGTGCACGACCGCGACGAACTTCATCAGCACATCATCGCCGCCGGAATGGCCGAACCGGTCGTTCAGCGATTTGAAATCGTCAAGATCGAGAAAGAGCAGGCACAGCGGCTTCTGCTCGACGCTGTGACGCCGCAGCAGCCGGTCGCCTCTGGACATCAAGGCGCGACGGTTGAGCGCGCCGGTCAGCGGGTCGGTCTGGGCCTTGACGCGCTGGTCGAACTCGAGGCGCTCCTTCGACATCGCCACGATCAGCACCGTGATCAGCAGAGTATGAAAGAACATAATGAGATTGAACGCGCCGACCGAGCCGGGCTGCATCGGCAACGCGCCGAACGGAAACGGCAGCACGCCGACCAGCGCAATGCGCGACACGAAGAACAGCGAGAAGGTCGAGAACAGCACAATCACGGGCCAGCGTGACGGCAGCTGCTCGCTGCGGCCACGCCACATTTCGTAGGCGGCCAGCGCCAACAGCGACGCGGCGATCAGCGAGGAGAGCACGACCCGGTAGGCGGTGTTCTCGATGAAGGCCGGCACGAGGCACGCTGCGAACCACAGCGACGGCACGGTGACGATCGGCATCCACAGCGGGCGCACATGGTTGAACACGCGCGCTGCTTGCCAGTTGCAGACTAAGGCCGCGATCAGGGCGACGTTGCCAATGCCGATTGCGAACAGGTCGGCGGTGAAGCCGCGCACGGCAAACAGCACCGTGGCGGCGCACGCAAGTAGCAGCGTCGCGGCCCACCAAACATACCAGGCCGCGCTGCGCTGCTTGTACCAGAACACCAGAAACAGGCTGCCGAGCACCAGCTTGATGAACAGCCCGAACAGCAAAACCGTGAAAGAATCGATCTGCATAAAGAAATGCCGGAGCCCGCTCGCGAATCGTTGTTACACTCTAGCCGAACGCCTCATGCCAAATTGGGCCGAGAGCTATCGGCCCACGAATATTGCTCGATCATAAACGCCGGTTGTACGGATAAGAACACATCGCTGGCCGTTAGTGCGGCACCGCCTCCTTGTACGTCTCCGGCTTGAAGCCGACCAGCAGCTTGCCGCCACCGAGATCGAGAACCGGCCGCTTGATCATGGATGGCTGCGCCACCATCAGCGCCATCGCCCTGCGCTCATCCAGCGACTGCTTGTCCTTGTCGGGCAGCTTGCGGAACGTCGTGCCGGCGCGGTTGAGCAGCGTCTCCCAGCCGACCTTCTTGCTCCAGCGCTCCAGCCGCTCGCGATCGATGCCGGCGGCCTTGTAATCATGAAACGCGTGATCGACGCCGTGCTTGTCGAGCCAGGCGCGCGCCTTCTTCATCGTGTCGCAATTCTTGATGCCATAGATCGTGACGGGCACGGAATCACTCCCACTCGATCGTGCCCGGCGGCTTCGACGTCACGTCGTAGACCACGCGGTTGACGCCTTTCACCTCGTTGATGATCCGCGTGGCGACGCGGCCGATGAACTTCATGTCGAAGGGATAGAAGTCCGCAGTCATGCCGTCGGTGGAGGTGACCGCGCGCAGGCCCACCACGAAGTCGTAGGTGCGGCCGTCACCCATGACGCCGACGGTCTTGACCGGCAGGATCACGGCGAACGCCTGCCAGATCTCGTCGTAGAGCCCGGCCTTCCTGATCTCGTCGATGTAGATCGCGTCGGCGAGCCGTAGGATGTCGAGCTTCTCCGGCGTGATGTCGCCGGGACAGCGGATGGCGAGGCCTGGCCCCGGAAACGGATGGCGGCCGACGAACACGTCCGGCAGGCCCAGTTCGCGGCCGAGTGCCCTCACCTCATCCTTGAACAGTTCGCGCAGCGGCTCGACCAGCTTCATGTTCATGCGCGCCGGCAGCCCGCCGACGTTGTGGTGCGATTTGATCGTGACCGACGGCCCCCCGGTGAACGACACGCTTTCGATCACGTCCGGATAAAGCGTTCCTTGGGCGAGGAACTCGGCGCCTCCGATCTTCTTCGCTTCTTCCTCGAAGACGTCGATGAACAGCTTGCCGATTGTCTTGCGCTTCTGCTCGGGGTCGCTCATGCCGGAAAGCGCGCCGAGGAACTGCGCCGAAGCATCGATGTGGACGAGCGGGATGTTGTAGTGGTTGCGAAACAATTCGACGACGGTCTTGCCTTCGTTTAAACGAAGCAGCCCGTGATCCACGAACACGCAGGTGAGCTGATCGCCAATAGCCTCGTGGATCAACACCGCAGCCACCGCGCTGTCGACTCCGCCGGACAGCCCGCAGATCACGCGGCCGCGCCCGACCTGCTTGCGGATGCGATCGACCGCCTCGTCCTTGAAGGCGCGCATCGTCCAGTCGCCGCGGCATTGCGCGACCTTGCGCACGAAATTTCGGATCAGCGCCGCGCCTTGCGGCGTGTGCATTACCTCGAGATGGAATTGCGTGGCGTAGAACTTGCGCTTGTCGTCCGCGATCATGGCGATCGGCGCATTCTCCGAGGTGCCGACCACGCGAAAGCCCTTCGGCAGCTCCGTGACGCGATCGCCGTGGCTCATCCAGACCGGATAGCGCTCACCCTTCTTCCACACGCCCTCGAACAGCGGCGTGTCCTCGGTGACCAGCACCTCGGCGCGGCCGAATTCGCGATGATGCCCCGCCTCGACCTTGCCGCCGAGCTGGTGGGCCATGGCCTGCTCGCCGTAGCAGATGCCGAGGATCGGCACGCCGGCGTCGAACAATTCCTTGGGGGCGAGCGGCGCGCCTTTGTCGAGCACCGAGGCCGGTCCGCCGGACAGGATCACCGCGGTCGGCTTCATCCGGGCAAAGGCCTCGGCCGCCTTCTGGTACGGCACGATCTCGGAATAAACCTTCTCTTCGCGCACCCGGCGCGCGATGAGCTGCGTCACCTGGGAGCCGAAATCGACGATGAGAATCTTGTCGTGCAGAATCTTGTCGTGAGGGTCCATGGCGGGTTCTAAAGCACCCGCTTTGGCGTGTCGAGAATGAGCGGCAGCAGACATGTGGACGAGCGCTCAGGAGCAACTGATTGGGATGACCTCGCCCCAGGTCCGGGTTTTTCCTTCGGGCGACCGCGTTGCGATCACCCGGACGCAGGTTCCTGCAGCCACACCGGCACCATGTGGCGGGTTTGCAGGACCGTTCCCGCCGGCGGCAGCGCGGTGAGCGACAGCGCATAGCCGTCGAAATTTGGTTCCCCAAGGCGATCAGATTCGCCGCGCGTCAGCGCGACCCAGCCCCGAACGTCGCCCGAGGCGGACTTACCGAACGCGGACGCTGCCGAAGCGGCGAAGCCGTCGGTCTTGGTGGCGGCCATCGGCATGCCAGCAGGCGCTGCAGTGGCGAGCTGTGTGGCGGACGGCGGCTGCACCGCGGCCTGAAAGATCGCGTGGGAGTCGGGATCGATCTTGCTGCATTTCCGCTCGAACTCGGAGACCTCCTTGATCAGCAAGCCGCGCTTGACGTCCTGCGGCACGTTCTTCTCCATCACCGAGATGATGGCAACCTGAAGATTGTGACAGGCGATATCCGTCGCGAACAAATTCCGGTAGACCGAGTAGGTCCCGCCCGCCGCCGCCGGAATAGCGAGCACGGCGCCGATCAGTTGCAGATGGGGTGTAACCTTTTCCCACATAGCGGACCTATCATCGAAGGATTACCGGCCGCGCCCGCGATGGCAATGGCTACGAGGCGTTCCAGTTTCAGCGGCTGACCAGGATGCTGACAAAAAAACCATCCGTGTCGGTGCGGCGCGGCGTCATCAACAGCCCCTCGTCCAACAGCAGCGCCGCCTTGCCGAACATATAGGCGCGCTCTCCCAGCACGCTCGCCGTCTCGGCGGGCTTTTCCACGGAAAATTCTGCATGGCGGGCGAGAAATTCACGCACCTGGTCGCCGTTCTCCTCGTTCAGAACCGAGCAGGTGATGTAGGCGATGCGCCCGCCCGGCTTCACCAGCTCCATGGCGTGGTCCAGCAATTCGCTCTGTTCCTTCACGCGCTGTTCCAGCGCGCCCGGCCGCACGCGCCACTTGGCATCCGGATTACGCCGCCATGCCCCGATGCCGGTGCAGGGTGCGTCGATCAGCACGAGATCCATGCGGCCCTTGAGATCGTCGATCTCGGTGCCAACCGACTTCGGAGTGCGTACCTGCACGTTGCGCGCGCCGGAGCGCGCCAGCCGGTCGTGGATTGGCGCAAGGCGGCGCTTGTCGTCGTCGGTGGCGTAGAGCTGGCCCTTGTTCTCCAGCGCGGCCGCCAACGCCAGCGTCTTGCCGCCGCCGCCGGCACAAAGGTCCAGCACCTGCTCGCCGGGCCGCGCACGCGCGAACAGCGCGGCAAGCTGCGAGCCTTCGTCCTGCACCTCGATCTGCCCCTTGAGGAACGCCGGCTCGACGTGCACCGCCGGGCTCTTGGCGTCGGCCTTATGCCTCACGCGCAAACCGTAAGGCGACCAGCGCGTCGGCTCCGGCGCAAGATCGGCGAGCGAGGCCGCCGCCGCATCGCGGTCGGTCTTGAGCGTGTTGACGCGCAGATCGAGCGGTGCGCGGGAGCCGAGCGCCGCGGCCTCCTCCGCGCGTTCGCTGCCAAACACGCGAGCGAAATACGGATCGAGCCACTCGGGGTAGTCGCCGGCGACGTGCGGCGGCGCGCCTTCGTTGAAGCCGCGATCGAGTGCCGCACGCTCGGTATCAGCGAGTGGTGGCGGCGAATGACCGGTGCCGCTGGCAAGTTGCGCGATTGCGTCCGCATCGAGGCCGCGTTCGCGCTTGAGCATGCCGAGCAGGACGGCGCGCGGTGTCGCTTCGCCCATCAGCCATGCCGACGACGCGCGCCGGCGCAGCGCGTCATAAACAAGCCCTGCGATGGCCGCACGGTCGCCCGATCCCGCAAAGCGATGGGTCAGCCCCCACGCCTTTAGCGCGTCGGGCGCAGGCCGCCGATGCTGGTCGATATCGGTGACGACCTCGATGGCGGCGGCAAGTCTTGCACCGGGCGTCATGGTAGACCGAGCAGGATGCGCACGATGAAAACCACCCACATGATGAATAGCACGAGGGCGCCCACGCCGAACCAGAGCCCGCGCATCCGCAGATTGTTGCTGGTGACATGGACATAGGCGTGAACCAATCGCGTCAGCACAAATATCCAGGCCATCACGACGAACAGGAAATCCGCATGCCGCGTCATGATCGCCAGGATGGTGAGCACATAGAACAGCACCGGCACTTCGAACTGATTCCGGAAGCAGTTGGCGACCTGCGTCGAGCGTTTCGGCCAGTTCGGCTGGCCGAGATCGATGTCGTGCGGACTGACTTCGCGCCGGGTCAGCGCGCTCGTGCGCAGTCCCGCCATTCCGAACCCGATCACAAACGTAAGCAGGACTAGGACGAACAGCGGCGCAAGTATCATCTGAATCGTCATGGCCGTGCTCGGAACCTGTGTTGCGTCGCGGTGCAGACCGCGCCCCGCCTTGAAGTTTCTAACCGCCGAAGCAGACTAAGGCAAAGCGCTCGATTTATCGCCCGTTAAACGATGACCTACGTACCGCGAGTGCAATCGCGGGCGCCGTGTTCGGCGCAAGCGCGGACAAGTTTTGGGAGCCATGCTCTCGCGCCCCTGTTCGGTTGCGCGACATCCGCTACCGCGTGGGCAAATACACGTGACGAACGCCCGTCACGCCCGGCTCGGATAATTCGGGCTCTCGCGCGTGATCGTAACGTCGTGGACGTGGCTCTCGCGCAGGCCTGCCGACGAGATGCGCACGAACTGTGCCTTCTCGTGCAGTTCGTCGAGATTCTTGGCGCCGACGTAGCCCATCGCCGCGCGCAGGCCGCCGGCGAGCTGGTGCAGCACTGTCGCGACCGGCCCCTTGTACGGCACCTGCCCTTCGATGCCTTCCGGCACCAGCTTGAGATTGTCCTTGATGTCCTGCTGGAAGTAGCGGTCGGCCGAGCCGCGGGCCATCGCGCCGACCGAGCCCATACCGCGATAGCTCTTGTACGAGCGCCCCTGATAGAGGAACACCTCGCCGGGCGTCTCGTCGGTGCCGGCGAGCAGCGAGCCGACCATCGCGACGTCCGCGCCAGCGGCCAGCGCCTTGGCGAGATCGCCGGAATACTTGATACCGCCGTCGGCAATCACCGGGATATTGCTCTTCCGTGCCGCTTCAACCGCGTCGATGATCGCCGTTAGCTGCGGCACGCCGACACCGGCGATCATCCGCGTCGTGCAGATCGAGCCCGGCCCGATGCCGACTTTGATCGCGTCGGCACCGGAATCGATCAGCGCCTGGGCGCCTTCGGTCGTGGCAACATTGCCGGCCACCACCTGGACCTTGTTCGACGCGCGCTTGATACGGTTGACGGCATTGAGAACGTGCTGCGAGTGGCCGTGCGCGGTGTCGACCACGACCAGATCGACACCGGCTTCGAGCAGCCGCTCGGTGCGGTCGTAACCCTTGTCGCCGACAGTGGTCGCCGCGGCGACGCGCAGCCGGCCCTGCTCGTCCTTGCAGGCGTTCGGATTGGCGACCGCCTTCTCGATGTCCTTCACGGTGATCAGGCCGACGCAGCGGTAGTCGCCGTCAACCACCAGTAGCTTCTCGATGCGGCGCTGATGCAGCAGCCGCTTGGCCTCATCCTGGCTGACCTCTTCGCGCACCGTGACCAGGCGGTCGTTGGTCATCAATTCGGCGACGGACTGACGCATGTCGGTGGCGAAGCGGACGTCGCGGTTGGTGAGGATGCCAACCAGCTTGCCGGCCTTGCCATTGCCGCCGCCCTCCACCACGGGGACTCCGGAGATGTTGTTCTCCTTCATCAGCGCCAGCGCTTCGGCGAGCGTCGCGTCGGGATGAATGGTGAGCGGGTTCACCACCATGCCGGATTCAAATTTCTTCACCATGCGCACTTGGGCCGCCTGCTCGTGCGGCTCGAAGTTGCGATGGATCACGCCGATGCCGCCAGCCTGCGCCATGGCGATGGCCATCTGGTACTCGGTCACTGTGTCCATCGCCGAGGCGACGATCGGGATATTCAGGCTGATTTCGCGGGTAATCCGGGTGCGGACGTCCACCTCGGAGGGCAGCACGTCCGACAGGCCGGGCTTGAGCAGCACGTCGTCGAAAGTGAATGCTTCGGGAATGGACGAATCGATCTTCGGGGCCATGCCAATCCGTTCCGCCCAAGCCTGGGCTTTTGCGGGCTTCGCCCGCATGCGGGCACCTGCGAGCCCGCCAAACAGGAATGAGCGGAGGCTTTGCGAGGGACTGCTCCCTCGCCCCATTCGGCGGCCCGCTTATGGGTTGGCGATGGTGGGTAGCACGGCCCATGCCAGATGCCTAGGGCATCCGGGCTTATTCCCCCGTTTGACCCCCACGAAATCCCTGGGCCAGCACGTAAAGCTCGGCTGAGTCCGCGCGACTCGCCGCCGGCTTGACGTGCTTCACCGTCGCGAAATCGCGCTTGAGCGTGGCGAGCAAGGTGCTCTCGGTGCCGCCCTGAATCACCTTGGCGAGGAACGCGCCGCCCGGCTTGAGCACGTCGCGGGCGAATTCCGCCGCCGCGTCGACCAAGGCTATGATCTTGAGATGGTCGGTCGCGCGATGGCCGGTCGCGTTGGCCGCCATGTCTGACATTACAACGTCGGCCGGACCGCCAAGCATGACCTTCAGCCTGTCGGGCGCGGCGGGATCGAGGAAGTCGATCTTAGCGAAGTCGACGCCAGCAATCGCATCCGTATCCAGCACGTCGATGGCCACCACGCGGCCCCTGGCGCCGACACGCTTTGCCGCCACCTGGCTCCAGCCTCCAGGAGCAGCCCCAAGGTCCACCACGCGCGCGCCGGATTTCAGGACATGGTGCTTGTCATCGATCTCGGTGAGCTTGAACGCGGCGCGCGACCGAAATCCCTCGCGCTTGGCGCGCACCACATACGGATCGTTGAGTTGGCGCTCCAGCCAAAGCGTGGACGAAAGCGAGCGCTTCTTGGCGGTCTTGACCCGCACCTTCAGCGCGCGCTCGCCCCGCCCGCCTTTTTCGCCGCGCGACGTCACGGCTGCGGCTCCCGCGGATGATCCCAAGCACCGTCCTCGCGCATCATCTGCACCAGCATGCCTTCACGCAGGCCGCGGTCGGCAACGCGCAGCCGCGGGCATGGGAAAGCGCGGCGGATTGCTTCCAAAATGGCGCAGCCGGCGAGCACCAGATCGGCGCGCTCTGCGCCGATGCAAGGATTGGCAACGCGATCCTGGTAGCTCATGGCGAGCAGGCGCTCCACCACAGCAGTCACCTGCTCATCGTCCATCCAGCAGCCATCGACCCGGCGCCGCTCGTAGCGCGGCAGTTCAAGATAGACGCCGGCGATCGTGGTGACGGTGCCCGAGGTGCCAAGAAGGTGCATGCCGTCGAGCGAGCCGCCATGCTGCGCAGCAAAGCGGCTCACATGTTCCGCGACCTCCGCGATCATTGCCTCGAAGCTTTCACGCGTGACGGTGACGCCGCCGTGCCGTTCCGCCAGCGTCACGACACCCATCGGCAGCGAGACCCAGGCTTCGACCTCGGGATGCGGAGGGCCGTGTTCAATCGGCGTCATGCGGCCGAGCCGCACCAGCTCCGACGAGCCGCCGCCGATATCGAATAGGATCACACCCTTCGATGCCGGATCCACCAGGGGAGTGCAGCCGGTCGCCGCAAGCCGCGCCTCGGTCTCCCGATCGACGATCTCCAGATCGATGCCGACCTCCTCGCGCACCCGCGCCAGGAATTCGTTGCCGTTCTCGGCGGCGCGGCAGGCTTCCGTCGCGATCAGCCGTGCCCGCGTCGCGCCCCGGTTGCGGATCTTGTTGCGGCAGACTCGCAGGGCATCCACCGCGCGTGCGATCGCCGCCTCGCTCAGCACGCCCGAGCTGGAAACGCCCTCGCCGAGCCGGATGATGCGGGAGAATGCATCGACGACGCGGAAGCTGTCGCGCGTCGCGCGCGCCACCAGGAGCCGGCAGTTGTTGGTGCCAAGATCGAGCGCAGCATAGGTCGGACCGGACAGGTCCGGCCCGCCCGCGTCGTCATGGCGCGGGTGACCATATGGCGACCTCCGGCCCCGCCGGTGCGCATTGGGCGCCCGATGAGGGACGGGGCCGAGGCCGGGCGCCCGGGCCTCGTCGTCCATTGAAAACCTTTCCCCGTGCCGAAGCCGATACGGCTCGACGGCGCGGCGGTGAATGCCACTTCGTCGAGAAGTGTAGCAGCGGCAGCGGGGGGCGCAACTCTGGGCGGCGGTCAAAACATGACGAAACGCGCGGCTGTGCTTGTGAATCCGGCATTGGTCCGATATTTCAGGCGGATACTTTCCTCGAGTGCGCCAGCCGCGCCCTCGCCCTCCCCCCAATGGCGCGCGGTTTTTCATGAACATTCAGAACACGGCGACGAACCGGACCGGAATCGGCGAGCGGGTGCTCCGCACCGAAGACCCCAAGCTGCTGCGCGGCGAGGGACGCTACACCGACGACATCAACCTGCCGCGCCAGGCCTACGCCTACATCGTGCGCAGCACGGTCGCGCACGGCCGCATCAAGTCGATCGGCACGCAGGCGGCGAAGGCCATGAAGGGCGTGCTCGGCGTCTATACCGGCGAAGACATGAAGGCGTACGGCACGCTTCAGTCGGCGCTGCCGCTCAAGAGCAAGGACGGCTCCGACCTGAAGAAGCCGCCGCGCTCGATCCTGCCAACCGACAAGGTGCGCTTCGCCGGCGATCCGATCGCCTGCGTGGTGGCGGAGACGCTCCTGCAGGCCAAGGATGCCGCCGAAGCGATCGAGATCGACATCGAGTCGCTGCCGGTGGTGACCACGTTTGCGCAGGCCACGGCGGCGGGCGCGCCGGCACTGTTCGAAGACGTGCCCGGCAACGTCTGCCTGGACTTCCACTACGGTGAAACCGACAAGGTGAACGCGGCGTTCGCCGCCGCAGCCCACAAGGTCAAGCTCAAGCTGATCAACAACCGGCAGATCGTGAACGCGATCGAGCCGCGCGCCGCGATCGGCGAATACGACGCGAGCAAGGAGCGCTTCACGCTGCGCTCCTGCAGCCAGGGCGTGATGGGCATGAAGGCCGGCTTGGTCAACGTGCTGAAGACGACGCCCGACAAGGTCCACGTCCTCACCGGCAACGTCGGCGGCTCGTTCGGCATGAAGGCGCAGGTCTACCCGGAGTACGTCTGCATCCTGCACGCCGCCAAGACGCTCGGCCGTCCGGTGAAATGGACCGACGAGCGCTCGGGCAGCTTCGTCTCCGACAACCACGGCCGCGATCACGAGCAGACCGTGGAGCTTGCGCTCGATGCCGAGGGCAAATTCCTGGCCATCCGGCTCGCCGGCTACGGCAACCTCGGTGGTTTCCAGGGTGCGATGTCGCCGCAGCCGCCAACTCTCAATATCGTGCGCAACGTCATCAGCCTCTACCAGACGCCGCTGATGGAAGTGTCGACCAAGTGCGTATTCACCAACACCAGCTTCGTCAGTCCCTATCGCGGCGCGGGCCGCCCCGAGGGCAATTACTTCATGGAGCGGCTGATCGACTACGCCGCCGTGCAGACCGGATTTGACCGCATCGAACTGCGGCGCAAGAACCAGATTCGCGCCAAGCAGATCCCGTGGAAGGCCGCCTCCGGCGCAACCTATGACAGCGGCGACTTCCCGGCAGTCCTCAAGAAGGCTCTCGAAGTTTCCGACTGGAAGGGCTTCGGCAAGCGCAAGCGCGAGAGCAAGAAGAGCGGCAAGCTGCGCGGCATCGGCGTCGGCTGCTATCTCGAAGTGACCGCGCCGGCCAACAAGGAAATGGGAGGCATCCGGTTCGAGGCCGATGGCAGCGTCACCATTCTCACCGGTACGCTCGACTACGGCCAGGGCCACGCCGCGCCGTTCGCGCAGGTGCTCAGCGAAAAGCTCGGCATCCCGTTCGAGCGCATCAAGCTGCTGCAGGGCGACAGCGATCAATTGCTGGCGGGCGGCGGCACCGGCGGCTCGCGCTCGATGATGAATTCCGGCATGGCGATCGTCGAAGCCTCGGACAAGGCCGTCGAGCACGGCAAGCAGATCGCCTCGCACGCGCTGGAAGCGTCAGCCGGCGACATCGAGTTCGCCAAGGGCCGCTTCACGGTGGCCGGCACCGACCGCTCGATCGGCTTCATGGAGCTTGCCGACAAGCTTCGCAACGGCATGAAGCTGCCGCCCGACGCGCCGCAGTCGCTCGATGTCAACCATGTCAGCGAGGGAGCGCCCGCCGCCTACCCCAACGGCTGCCACGTCTGCGAGGTCGAGATCGACCCGACCACCGGCAACACCGAGGTGGTGAAATACACGGCCGTCAACGATTTCGGCACCATCATCAATCCGATGCTGGTGGACGGTCAGCTCCATGGCGGCGTCACGCAAGGCATCGGCCAGGCCTTGCTGGAACACGTCGTTTACGACGAGCAGGGCCAGCTGCTCAGCGGCTCGTACATGGACTACGCGATGCCGCGCGCGCATCACACGCCGGAGTTCGAGGTCCACAGCCATCCGGTGCCGGCCTTGACCAATCCGCTCGGCGTGAAGGGCTGCGGCGAGGCCGGCTGCGCCGGCTCGCTGACCTCGATCATGAACGCCGTGGTCGACGCGCTGTCGGTCTACGGCATCAAGCACATCGACATGCCGGCGACCCCGGCCCGCATCTGGCAGGCGATCCAGCAAGCGCAAGGCGGCGCGCAGGCCAAGGTGCAATGACGCAGGCGGCCGATCTCGCCTACACGATCCGACGCGCTGGCGAATTCCGGTTGATCGCCGGAGTGAGCGCGGCGCATTTCGTCAGCCACTATTACATCCTCGTTCTGCCGCCGCTGTTCGCCTTCATCCGCGCGGACTACGGCGTGAGCTACACCGAGATCGGCCTCGCCCTCACGATCTTCAACGCGGTGTCGGCCGTGCTGCAGACGCCGGCCGGCTTCCTGGTCGATCGCGTCAACGCGCGACTCGTGCTTGCCGCCGGTCTGTTGCTCGGCGCACTCGGTCTCGCGGTGGCGTCGGTGGTAAATTCCTATTGGGTGCTGGTTGCGATGTTCGGGCTGATGGGAATCGGCAACACCGTCTATCACCCGGCGGATTATGCCCTGCTCTCCCGCCACGTTTCACCCGAGCGCGTCAGCCAAGCCTATTCCACCCACACCTTTGCCGGTCTTGCCGGGGGCGCGATCGCGCCGGCCACCCTGCTCCTGATGCACAGCCAGTTCGGTTGGCGCGGCGCGTTCATGGGCGCGGCAATGCTCGGGGTCCTCGTTGCCGTCGTGCTGCTCATCCAGCGCGACGAAGTGCCCGAACGCGCCGTCGCCAAGCCCCGCGACGGCGCGCCCGAAGTCGATACGAGCTGGCGGCTGCTGCTGTCGACACCGATCCTGATCAACTTCGTGTTCTTCATGCTGCTGTCGCTGACCAATTTTGGCATCATGAATTTCTCGGTGGTGGCGCTTGGCGCGCTGTGGAACACCTCGCCGGTCACCGCCAACACCGCACTGACGTGCAACCTCGCGCTCGGCGCCATCGGCGTGCTGGTCGGCGGCTGGATCGCCGCACGCACGGAGCGGCACGCGCTGGTTGCTGCGACCAGCATGCTGATGACGGCGCTGGCCTGCATCCTGATGGCAAGCATCGACCTCGGCGTTGTGCTGCTGATCATGGTGATGTCGCTGTCCGGCTTCATGACCGGCGCATTGATGCCTTCGCGAGACATGATCGTTCGCCAAGTCACCCCGGCCGGCGCGTACGGCAAGGTGTTCGGATTCGTCACCAACGGCTTCAACATCGCCGGCATGGTGTCGCCGCTGATCTGCGGCGCGCTGATGGATCGCGGTGAGCCGCGCGCCGTATTCCTGACACTTGCCGTGACCGCCATCCTCGCCTTGATCACGGTGGTGAGCGTGCCGCGCCGCCGCGCGGCCTGACGGCACATGGCCGCACCCGCGATCGGCTTGGTCAAGGCATTGTTGCTGCTCTGGCTCGCGGGCAACGCGCTGCGCCTGACCATTCTGGCGGTGCCTCCGGTCATTCCGCTGATCCATCTCGACCTGAGTCTTTCGAAAACCCAGATCGGAATCCTCTCCGGCATCCCGATGGTGTTGTTCGCCGGCGCCGCCATCGCCGGCTCCGTGCTGATCTCTCGGTTCGGCGCGGTGCGGACGCTGATCGCCGGGCTGCTGCTCTGCGCGCTGGGCGGCGCGGTGCGCGGCGTCGGGCCGCACATCGCTATCCTTTACGCCGGCACGATCGTCACCGCGTTCGGCGTCGCTGTCATGCAACCGTCTATGCCGCCGCTGGTGCGCGCCTGGGTGCCGCAGCGCGTGGGTTTCGCCACGGCGGTCTATACCAATGGCCTGATCATTGGCGAGATCCTCCCCGCGGCGCTGACGATCCCGCTGGTGCTGCCGATGCTTCACCAAAGCTGGCCGTGGACTTTCGCGTTCTGGTCGGTGCCGGTCGTCATCATCGCCGCGATCATCCTGTACGCCGCGCCGCGCACGCCGGCGGCCGCCCCGACCGCCGCAAGCCGGCGGTGGATGCCGGACTTCCGCAGCGCGCAGATCTGGCGCATCGGCTTGCTGCTCGGCAGCGTGAATGCGTCCTACTTCGCGCTCAACGGCTTCCTGCCCGACTACCTCACCCACACCGGACGCCCGGACCTGATCAACGCCGCGCTGACCGCGCTCAACCTCGGCCAGTTGCCCGCCTCGTTCCTGCTGCTCGCCTCGGCCGACCGGATGGTGCGGACCGTCTGGTCCTACCTCGTGTGCGGCGTCGTTTGCCTGATGTGCGTGCTGGCGATGCTGCTCGGCGGCACCTGGGTGGTGATCGGCGCCGCCGTCTGGGGCTGCTTCGGCGCCGCGGTGCTGGTGCTCGTGCTGGCGCTGCCGCCGATGATCAGCCCGCCCGAGGACGTGCACCGCGTCTCCGCCGGCATGTTCACCATCAGCTACTCTTGCGCGGTGATCGTGCCGATCATCAGCGGCGCGTTCTGGGACCTGAGCGGGTGGACGCTCGCCCCGATGATCCCGATCATCGCCTGCATGCTGGTGTTGATCGGCCTTGCACCCACCATCGTGCTGCGCGACAAAAGTACGTGAGGTTTCGCGATGGGTGACAGCTACGGCACGGTGAAGGTGGCGGCGGTGCAAGCCGCCTCGGTGTTCCTCGACCGCGAGGGCTCGACCGCCAAGGCCTGCCGCCTGATCCGCGAAGCGGGCAAGGCCGGCGCGCGGGTGATCGGATTTCCCGAAGGATTCATCCCGGCGCACCCGGTCTGGTATCATCACCACGCGGCGACCAACGCCGTCGCCAACAGGCTCGCCGTCGAGCTGTTCAAGAATTCGGTCGAGGTGCCCGGCCGTGAGACCGACGCGCTGTGCGAGGCGGCGCGCGATGCCAACGCCTATGTGACGATCGGCGTCTGCGAAAAAACGCCCGGCACCATCGGCACGATGTTCAACAGCCAGCTCTACATCGGACCGGACGGCAGGCTGATCCGCAAGCACCAGAAAATCATGCCGACGGTCGGCGAGCGCCTCGTCCACATGGGCGGCTACTGCGACACGTTCGGCGCGTTCGATAGTGAGTTCGGGCCGATGTCGGGCCTGATCTGCGGCGAGAACTCCAACCCGCTCGCGGTGTTCGCGCTGATTGCCGAGGGGACCCGCATCCACGTCATGAGCTGGCCGAACCATTTCCCGACCAGCGGCGACCCGCTGCGCAATCGCGTGGCGATCGACACCCAGGCCTTCGCGCAAATGAGCAAGGCGTTCGTCATCTCGGCCTGCGGCACGGTGGACGAGCGCATGATCGAGATGCTGAAAGCCGGGCCCGAGGGCGAGAAATTCCTGCGCGACCCGAACTGTTGCGGCGGCTCGATGATCGTCGATCCGCTGTCGCACATCATCGCGGGGCCGATGGGCGCGGAGGAAGGCATCCTTTACGCCGACTGCAATCTTGAGCTTGGCATCCAGATGAAGCTGCGCCACGATTTCGCCGGCCATTACAACCGGCCAGATATTTTCCAGCTTCACATCAACCGTGCGGCGCCGCAGCTTTATCGCGTGCACAACGATCCTGCGGCGCTCGCCGGCCCGAACGGCGATGCGCTGCCCGCCCCTCCCCCGCGGCTCACGGCGCCGGACAAGGGCGCCGCGGAATAATTCCATCCCCAGGTGACACAATGGACGTATTTGACGCCGTCGATTCGCGCATCGCCTGCCGCTGGTTTCATGACAAGCCGGTCGATCTTGCCATCGTGAAGGATCTGATCGTGAAGGCGCAGCGCGCCGCGTCCGGCGGCAACCTGCAATCCTGGTACGTTTATGCGCTGGCGAACGACCAACTCAAGCAATTCAAGCGCATCGTCGCCGAACGCATCGCCAAGGAAGACCCGCGGCATATCAAGTCCGAGTATCCGATCTATCCGGAGCCGATGTTCGGCGCCTACAAGAAGCGCCGTGAGGAGCATGGCGTGCAGCTTTACGGCTCGCTCGGCATCGATCGCGATGACGCGGCGGGCCGCCTGGCGCAGTACAAGCGCAACTTCGAATTCTTCAACGCGCCGGTCGCGCTGTTCATCGCGATCGACCGCAAGCTCGGCCCGGGCCAATGGGCCGACCTCGGCGGCTACATCCACACCCTCGCTTATCTGGCGCGCGGCTATGGCCTCGACACCTGCCCGCAGGAAGCCTGGGCGCGGCTCTACGACACGGTCGGCGAATTCATCAAGCTGCCGCCGGAGCAAATGCTGTTCTGCGCGATCGCGATCGGCTACGGCGACCGCAAGCACAAGGCCAACGACTTCCGCTCGCCGCGCGCGGAGCTGAGCGAGTTCTGCAAGTTTTATGGGTTCGATTAGCGTCTCCGTTGTCATCCCCGCGAAGGCGGGGACCCATAACCACCACCGGAAGTCTGGGTCCCCACCTTCGCGGGGACGACAGCGTCCGCTTGGTTCGCGCCGTGCTTCAGATTCAAATTTCAAACAGCCATGCGTCCATCGCCCGCGGACTTCAGGCTCGCGAGGCCTTCCTTGCCGTCTCCTTCCTGTTTCAAGTGAGGGAGGCGGAGCGCCGGGAGGCGTTCCTTAGATTCGCCTTTCGGCGACCACGCTCACTAACGGAGAGCGTGCCGCCTGCCGGCGCTCCACCGCGGCGATTTTTGGTTCGTCGGGACCGTAACTTTCAGCGACGGATGGGTGGGCCTTCCACCTCGGGATCGGAGAGCTTTCACTCTCCTTCCTCCGTCACCTAACCAGCCCACTGAAGGGCGGTCCCTCATAGTAGGGACGGACGGTGACCCGAAGCCTCCCGGAGTTGATCTTGCGAGGACCAACCGCAGGCGCCGTACCTTGCTCCACCATAAGATCGCCTCATGACAGCGCCCTCGATCGAGCAAAG
>JBEVIJ010000043.1:0-17786 GCA_040510745.1 Xanthobacteraceae bacterium
TGCGGCGCGACGCCGGCGAGATCGAGCGCGCCATCGCGGCATTTGCGGGCTCTCCCAATGGCGGTCTGATTCTGACGGCGGGCGCCATGTCGCTTTTGCATTACGATCTGATCGTCACGCTGGCGGCTCGCCATAAGCTGCCCGCGATCTATGCGTACCGACACATCGTCGCCGCCGGAGGCCTGATCTCCTATGCGGCCGATTACACCGACCAGTATCGGCGTGCGGCTAGTTATGTCGATCGCATCCTCAAGGGCGAGAAGCCTGCCGACCTGCCGGTGCAGGCGCCGACCAAGTACGAGCTGGTGATTAACTTAAAGACCGCCAAGGCGCTCGGCCTCGCCGTGCCGCCGACGCTGCTCGCTCGCGCCGACGAGGTGATCGAATGAAGCGGCGGGAGTTCATCGCAGGTCTTGGCGGGGCGGCGGCCATGCCGCTTGCGGCGCGCGCGCAGCAACCACAGCGCACCCGGCGGCTGGGTGTGCTGATGAACTTGGTCGCTGACGACCATGAAACGCAGGCCCGGGTCGGCGCATTCCTGCAAGGGCTGCAGGAATTTGGTTGGGGCGTCGGTCGCAATATCCGGATCGATTATCGTTGGGGAGCTGGCGATGCTGATCGGATACGGCAGTACGCTGCCGAGTTGGTCGCGCTCGACCCTGATGTAATCTTGACCAGTGGAAGCACTGCCTTGGCGCCGTTACTCCAAGTGAGCCGCAAAGTGCCAATCGTATTTGCACAGGTGCCCGATCCGGTGGGCGCGAGCTTTGTCAACAGCCTCGCCCAACCGGGTGGCAACGCCACCGGCTTCTTGACGTACGAGTACGGAATGAGTGGCAAATGGCTGGAACTTCTCAAAGAAATAGCGCCGAGCGTAATCCGTGTACCAAAATACCCATTTGAGCCGCTACGATGTCCTCTCTTGAGCCTGGAGGCGTCCATGAGGCGGCGGGAATTTGTCCTTCTCATCACAGCCGCTGCGATATTGCCGCGGGAGGCGCGTGGCGCTTTGAGCCGCTAATCCCATCGATATTTTGACGTGCGATGTTGATCGGAGTCTTGGATGCCGAATGAATGTCAGCCAAACGAATATCTCCGTCATTTTCCCGATGACGGAACACCTACTAGCATTCGCCGTGAGGCTCTAAAACAAGCCCTCGAGAACCGTAAATTTGAAATCGAACTATATTGGAAACGCGCTACTTATTTCTGGGCTTTTATTGCGGCGGCCTTTGCTGCCTATTTTGTGCTGCAAGGAAACTCACAAAATGCGTCGATGACATACGTAGTAGCATGTCTTGGATTGTTCTTTATCTTTAGCGTGGTATTTTGTGAATCGAGGAAGCAAGTTTTGGCAACAAAATTGGGAGATGCATGTCGACCTTTTGGAAAACGGGATCAGTGGGCCGCTCTACAAAACAATCCTTCAACCGTTTGAATATCGATTCCGGAATCCAATCCACCCCTACCCATTTTCGGTTTCGAAGATAAATCAAATATTGAGTCTATTCGTAACCGCGATTTGGGTGCTTCTGATGGCTAGAACAATAGAGCCGCGCCATGAACGCTTTCCTCGATGTCTTCAAAACTCAAGCCGACCTGATTGCAGACGATCTGCGTCTAAGGCTCGGCGGCCTGGCCAAGGACGAGCGCGGCGTCTCGGCGGTCGAGTTTGCGATGCTGCTGCCGATGATGCTGACCTCGGCGCGGTCGAGATTTCGCAGGGCATCGGCGCCGACCGCAAGGTGACGCTGACCGCCCGCACCGTGGCCGACCTGGTGTCCCAGGTGACGAGCGTCAGCAACAACGACATGACCAATTCGCTCAACGCGGCGACCGCCGTAATGGCGCCGTTCCCGACCGGCAATCTCAAGGTCGTCGTCTCGAGCGTGACGATCGACGCGCAGGGCACGGCCACCGTTGCGTGGAGCGACACGTTGAATGGCACGGCGAAATCAAAGGGCGCGACCGTGACACTGCCGGCCGCGCTTGCGATTCCCAACTCGTCGCTGATCTGGAGCGAAGTGCAGTACACTTACAAGCCGGTGATCGGCCATGTCGTGACCGGCACATTGACGCTCAAGGATCACATCTACATGCGTCCGCGTATGTCCGACAACGTGGCGCGCACCACGAGCTGACCGGCAGCCGTCCGAATTGCGCCTTAGGCGATCGGCAGCGCCGTCGTCGACTTGATCTTTTCCATCGCGAAGCGCGACGTGACGTTCTTCAGCGGCACGATTGCGATCAGCCGCTTGTAGAACGCGTCGTAGCCGGCGATGTCGGGCGCGACGACACGCAGCATGTAATCGACGTCGCCGGCCATGCGGTAGAACTCCATCACCTCGGGCATGGCGCCGACCACCTTGGCGAAACGGTCGATCCAATCCTGCGAATGGTCATCGGTTTCCACCGAGACATAGACGGTGATGCCGAGCCCGATCTTGGCCTGGTCGACCACCGCGACGCGCTTCTGAATCACGCCCTCGGCCTCGAGCTTCTGGATGCGCTTCCAGCACGGGGTCGAGGACAGCCCGACCCGGTTGCCGATTTCGGCAACCGAGAGCGAGGCATCCTCCTGGATCACCGCGAGGATTTTTCGATCTATGGCATCCATAGAATATCGTTCCAAAATATCGGGCTGACCCGGTATATTGGTAAAATTATTCTACATCAAGCTCGTTTTAGCAGCGCTTCGACCTCGGTTCGAGCCGGCGCGCCCATGCTGCCGCCGAACCGCGTGCATTTGAGCCCGGCTGCCGCGGCGCCGAACCGCAACGCCTCGACCTCGTCGCCGCCCTCCGCCAGCGCCAACGCGAAGCCGGCGTGGAACACGTCGCCTGCCGCCAGCGTGTCGATCGCGTCGACGCGAAACACCGGCAGCGTGCGCAACGCGCCACCAGCGATGTAACGCACCGGGTTCGGCCCGTCGCTGACCGCCAGGAACGCCTGGGTGCGCGGCGTCATCCGCATCAGCGCGACGTCCAGGTCGTTCTCTCCGGTCGTTGCGCGCAGACATTCGGAGGAAAACACCACGTGGGTCGGGATGCCGAACAGCGGGTCGTCTTCCTTGGTCGGCCGGTCGGCATCGAGCACCACGGGAATACCGCGCTGGCGCGCTGCCTCGCAGATCGGCCGCACGAAATCGGGAAACCGGTTGTCGGCGAGCAGCAGCGTGACGCCGGCCAGCAAACGATCGAGATCGGGCGGCTGCGCCGCTTCGATGCGGCGGTCGCGATACGTCACGATGATCCGTTCGCCGGTCGCGTCGATCATGATGCCCGACACCGGGATCGCGGCGCCGGCAACGCGCACGATGCCGCCGGTATCGATGCCTTCCCTCTGCATCGCCGCGATCAACTGATTGCTGGGATTGTCGGCTTCGTCGCCGAGCGGCCCGCTGCAGCGCGCGTGGCCGCCGAGCCGCGCCACCGCGATTGCGGCGTTCACCGCGCAACCGCCGCAGACCGTGAGGAAGTCGTGGGCCATCGCCTTGCCGCCGGGCGGCGGAAACTTGTCCACCCGAAAGAGCAGATCCTGCACCGCGATGCCCGTGCACAGCACGGTGGCGGGTCCGCCGGCGCTAGAAGAGGTCACGGTCGCTCTCGACCCAATCGCGAATGATGTGGTGGGCGATGGCAACATGCGGCGGGCAGGTCAGCCCTTCCGGATGTTTGCGCATCAGCATGGCGGCGCATTCATCCTTGCTGAACCAGCGGCAGTCGACCAACTCATTGGTGTCCATTTGAATATTGTCGTTGAGCGCTTCGGCGTGGCAGCCGATCATCAGCGACATCGGGAACGGCCACGGCTGCGTGAATAGGTATTTGACGCGGCCGCATTTCACGCCGGCCTCTTCCAGCGTTTCGCGGCGCACCGCATCCTCGACCGACTCGCCCGGCTCCACAAATCCGGCGAGGCACGACCACATGGTTGCGGCAAAGCGCCCCGAACGGCCGAGCAGCCCCTTGTCGCCGCGCACCGCCAGCATGATGACCACCGGGTCGGTGCGCGGGAAATGCTCTGCCTTGCAGGCAAGGCAGGCCCGCTTCCAGCCGGCGTCCATCATGTCGGTAGCGCCGCCGCAGTTGGAGCAGAAGCGGTGCCGCGCGTGCCACTGCAGCATCGCCTTGGCCTCGGCGAGCGGAGGCAGATGGTCGGCGGCGACCAGGCCCTGGATCGCGATTGAGCGCAGGTCCATGACGAACAGGTCGCTGCGCGCCTTCAGCGCTTCGGCGCTGGCTTGTGTTATGCCGATGCCGAACCGCGCCGCGCCATTCATCAAGCCGAGGAAAACCGTTTCGGTGAGCGGCGCGAGAGCCTTCGCTTCGCTCGGCACGAACAGCGGATCGTGGATGTCGCCGCCCTTCTTCAGCACGATCAATTCGCCGCCGATCACGTAGCTTCGCGCGTGCGCGTCGGCATTTTGGCTGGCGAGCCAGGCCGTATCGCCGCGCCGCTCGGCGACGCGCTCGATCAGGCTTTCCGTGTAGCCGAGATGCGGCTTCGGACCGAGTTCAGGACGGAATGGCACGAGTGGATTGTTACTCCGCCGCTTCCCGCGCCGACCCGCCGGCCTGACCGGCGCGGACCAGCCGGCCGGGCAGGGCGCCGGTGTGCTCGCCGCGCTCGAAGATCGGCGTGCCCGCGCAAATCGTCGCTTCATAGCCGTTGACGCGCTGGATGAAGCGCCGCCCGTTGGCCGGCATATCGTGGACGATCTCGGGCTTGCGGACCTGCAGGCCTTCGAAGTCGATCACATTGAGGTCGGCGCGCATGCCTGGCGCGAGGCGGCCGCGGTCGTGGAGCCCGAAGAAGTCCGCGGTTTCGCTGGTCTGGCGCTTGACGAGCAGCTCCAGCGGCACCTTCGGCCCGCGCTGGCGGTCGCGCGCCCAGTGCGTCAGCATGTAGGTCGGCACGCCCGCGTCGACGATCGACGTGCAGTGCGCGCCGCCGTCGGAAAGACCCAGCAGGCATGCCGGGTCGTGCAGCATTTCCAGGATCGGGCCGTGATCGCCGGTGACGTAATTCACCACCGGGAAATACAGATACTGGCCGTCCTCGAGGATGTAATCGTAGGCCACCTCTTCGGGCGTGCGGCCTTCGCGTTGCGCGATCGCGGCGACGCTCTTCTCCGGGCCGGGCTCGTAGTCCGGCGGGTTGCCCATGACGAAGAATTTGTCGAAGCGCTTGGTGACGACCTGACGGAACTGCGCGAGCTTGGCAATCTCGGCATCCGACGGCACATCGGCCAGGATTTTCCGCCGCATCTCGGGATCGCGCAGCCGCCGGCGCTGTTCCTCGATCGGCAGGCTTTCGAGCGCCTTGTAGCTCGGCCGCACCGTGAACGGGTTGAGCGCGGTGCCGATGCCCATCATCACGCCGATCGGCCGGCCGGCCATCTGCGCGGAGAGGTTCAGGCCCTGAGCGCGAGCCTCGTGCACCGCCTTGAGTAGGCGCCGCCAGCGGTCCGGGTCCGAGTAGCGGTCGGTCAGCAGGAACCAGACCGGACGCCCGGTTTCCTTGGCGAACTTGCGCATCCAGCGCAGCTCGAATTCCTCGTCGTCGAAGTCGCTGTTCATGCCGAACGCGCCGGTGCCGGTCGCGCCCAGCGCCGAGCCGATGCCGAGCAGTTCGTGATCGTCGGCGTCGCGCGACGGTACCAGATCGCCGTCCGGGGTCTTGTGGGAGTCGGTGCGCGAGGTGGTGAAGCCGAACGCACCGCATTGCAGCGCCTCGATGGTGAGCCGGCGCATCTCGGCGATGTCGTCCGGCGTCGCCATCTCGCGCCGCACGGCGCGGTCGCCCATCACATGGACGCGCAACGGCAAATGCGCGATCTGCGCCGCGATGTCGATCGCGCGCGGGCGGCGCTCCAGCTCGTTCATATATTCGGGGAAGCTTTCCCACTCCCAGTTCAGGCCCGCGGCCAGCACCGGGTTGGGAATTTCCTCGACGCCCTCCATCAAATCCATCAGCGCGCCGCGATGCTCCTTCTTCACGGGCGCGAAGCCGACGCCGCAATTGCCGAACATCACGGTTGTGACGCCGTGCCAGCACGACGGCGAGAGCAGCGGGTCCCACATCGCCTGGCCGTCGTAATGGGTGTGCACATCGACCCAGCCCGGGGTGACCAGCAGCCCGTCGGCGTCGACGTCGCGCTTGGCCGGACCTTGCTTGCCGCCGACCGCCGCGATGCGCCCGTCCGTGATGGCCACGTCGCCGGAAAATGCAGCTTTTCCGGTGCCATCGGCGATCTTGCCGCCGCGAATGACGATATCGTGCATGGACGTCACTCCCTGAATTTGTGGGCAAATGATGCGCCTGCCGGGAGGGCGGTGCAATGGCCGTATGGCGGGCTGTTCACCGGCGCAGGGCAGGGCTGTACTGCATGCGGCCATGCGGCGCACGCGATTGTCCGGTGGGAACCGGGCCGATACGCTTCGTTCGTAACAGCTTGTGTGAGGGGTGCATGATCGAAGTCGTGCGGGAGCCGCTGCACTTCACCTCGTTCGATGGCGAGCGCATCGACGCTTTCTTGCACCGGCCACCCGCTGGACCCGCGCCCGGACTGGTGATGATCCACGAGATTTTCGGCATCAATCTGCCGCTGCGCGAGATCGCGGCGCGTTTTGCCACTGAAAGCTTCGCGGTGCTGACCGTCGACGTCTTCTCGCGCATGGAGCGCAACCTCGACCTCGACTACGACGACGATGGGCATGCCAAGGGCCGTGCCATGCACAAGGCATTCGACTACGCGACCGGCGTCAAGGATTTGCAGGCGGGCATCTCGTTCCTGCGCGCGCGGCCGGAATGCAACGGCAAAGTCGGCGTGACCGGCTTCTGCCTCGGCGGCACGATGGCGTATCTCGCGGCATCGCGCACCGACGCCGAGGCGGCGGTGGGCTATTACGGAACGCGCATTCACCTCTTCACCGACGAGGGCAAGGACATCCGCAAGCCGCTGATCCTGCATTTCGGCGAGCTCGATCACACCACGCCACCGGAATTGCTGCAGGGCCAGATCCTGCCGGCCATCAAGGGCAATCCCAACGTCCAGCCGTTCGTCTACCCCGGCATGGTTCATGCATTTGCAAATCACCGGAGGCCGGACACTTACAACGCGGAGGTGACGAAGGTTGCGGACACCCGGACCTTCGCGCACTTCCGCAAGTGGCTCGCGTAGTCCTAACGGTGAGGTGACCACATGAAGAGCAAGCGGCTTCTGTTGGCGGCGATCGGAGTCCTGGCGCTCGCCGGACACGCTGCGACTCAGGAATTCCCGCAGCAGCGCCCGATTACCTTCGTGGTCGGCCTTGGCGCCGGCGGCGGCACCGATATCAATGCGCGCATCTTCGCGGAAGCGATCTCGCGCAACATGGGTCAGCGCATCGTGGTCGATAACCGCACCGGAGCCGGCGGTGGCGTCGCCGCGGCTTATGTGCAGAACGCGGCGCCGGACGGGCACACGCTGCTGATCATATCCGGGCTGCAGCACGCCTATCTGCCGGCGACGCAGGCCGCCATGTATGAGCCTGTGAAGGGCTTCGCGCCGGTCACTACGTTCTTCGAGATGATCAGCATGCTCACGGTGCCGGCCGACAATCCGGCGCAGACCATCGCCGAGTTCATCGAATACGGAAAGAAGAAGCCAAGTGGCCTTTCGGTCGGCGCGCCCGGCCCTGGTTCGCCGCCCCATTTGTTCGGCGCCCTGATCAAGGAGCAGACAGGAGTGGGTGTGGAGACGGTGCAGTATCGCGGCAGCACCACCATCATGACTGACCTTGCGGGCGGCCGCATCGATTTCGCATTCCCGACCTACGGGCTTGGCCAGCCGTTCCTGCTCGAAAAGAAGGCGCGTGCGCTGGCGGTCGCCGCGGACTCGCGTTGGAGCGAGTTCCCCAATCTTCCGTCGCTGGTGGAGTCCGGAATCGTCAAGCAGATGCCGGCGATGTGGTTCGGCGTGGTGGCGCCGGCGGGCACGCCCGCGGCGATCGTGCAGCGGATCAACGACGAGTTCGTCAAGGCGGGCAAGGATCCGGATGTGATGCGGCGCCTGAATGCGACCGGCATGGTGATCCGCACCACGACGCCGGCGCAGATGCGCGACATGATGATCGCGGAAACCGAGAAGGTTGAATCGCTGGTGAAGCGATTGAACCTGAAGCAGCAGTAGGCTAGACAGGGTTTGGCGCCAGCCGCTCGCGCAGATCGGCCAGCACAGACCGCAGCGCCGACTCGCTGTAGGCAATCGGCGGAACCGCGCCCCACACCGGTTTCGGCCAGGCCGGATCGCTTCGTCCTCGCGCGATGACATGAACATGAAGCTGCGGCACCACGTTGCCCAGCGCCGCCACGTTGATCTTCTCGCAGCCGGTCATCGCTTTGATCGCCTTCGAGGTCTGCGCGATCTCGGCCGTCAGTTGCACCTGATCGGCGCCGGTCAGGTCGATGATCTCGACCACGCCGGCCCGGCGGGGCACCAGCAGCAGCCAGGGGTAATTGGCGTCGTTGATCAGCAGTGCCCGGCACAGCGCGAGGTCGCCGATCGGAACCGTGTCGCGCTCGAGTTGGGGGTGGAGCGTCCAGTCCGCGGACGCGGCATTTTGGGGCATCGCAGCGGGCCTCAAGTCCAGCATTTGCGCTGGAAAGCTAGCATGCTGGCGGTCGCGGCGGCTTGCTTTCCGCGCCCGATGGCCTGATATAGGACGCGGGAGGTTGGCGGTGGACGAGCCACTCGCCAACCGGGTCAGGTCCGGAAGGAAGCAGCCCTAACGAGCACCGGTTCGGGTCGCTCGTCAGCCTCCCACCTCATTCGATATGCAGCCGCCGAGCGACCAGGCGTCGCCGCGGCGGCCCGGGAACCGCGATGAACGACGCCACTATTCCGGAGCGCTCATCGGACCCCGGCCTGTTCGGGGCGGAGCCGGAGGGTGCCGCCTATCGCGTCCTCGCGCGCAAGTACCGGCCCGGGACCTTCGACGACCTGATCGGCCAGGGCGCGATGGTTCGCACCGTCTCGAACGCGTTCGAGACCGGCCGCATCCCGCAAGCCTGGATCCTCACCGGCGTGCGCGGCGTCGGCAAGACGACAACGGCGCGCATCCTGGCGCGCGCGCTCAACTACCAGCTTGAGGACGGCTCGGTCCAAGGGCCGACCATCAAGATGCCGAAGCTCGGCGTGCACTGCCAGGCGATCATGGAGAGCCGGCACATCGACGTGCTGGAGATGGACGCGGCCTCGCACAACGGCGTCGACGACGTGCGCGCACTCACTGACGCATCGCGCTACGCGCCGGTCAGCGCGCGCTACAAGGTCTACATCCTCGACGAAGTTCACATGCTGTCGACGCCGGCGTTCAACGCGCTGCTCAAGACGCTGGAAGAGCCGCCCGCGCACGTCAAATTCATCTTCGCCACCACCGAAATCCGCAAGGTGCCGGTGACGGTGCTGTCGCGCTGCCAGCGCTTCGACCTGCGCCGCATCGACAACGCGGTGCTGGTGAAGCACCTGGAAGGGATTTCCGCCAAGGAAAAGCTCGAAACTGAGACCGAGGCGCTGGCCTTGATCGCGCGCGCCGCCGAAGGGTCGGTGCGCGACGCGCTGTCACTGTTCGATCAGGCCATCGCGCATGCCGCCGGCTCGGTACGCGCCAACGACGTGCGTGAAATGCTCGGCCTCGCCGACCGCACTCGGGTCATCGACCTGTTCGAAGCGCTGATGAAGGGCGACATCGGCCGCGCGCTCGACGAGTTGCGCAACCAGTACGATTCCGGTGCCGATCCCTCGATCATGCTGTCGGACTTGGCCGAGTTCACGCACTTTGTCACGCGAGTCAAAATCGTGCCGGCGGTGGCCGACGATATATCGCTGAGCGAATCGGAGCGCAGCCGCGGCCGCGCCTTGGCAACCGCGCTGTCGATGCGCGTGCTTTCGCGGACCTGGCAGATGCTGCTTAAGGGCATCGCCGAAGTGAAGGACGCGGCCCGGCCGGTCGCCGCCGCCGAGATGGTGCTGGTGCGCATCGCCTATGTCGCCGATCTGGATACCCCCGATGAGACGATCCGGAAAATCAAAGAAAAAATGAAGTCGTCGTCAGATAACGGCTCCTCCATATCGTCCGCGCCGCAATCATCCCCACCACGATCCTCCGCGTCCCGACCCTCTGCGCCGGCGTCGTCCGCCTCTGCGCCCAGTGCGGCGATGGCGCTGCGCGGTGGGCCGCGCGCGGCGCTCGCGCCATCGGTGCAGCCCGCGGGCGATTCGGTGCCCGCAGGGGAGACCGCGCGTCTGATCGGCACATTCGAGGAAATCGTCGCCTTGGCGGCGGAGAAGCGCGACCTGCAGATGAAATCCGCGCTGGAGCGCGACGTGCGGCTGGTGCGCTGCGAGGAAGGCAGGCTCGAACTCGCGCTGGAATCGGCCGCCGCCAAGACGCTGGTGAACGAGCTGTCGCGCAAGCTCAAGCTGTGGACCGGCCGGAATTGGATGGTGGTGGTGTCCGGCGATGTCGGCGCCCTCACGCTCAAGTCTCAGGCCGACGCGAAACAGGCTCAGCTCGAAACCGGCGTGCGCGCCGATCCGCTGGTGAAGGCGGTGCTGGAGCGCTGGCCCGGCTCGCAGATCACGGCGGTGCGCAGCGCCAAGGACGCCCCGCTGGAAACCGCTCCGGCGGACGACGTGCTGCCGGCGGCCGACGAAGAAGGGCTCGGCGAGAACTGGGTTCGTGACGACTGACGAGCATGATCCCGAAAAGTGGGAACCGGTTTCCCGCCTGCGCGAAGCTCACGATTGGTTATTTTGGCGTGGTGCTTTGGCGGGCGAGGGCTGGTCGGATAAGATCATGCTCAAGAGTCAAACCGGAGTGATCGATGGCGGATTTCATGGGCATGATGAAGCAGGCCGCGCAGATGCAGGCCAAGATGCAGGAGATGCAGGCCGAGCTCGACCAGATCGAGGTCGAGGGCACAGCGGGCGGCGGCATGGTGACGGTCACGCTCAGCGCCAAGGGCGATCTCAAGGGCGTCAAGATCGACGACTCGCTGTTCAAGCCGTCCGAGAAGGAAATCATCGAGGATCTGCTGGTCGCGGCGCACGCCGACGCGCGGCGCAAGGCCGAGACGGTGATGCAGGACAAGATGAAGAGCTTGACCGGCGGCCTGTCGCTGCCGCCCGGATTGAAGCTGCCGTTTTAAATCTCCAATCGACGCGACAACGCCGACCACCACCTCGCTAGTTCGGTTATGGCGGGCCACAACCCCGCAAGCGAACCGATGGCCAGACCCTTTGCAAAGCCCTGCCAGGGCGGTACTTCGGTGACGCCTGTCAGGAAGACCGTCCAGCACACCGCGATGACAACGAGAGGGACCGTGGCTTTCCAGTTCACGAATAGGGCCTCCAGGGCGTATCAGCTTGTCTCAGCACACCTTTAAAGCTTGATTGATCTGGCTACGCGATCTGTCCTAACGACCGTAAACAATATGCCCAAAGCCACCGCCGGACCCGAGATCGAGCGCCTGATCCAGTTGCTGGCGCGCCTGCCGGGGCTTGGGCCC
Source organism: Xanthobacteraceae bacterium (assembly GCA_040510745.1). Taxonomy (GTDB): domain Bacteria; phylum Pseudomonadota; class Alphaproteobacteria; order Rhizobiales; family Xanthobacteraceae; genus Z2-YC6860. The sequence goes on from JBEVIJ010000043.1 coordinate 11,557, forward strand.
CGCTCGGCGCGCCGCGCCGCGCTGCATCTCATCAAGAAGCGCGAGCAGCTCATGACGCCGCTCGCCGGCGCGCTGCAGGCCGCGACCGAGAAGATCGAGGTCTGCCGCACCTGCGGCAACATCGACAGCCAGAACCCTTGCGCGGTCTGCACCGACGTGAAGCGCGATCCTTCGGTCATCGTGGCGGTGGCCGACGTTGCCGACCTGTGGGCGCTGGAGCGCGCCAGCGCGCTCAACGCGCGCTATCACGTGCTGGGCGGCACGCTGTCGCCGCTCGACGGGGTCGGGCCTCAGGACCTGACCATCGACGCGCTGGTGGCGCGCGCGCACGATCCGGCGGTGAAGGAGGTCGTGCTGGCGCTCAACGCCACGGTCGACGGCCAGACCACGGCGCACTACATCACCGACCTGCTGCACAACGCCAATGTGTCGGTGACGCGGCTCGCGCACGGCGTGCCGGTCGGCGGCGAGCTCGACTACCTCGATGAGGGCACTCTGTCGCAGGCTTTGCGCAGCCGCACCCCGATGTAGTCAATCGTCGCCCGCCGTAATCTTGACCGGGCCGAGGCTTCTAAAGTGCCCGCCCGCCTGCAACCACCACAGCAGGAACATGCTCGGGATTGCGACAAGCGCACTGATCGCGAAGAACCATGTCCAGCCGGTTATCTCGGCGAGGTAACCGCTGCCGGCGGTGAGATAGATGCGGCCCATCGCGGCAACCGCGGTGAGCAGCGCGAACTGCGTCGCCGTGTGCAGCGGCGATTGGCACAGCGCTGACAGGTACGCGACGATGAACACCGTGCCGATCGCGCCGGTGAAGTTCTCCGCCAGGATGGTGACGATCAGCGCCCAGTAGTTCATGCCCATCCAGGCCTGCCAAGAAAACACGAAATTCGACGCCATCTGCAGAAATGCGCCGATCCACAGGCATGTCACCATCGGATAGGCGCGGGCCAGAAAGCCGCCGGCAAAGCCGCCGATCAGCGTCGCCGCCAGGCCGAACACCTTCACCACGTCGGCGTAGTCGGTACGGGAAAACCCGAGATCGATCACGAACGCCGTCGTCATGGCGCCAGCGAACGCATCGCAGAGTTTGTAGAAGACGACGAAGATGAGGATGACAAGGGCGAGGTCGCGAGCCAGGAAATCCCTGAACGCGGCAACGGCCACCGCGAACACGCGCTTCAGCGCATTGTTGCCAGCGTGCGCGCCGACGCCGACGCCGGCGTTGCGGGGTTCTGTCGCGAAAATCGCGGTGACGATGCCGACAAGCACAAACACCGCCATCGCCAGATAGCCGAACGTCCACGCCGTCTGCAGGCCGAAGCCCCACCGCTCGAAGCCCTCGACGAGGTAAAGCGCGCCCGCGCCCGACACCACCATGCCGATGCGGTAGGTGGCGACGTAGGACGCCATGCCGGCGGCCTGCTCGGAGGGTTCGAGGCTCTCGACCCGGAACGCGTCGATCACGATATCCTGCGTCGCCGACGCCGTGGCGACCAGAAGTGCGCCGAATGCGACCAGCCACGGCGACGCCGCGGGATTGCAGAAGGCGAGGAATACGATCGCCGCCATCAGCAGGATCTGCGACAGCACCAGCCAGCCGCGCCGCCGGCCGAGCAGCTTGGAGAGCACGGGCGCGTCGAGCGCGTCGACCACCGGCGCCCAGAGGAATTTGAGCGTGTAGGGCGTGCCGACCAGTGTGAACAGCCCGATGGTGCCGAGATCGACGCCGGACTGTCGCATCCAGACCGCCAGCGTCGAGCCAGAGAGCGCCAGTGGCAGCCCGGCGGAGAAGCCGAGCATCAGGATGACGAGAACGCGGGGCTTAAGATAGACGGCCAGCGCAGCGCGCCAACCCGGCTTTTCCGCCGCGGTAAGGTTCATGGATTGCTCGACTCGAGTTTGAACACGGGCGCTGCGATCACGTTCGACGCCTCTGCCGGCTCCTCGCCGCCGAACTCGACCTGGCTGATGCGGTCGCTGCGCTTCTCGATCTTCTCGATCGAGACCAGTGCCTGGCGGATGTCCTCGTTCGACTGGCTGAAATGACTTTGCAGCTTGCGCAGCCGGTCGCCGAGCAAGCGCACGTCCTTGGTCATGGCGCCGACCTCCTCGCGGATGCTGTCGGCCGCCTCGCGCATGCGGGCGTCTTTCTGGATCTGCTGGATCACCTGGATGGCGAGCATCAGCAACGTGGGCGACACCAGCATGACCTGAAGCCGGTAGGCCTTCTGCACCACGTCGTCGAAGCCGTCATGCAGCTCGGCGTAGACCGATTCCGACGGCACGAACATCAGCGCGATGTCTTGCGTCTCGCCGGCGATCAGGTAGCGGTCGGAAATGTCGGTGACGTGCTTCATCACGTCCTGACGCACCTGCCGCGCCGCGATCTCGCGCTGCGGCTCAGACTTGGCCTCGCGCAATGCGGTGACGGCCTCCAGCGGAAACTTGGCGTCGATCACCAACGGCCTCTGGTCGGGCAGGAACACCACGCAGTCCGGCCGCTTGCCGTTCTTGAGCGTGTGCTGGAATTCGTAAGCGCTTTTCGGCAATCCGTCCTGGATGATCGCTTCCATTCGGCCCTGGCCGAACGCGCCGCGGGTCTGCTTGTTGGACAGCACGTTCTGCAGCGACGTCACCTGAGAGGCGAGATCGGTGATGTTCTTCTGCGCGCTGTCGATCACCGCCAGTCGCTCGTTCAGCTTGGCCAGGTTCTCGACCGTGTGCTTGGTCGTGGTCTGCATCGACTCGCCGAGCCGGTGCGACACCGCGTCGAGCCGCTCGTTGACGTGCCGCGCCAGCTCGGTCTGACGATTGGCGATCACGTCGCCCATGGTCTTCACGAAGGTGCCGAGCTCGACGATGCGCTGGTCCGCCGCCGCCGTCGCGGCCACGAGCTCCGGGTCGGGTGCGGCGGTGCGCATCCGCATGACGAAAAAGCCGAACGCGGCGATGCCCAGCCCGACCAGCAGGCCGGTGGCGACAAGGAGAGCGGTTTCCATAAACTGTCTCTACGCGATTCGCTCGGCCGGCCTTGGCGCGGCTGGGGATTCTTCAAAAGAACAAATAGAGAACACATTGACCGCCCAAAGTCCAGCCCTTAAATCGCGGCCCATGACGGTGCGGGACATCCTCATCCTTCCGGACAAGCGGCTGCGGCAGGTTTCCAAGCCGGTCGCCAAGGTTGATGCTTCGGTCAAGAAGCTGGTCGAGGACATGTTCGACACCATGTACGACGCCCCCGGCATCGGGCTCGCTGCGATCCAGATCGGCGAGCCGAAGCGCGTCGTCACCATGGATCTCGCCAAGAAGGAGGGCGAGAAAAAGCCCCAGGTGTTCATCAACCCGGAGATCGTGGAGGAATCCGGCGAGCAGTCGGTCCACGAGGAGGGCTGCCTGTCGATCCCGGAATACTACGAGGAGGTCGAGCGGCCCGCGCAGGTGACGATGAAGTACCTCGATCTGGCCGGCAAGGAGCATGAGTTGAAGGCCACCGGCCTGCTCGCGGTCTGTATCCAGCACGAGATCGATCATCTCAACGGCGTGCTGTTCATCGACCACATTTCCAAGCTCAAGCGCGATCGCGTGGTCAAGAAATTCACCAAGGCGGCGAAGCAGGCGGCCAAGGACACGGTCAAAGAGTCCCGCAAGGCCGCGGCGAAGTGAAAATCTTTCTCGGCCTCATCCTTCGAGACGCGGCCTGTGGCCGCTCCTCAGGATGAGGCGGAGTTGGATTCAGCGGAACAGGGCCAATGTCACTACGCCTGATTTTCATGGGCACGCCGCAGTTCGCGGTACCGACCCTGCTCGCCATCGCGGGCCAGGGCCACGGCATCGCCGCGGTCTATACGCGCGCGCCGAAGCCAGCCGGCCGCCGCGGACTGGAACTGACGCCGTCGCCGGTCGAGCGCGAGGCGCGCCAGCTCGGGCTCAACGTGCTGACGCCGGCTTCGCTGAAGGGCGAGGCCGAGCACGCGGCGCTTACGGCACATGGCGCGGACGCCGCGGTGGTGATCGCCTATGGCCTGCTGCTGCCCAAGCCGGTGCTCGATGCGCCGCCGCTCGGCTGCTTCAACGTGCATGCGTCGCTGCTGCCGCGCTGGCGCGGCGCAGCGCCGATCCATCGCGCCGTCATGGCCGGCGATGCCGAAACCGGCGTTACCATCATGAAGATGGATGAAGGCCTCGACACCGGCGCCATGGCGATGGTGGAGCGGACGCCAATCGGCGCCGACGCGACGACCGGCCAGCTTCACGACGCGCTGGCGCGGTTGGGCGCCGGCCTGATGGTGCGCGCGCTCGGCGCGCTGGAGCGCGGCACGCTGCAACTGACCGCTCAGCCCGAGGCCGGCGTCACCTACGCCAAGAAGATCGACAAGGCGGAGACGCGGATCGACTGGGCGAAGCCGTGGCAGGCGGTACACGACCACATCCGCGGCCTGTCGCCGTTTCCCGGCGCGTGGTGCGAGTTGCCCGGCGCGGGCCGCGTCAAGATTCTGCGCAGCACGAAAGGCGAGGGTGGCGGTGCCGCCGGTACCGTTCTCGACGGCCGTCTTACCGTTGCCTGCGCCGAAGGCGCGCTGCGCATCGTCGAATTGCAGAAGGCCGGCAGCAAGGCGATGAACGCGGACGAATTCGTTCGCGGCACCCTGGTCGCCGCCGGAACCCGCCTGGCATGACCGCGCCGCTCATCAGGCCCGAGCGCCACGAGGATGTGTCACAGGTTCACGCGCTGCTCAAGGCGGCGTTCGATGGTGCGGTCGAAGCCGACATGGTCGACAAGCTGCGCGGGTCCGGCGATCTCGTGCTGGCGCTGGTGGCGGACCAGCAAGGCATCGCCGGCTATGTCGCGTTCCCGCGGTTGAATCTCGATCTCGGCACCCGGACCGTGCCGGTGATCGGTCTCGCGCCGGCCGCCGTTGCGCCTGACCGCCAGCGCCGGGGCATCGGCAACGCGCTGATCCGCGCCGGCCTCGCCCGGCTGAAGGATCGCGGCGAGCGGCTGGTGTTCGTTCTTGGCCATCCGGCCTACTACGGCCGCTTCGGCTTCAAGGCGATGGACGGATTTGTCTCGCGCTGGGCCGGGCCGTACTTTCAGACCTTGATGCTCGCGCCGGACGCGCCGACATCGGGCAAGGTATCCTACCCGCAAGCCTTCGCCGATCTTTGAGCAACATGCCCCGCTACAAGATCACCATCGAATACGACGGCACGCCATTCGCCGGCTGGCAGTGGCAGGACAATGTGCCGTCGGTGCAGCGCGCGCTGACCGAGGCGATCGAAGCCTTCAGCGGCGAGAAGCCGACCGTGCAGGGCGCGGGCCGCACCGACGCCGGCGTCCACGCGCTCGGCCAGGTGGCGCATTTCGATCTCGCGAAGGAGCACACCACCGACACCGTGCGCGACGCGATCAACGCGCATCTCCGGCCGCATCCGGTCGCCGTGGTCGCGGCGGAGCGCGTGCCGGACGATTTCAATGCGCGAAGCTCCGCGGTGCGCCGCCACTATCTCTACCGCATTGCCAATCGGCGGCCTGATCTCACGCTTGACCGGCTGCGCGCCTGGCGGGTGCCGCGTCCGCTCGACGTCGCGGCCATGCACATGGCGGCACAGCGCCTCACAGGCAAGCACGACTTCACCACGTTCCGCTCTACCGAGTGCCAGGCCAAGTCGCCGGTGAAGACGCTCGACCGGCTCGACGTTACGCAAGCGGGCGGCGAGGTTCACATCACCGCGGTGGCGCGTTCGTTCCTGCACAATCAGGTGCGCTCCATGGTCGGCTCGCTGGTGCCGGTCGGCGATGGCAAATGGAGCGCGGACGAACTGACGGCGGCTCTCGAAGCGCGCGACCGCGCCGCCTGCGGCCCGGTGGCGCCGCCCGAGGGGCTTTATCTGGTGCGGGTGGATTACGAATGAAGCCGCTCGTCCCCGCGAAAGCGGGGACCCAAGGCTACAACAGCGTATATGTGGCCCTGGATTCCCGCTTGCGCGGGAATGAGCGGAAGCCGAACAATGCTGCCCTTATGACAAGACTGGATATCTGAATGATCTCCCGCCGGAGTTTTCTGCTCTCATCGCTGGCCGCCACCGCCGCCATCCCCGCTTTCGCGCAACCTTTCCCGGGCACGCTGATCCGTATCGTGGTCCCGGCGGCGCCGGGCGGCGGCACCGACATCCTGGCCCGCGCCATGAGCCAGCAGCTCGCCACGCTGTGGGGCCAGACTGTG
>JBEVIJ010000044.1:0-33956 GCA_040510745.1 Xanthobacteraceae bacterium
AGGCGCGCAACGTCAATCTCGCCAGCCTTCCCGACCCGCAGCCCGACGACAAGCGCGTCAAGGAAGGCAAGCCGCAGTGGCAGGTGCTGATCGGCATCTGCACACATCTCGGCTGCATCCCGCTCGCCCACCAGGGCGAGTACAACGGCTATTTCTGCCCCTGCCACGGCTCGGTCTATGACACCTCCGGCCGCATCCGGCAGGGCCCGGCGCCGGCCAATCTGCCGCTGCCGCCCTATGACTTCGTTTCCGACACCAAGATCCGGATCGGTTGACGACTCTCCGATGATTTTCGATTTGCAGGTTCGATCATGAGCGGACATTCCACTTATCAGCCGCAAAGCGCGTTCATGAAGTGGATGGAGCGTCGGCTGCCGATCGCCAGCCTGATCCATTCCTCTTTCATCGCCTTTCCGGTCCCGCGCAATCTGAACTACTGGTGGACGTTCGGCGGCATCCTGGCGTTTCTGCTTGGCGCGCAGATCGTCACCGGGATCATCCTGGTGATGCACTACACGCCGCACGCCGACATGGCGTTCAATTCCGTCGAGCACATCATGCGCGACGTGAATTACGGTTGGCTGATCCGCTACTTGCACTCCAACGGCGCATCGATGTTCTTCGTCGCCGTCTACATCCACATGTTCCGCGGCATGTACTACGGCTCCTACAAGGAGCCGCGCGAGGTGCTGTGGATCCTCGGCGTCATCCTCTACCTGCTGATGATGGCGACGGGATTCCTCGGCTACACGCTGCCGTGGGGTCAGATGAGCTTCTGGGGCGCGACCGTCATCACCAATTTCTTCTCGGCGATCCCCATTGTCGGCGAGACCGTGGTCACCTGGCTGTGGGGCGGCTACGCGATCGGCAATCCGACGCTGCAGCGCTTCTTCTCGTTGCACTATCTGCTGCCGTTCGTGATCGTCGGCGTCGTGGTGCTGCACATCTGGGCGCTGCATATGGTCGGCCAGAACAACCCGACCGGCATCGAGGTCAAGTCAGACAAGGACACCGTCGCGTTCACGCCCTACGCCACCATCAAGGACGCGTTCTTCATGGTGTGCTTCTGCGTCGTGTTCGGCTGGTTCGTGTTCTACATGCCGAACTATCTCGGCCATGCCGACAACTACATCCCGGCCAACCCGGCGGTGACGCCGAACCACATCGTGCCGGAATGGTACTATCTGCCGTTCTACGCGATCCTGCGCGCCATCCCGAACAAGCTGCTCGGCGTAATCGCGCTGTTCGCATCGATCGGCATCCTCGCCTTCCTGCCGTGGCTCGATACGTCGAAGGTGCGCTCGGCCAACTACCGGCCGCTGTACCGCCAGTTCTTCTGGATCTTCGTGATCGTCTGCATCTTGCTCGGCTGGCTCGGCGGCAAGCCCGCCGAAGGCGGCTATGTCGTCGCCGCGCGCATCCTGACGTTCTACTACTTCGCGCACTTCCTGATCATTCTGCCGATCCTCGGCTGGGTCGAGAAAACCAAGCCGCTGCCGAACTCGATCTCGGAATCGATCCTCAAGGAAGGCTTGCCGGCTGGCGCGTCCGGTCCTGCGCCCACGGCCAGGCACTAGGAGAGAGACAGATGATGAAAACTCTCCTCGCCGCCGTTGTTGCCGTCTCGGTCGCAGCCATCGCGCCCGCGATTGCCGCCGGCGAAGCGCCGCATCCGCCGCGCCAGAAGTGGTCGTTCTCCGGTCCGTTCGGCACTTACGACCGCGCGCAGCTTCAGCGCGGCTTCAAAGTTTACCGCGAGGTCTGCTCGGTCTGTCACGGCCTCAACCTGCTGTCGTTCCGCAACCTCGGCCAGGCCGGCGCGCTCGGCTATTCCGAGGCGCAGGTCAAGCAGATCGCCAGCGAATACAAGGTCCAGGACGGCCCCAACGACCAGGGCGAGATGTTCGAGCGTGAAGGCCGCGCGGCCGACCGCTTCCCGCCACCGTGGCCGAATGAGAACGCCGCCCGCGCGCGTTATAACGCGGTGCCGCCGGACTTCTCGGTGATCGCCAAGGCGCGCACCTACGAGCGCGGCTTCCCGTGGTTCATCTTCGATCTGTTCACGCAATACCAGGAGCACGGCGTCGACTACTTGGCCGCGCTGCTGCAGGGCTATGAGGACAAGCCGCCGCAGGGCTTCAACCTGCCGTCAGGGCTGTCCTACAACAAATACTTCCCCGGCAATGCCATCGCGATGCCGAAGCCGATGGAAGACGGCCGCGTCACCTACGAGGACGGCTCGCCGCAGACGCTGGCGCAGTATTCCAAGGACGTCTCGGCGTTCCTGATGTGGGCGGCGGAGCCGCACCTGGAGGCGCGTAAGCGCATCGGCTTCCAGGTCATGATCTTCCTGCTCGTGCTGGCGGGCCTGCTCTACTTCACGAAGAAGAAGGTCTGGGCCGACGCGCACTAGCGCGCTCCTTTCAATCCGGTCTTGACGCGAGGGCCCCTTTCGGGGTCCTTCGCATGTCTGGGAGCAACACATGGCCAAGGCGGTGCTCGGCATCATCGGCGGTTCCGGCATCTACGATTTGCCGGGGCTCGCCAACGTTCGCGAGCAGCAGATCGCCACACCGTGGGGCGTGCCCTCCGGCGCGCTGCGGATGGGCGATATCGACGGGCTGCCGGTGGTGTTCCTGCCGCGCCACGATAAGGGGCACCGGCTGTCGCCGTCCGACATCAACTACCGCGCCAACATCGATGCGTTGAAGCGTGCCGGCGTGACCGATCTGATTTCGCTGTCGGCCTGCGGCTCATTCACGGAAGAACTGCCGCCGGGTACCTTCGTGCTGGTCGACCAGTTCGTCGACCGCACCCACAAGCGCGAGAGTTCGTTCTTCGGCAAGGGCTGCGTCGCGCATGTGTCGATGGCGCACCCGGTGTCGCCGCGGCTGCGCATCCAACTTGCTGCTGCCGCCGATGCCGAGGGCATCCAGGCGATGCGTGGCGGCACCTACGTCTGCATGGAGGGCCCGCAGTTCTCTACGCTGGCCGAGAGCCTGACCTACAAACAGCTCGGCTATTCGGTGATCGGCATGACCAACATGCCGGAGGCGAAGCTCGCCCGCGAGGCGGAGCTTTGCTACGCCACGGTCGCGATGGTGACCGATTTCGACTGCTGGCACCCCGACCACGACGCCGTCACCGTGCAGGACATCATTAAGGTGCTCACCCTCAACGCCGAGAAGGCCAAGCGGTTGGTGGCGCGCCTCGCCAAGGGTTTTCCGCGCGAGCACGAGCCGTGCCCGATCGGCTCCGATCGAGCGCTCGACACGGCGCTGATCACCGCTCCTGAGGCGCGCGATCCGGAACTGCTCAAGAAGCTCGATGCCGTGGCGGGGCGGGTGCTCAAGTGTTGATCGACATCGTGCCCATCGGCGTGGTCCGCGGCGGGCGCAGCGAAGCGTTGGACGACGATTGGGGCAAGGTCGAAGCCGAGATCGTGCTGGACCCGGCGGTGGTTCAACCCGATGCCACCCTTGGACTGAGCGACTACAGCCACATCGTTGTCGTCTTCCACATGCACAAGGTGCCGGCGGCGAAGGTCGAGACCGGCGCACGCCATCCGCGCGAGCGGGCGGACTGGCCGAAGTCCGGCATCTTCGCGCAGCCGGCACGCTCCCGGCCGAACCGCATTGGCGTCACCGCGGTGGAATTGATGTCCATCGATGGTCTCACGCTTCGCGTCCGCGGGCTCGATGCGATCGATGGCTCGCCGGTGCTCGACATCAAGCCCTATATCTCCGGCTTCGCGCCTCGCGGGGCCGTCCGTGAGCCCGATTGGGTGAAGGAACTGATGGCGCGGTATTGGTAAGACTATTCCTGAACAGTCATCGCCGCTTCGCGATGATTGCGTCGGCGGCAGAGACACCGGTTTCGAACGCGCCGTGCACGGTGGAAAAATCGGCAAGCGAGCAGGCCTCGCCGGCGAACAACAGCCGGCCGTCCACCGGCGCGGCAAGCGCGGCGCGGCAATCCGCTTTGCCCGGCGATGCGTAGGAGTAGGAGCCGCGCGCGAACGGGTCGGCGCCCCAGCGATGCAGGCCGATCGGCTTGATGCGGCGTGCGAACGTGCTGCCGAGCAGGCCGCAGAGCTCGGACGCTGCGAATTCGAAGAACGCGCGGTCGCCGTCTGCCTCCAGCCGCCCCGCCAGATCGCCGCCGAAGTAGCATTCGATGACAGGCTGCCCGAAAGGCCGCAGGTGGTAGGAGCCGATCGCCGTGCGGTCGGTGCGGCCGTAGAGGCGGCTGTTGGATTCGAATTCTTCCGCGCCGCCGAGCGAGAGGAACAGCTTATCGGCGAGCCCCAGGGGCAGGCCCGCCGCGGCCTCGATCTTTTGGGGCAGCGCGGGTGAGAACAGCCCTGGCTCCGTCAACGCGGCGGTTGGCAACGTCACGATGGCATGGTTGGCGGCGATTGTGCCTTTGCCCGTGTCGATCCCGAGGCGCTTGCCGGTGTGATCGATGCGGCGCACCGGGCAATCCAGCACCACCGGCAAGCCTGCGCCGTAGGCCTCGACCGTTGCGCCGAGTCCTTCGGTGACGCGCCAGTTCATGTTGTCTTCGCGGTATTTCGCCAAGTCGCGCGCCGAGATGCGGTCGAGCTCGGCGCCGCTGTAATACGTGCTGACCGCATTGAGCAGCGCGTTCCACCGGCAGTCCGGCTCGAGATAGGCGGACGCCGGGCTGTCGCCGTCGTGCTTCATGGCCTCGTCGAGGCGCTCGTCGAATTCGCGCTGCGCTTGCCTGTATTCTCGCTGTTCGGCGAGTGGGAAACCGATCTCCAGCGACGGCCGCTCCCAGGGCGGCGGCGTCTTGTCGATCGTGCGTCCTTGCTGCTGCGCGATCTCGCTCCAGGGATTTCGCTCGGCCGAATGCAGCCAGCCGCAGCCGAGGTCCATGGCAAATCCGCGCTCTGTGGACGTTAACGCCCGGCCGCCGAGCCGCGTCCGTGCCTCCACGATCAGGCAGGCCACGCCGGCCCCGTGCAAACGGTGGGCCGCGGCCACGCCGGCCGCGCCGCCGCCAATGATCGCAACTTCGGTGTCGCTATTGGCCATGCCTGATTATTTGGTGACGGGTCGAGTTTGTTGTAGTGGTTTGACGGCCTCAAGACAGCCTCTCATTGAAGGACGTCCATGATCTCCCCCGCGCTTGAGTTCGATCTGCAGTCGTCGATCCGCACCATCCCCGACTATCCCAAGAAGGGGATCATGTTCCGGGACATCACCACGCTGCTTGGCAACGCACGCGCGTTCCGCCGCGCGGTGGACGAGCTGGTGCAGCCGTGGGCCGGCATGAAGATCGACAAGGTCGCCGGCATCGAGGCGCGCGGCTTCATCCTCGGCGGCGCGGTGGCGCATCAGGTTTCCGCCGGCTTCGTGCCGATCCGCAAGAAGGGGAAGCTGCCGCACGCCACGGTGCGGATCGCCTATTCGCTTGAATACGGCATTGACGAGATGGAGATGCATCAGGATGCGATCAACCCGGGCGACAAGGTCGTTCTCGTCGACGACCTGATCGCAACCGGCGGCACGGCGGAGGGCGCGGTGAAGCTTCTCAAGCAGCAGGGGGCTGACGTGCTGGCGGCCTGCTTCATCATCGATCTGCCCGAACTGGGCGGCGCCGACAAGATCAGGAAGCTCGGCGTGCCGGTGCGCACCCTGGTCGGGTTCGCGGGGCACTGAGCGTCAGCCGTTCAGGCGCCAGATCTCGAAATTCAACAGGCTTGCAAACGTTACCCACGCCGCGAGCGGCACGAGACACAACGCGGCGACCCGATCGAGCCGGTAGAATGCGACAATCGTGGCGAGGATCACCGCAAGCTGCGGCACGATGTTGATGAGGCCCAATGCGGGGCTGTTCGCTCCGAAGAACATCCACGACCACGCTGCGTTGAGCGCAAGCTGAACGAAGAACAGCATCAAGGCGCGGCTGCGCGCCGGCGATGACGGCAAACGCATAATGCGCCACACCGCGTAGGCTATCAGCGAATAGAGCGCGGTCCATACCGGACCGAACACCCAGTCCGGCGGGTTGAACGGCGGCTTGATCAAACCGGCGTGCCAGGGCACGAGATTGGGATAGGTCGCGACCTGGGCGGCGAACGAAGCCATCCCGACCGCCGCCACAGCCAGCGCGGCAAACAGGACGTTACGCCGCAAGTTGTTGAAGGATGCTTGTTCGCTCACGCTGAAAACTTAAGCGCAGGCCTCAGTTCCGCAAGCAGCAGCCGCAGCTCCAATTCGCGGTATTCCAGGAACACGCGGCGCGTCCAGCCGTAAAACTCTGTGGTGGTGTCTGACGCGGTGACGGCGAGCGCGGCGAACGAGAAGCTCGGCCGCTCAATCACGCCTTTGATCACAGGCGAAAGGGCGGGAATCGTCAGCGGTGCGCCGCCCGTGCGCGTGCCCAGGAAGTCGTCACGGAAGCGTATCGCTTGCGGCAACGCCTCGTTGATCACCGGCACGATGGGAAGATGGGCAAACCGATCTCGCAGCACGGCGTAGCCTTGTCGGGAGCGGCGGTCGCCGTCGGCCAGGAACAGCACCACCGGCGTGGCACCGCGTTGGCGCGCTTCCTCGACGAAGCCGATTTGCTGGATCACAGTGAAGAACTTGTCGAACAGGGAATGGCCGACGTCGACCACCTTGGGCACGCGGTCTTCCGCGAGAAACTGGTCGAACAGCGTGATCTGGTCCTTGGTTTCCGTGATGTCGGCGACCGCAGTGTCGCCGGGCAGGTAATCGACCAGTGCGAACTCGCCGGGATTGCAGTCGAACGCGGCGGCGGGGCGATCCTCGCTGCGGAGGAATTCGGCGAGCGTGCGTGCCAGCAGCGTCTTGCCGACGCGCGGCCGTGGCGACGCGATAATGAAGATCGGCGTTCGGCGTTCCATTCGGTCGTCGCCGATCCGGTGGAGGTTACCCGGCTCGTTCCTGCCGGGCCTGGTTCTTGCGCGACGCGTCGGCGCCCACGATGTCGTTGAGTCTCACCCGGTCGAACTCAGCCCACACGTTACCGAGCCAGTGCCGGACATAGCCGCGCAGCACGAAAGAATAATTGGCGGACTGCGTGTCTATTCCCTTGTTCGCCACGAACGACACGAACGGCACCGACGCAAGCTCGACCTGTTCGCAGGCCATCTCGTTGAGTTTCGGAACGGTGATCTCCTGGGCGCCTTTGATCTTCTTGAAATAGGCGTTGTAGGTCGCCGGATCCCACTCGAAGAAGGTCGTGTTGTTGATGAAGTTCTTCACCAGGAAATAGCTGAGCTCGCCCATGTATCCAGACGTCTCGGCGATCTCGTCGAGCGAGGCGACCGACGGCCCAAGGATGTGGAACACGCCGAAGGTGAGCTGGCTCTTCTTGGCAGCGTCGAGGAAGCCGATGTCGCGCAGCGCCTTGAGCGTGGTCGACAGAAGTCCCGCGCGCACGTCGATGACGGTGATCTGGGCGCTCGCGGTGCTGACGCTGTCGAACACCTTCATCTGGTCGGCGGTCGAGGTGAGGTCCACCACCTCGGTGATGTCAGGATGGAACCGCCGCAGGGTGCCCTTGGGGAATTCGGTGTCGAAGGCCCGAGTAGGGATGTTGTGCGCGATCAGATAGTCGAGCAAAGCCCGCGAAACCGTGGTCTTGCCGACCCCGCCCTTGTCGGCGCCCACCAAAATAACTGCCGGCTTAGCCATCAGCCGCCCTTCGAATCGCGGTGCGCGGGTCCCAATCCCCACGCGTTGGGACCGAACATGGGAGAACGGCAACGCAATTGAAATTCAGGGGACCCGCGGCGCGCCGACATTTCCCCACTGCTCTCAGATCAAAAAAAGGGCTTCGGCGCTCAGCTTCGGCCGTGCGGTCCCCAAGGTCCGGGAGCGGTTCCGGGCGGCGTGTCGGCCATCGCGGGGGGCTGGCTGGGCAGGAAGGGCTTCGGCGGCTCCGCCTCGGCCTGTTCGGATGCCGTTTCTTCCTCAACGGGCTTGTCGGGGGGTGGCAGCTCGATTTGGCCCGGGTCGTGGCCGCCTGCGAACTGCACCAGCGCGGCCACGCGCTTGTCGATCGCGGGATGCGTGGCGAAAAGGTCGGCAAAGCCGGACCTGGGGTTGTCGACGCACATTTCCATGACCGCCGAGGGCGATTCCTCGAGCTCGCCGCGGCCCTCGATCTTGCGCAGCGCCGTGATCATGGCGTCCGGATTCTTGGTCAGCTCGACCGCGCCGGCGTCGGCCAGGAACTCGCGGCGCCGCGACAGCGCGAAGCGGAGGACGATCGAGAGCAGCCAGGCGACTGCGATTAGCCCGATCGCGATAGCGATGGCGATAAAACCGCCGCCCTTGCCGCTGTCGCTGCTCGAACTGGAGCGGCTCGGCCGCCACCGCAATCCGCCCTCCATCAGCATCCGGAACACCAGTTCAGCAAAGAAACCGATCACGCCGGCAATGACCAGCGCGATCACCAGCATGCGGACGTCGCCGTTGCGGATGTGGGTCAGCTCGTGGCCCAGCACGGCCTCGACTTCGGCATCGTCCAGCCGATCCAGCAGGCCCGTGGTCACGGTGATCGAATATTGCTTCTGGTTGAGGCCGCTGGCGAAGGCGTTGAGCGCCGCCTCGTCGATCACCTTGAGCTTGGGCATCGGGATGCCGCGGGAAATGCAGAGGTTCTCAAGGAGATTGTAGAGCCGCGGCTCCTCCTTCCGGGTCACCTCGCGCGCGCCGGTGACGGAATCGATCAGCGACTGGTGATAGCGGTAGGCGATCAGCACCCAGAGGATCGTGCCGCCGGTGGCCCAGGGCAGGGCGTGGATGGTGTCCCGCCACGCCGCGCGGATCAGCCAGTCCAGCGACGCGTCGTAGTAGAGCGCCTCCCCGGCGAGCGCGCCGGCGAACACCATCACATAGACAAGGAAGAACAGGCCGAGCAGCAGCGCGATCGAGCGCCGCTTGTTCGACTGGATGTGCGAGTAGAGACCGTAGGCGGCCGCCATGCCGGGCTCCTACCGCAGTTGGAAGCGCCTAGAACTTGACCTGCGGCGGCTTGTCGAGGCGCTGGCGCTCGTCCGAGCCGACGTCGAAGAATTCTCGCTCGCGGAACCCCAGCGACGCGGCGAACAGCGCGGCGGGGAACTGCTGGATGCCGGCGTTGTATTCGGACACCGAGTTGTTGAAGAAACGCCGCGCCGCCGCGATCTTGTTCTCGACGTCCGAGATCTCGGTCTGCAACTGCTGGAAATTCTGGTTCGCCTTGAGGTCCGGATAGGCCTCTGACAGCGCGAACAGCTGGCGAAGCGCGCCGCTCAGCATGTTTTCGGCCGCCGCCTGCTGGGCCGGGCCCTGCGCGGCGATCGCTGCGTTGCGCGCATTCACCACGGCCTCGAGAGTTCCGCGCTCGTGGGAGGCGTAGCCTTTGACCGTCTCGACCAGGTTGGGGATGAGGTCGTGGCGCAGCTTGAGCTGCACGTCCACGTCGGCGAACGACTGACCGACCCGCTGCCGCATGGCAACGAGCTGGTTGTAGATCATGATGACCCACAGCACGAGAACGACGACGACGCCGAGGACAACCCAACCGGTCGTGGACATGCGCAGAGCTCCTGAATGGGCGCTTGTGATCGAACCGCGGCAGGGTAGCGCAGAAATTGTGGCGGCGGTCGCGGCAAATCCGGACTGCCCCCAATTGTTGCGGCGGGTAACGACCGCGCGGGGCCCAATCGCAAAAAAAGACCCCAGACCGAGGTCTGGGGTCATTCGCAGGACGGCTGTTCGGGGGTAAGGGGGGAGCCGCCCCGCGGGTACTACAGCCCCTAACGCAACAAGCCGGAGTTGGTTCCGCGCCGGTTTCACCTTTCAAAAAGTTTTCCACAGCTCGGCAGCCCCCGGTGCCGATGCCGCCACAGCTGCGACATCGGTCGGCGCTACCAAAAAGCGCCTTCACGCGCGTCTTCGACGCGCTATGGGCATGGCCGGGGTTCGGAGGGGAAGATGGCTACGGTAATGATCCGCTGCCCGCGGACCAATCGGGCGATTTCCACCCAAATCGGTACGGAACTCTCGGTTTTCGAGCGGTTGCCGGAAGTCGCCAGCCGATTGCAATGCCCGGCTTGCGGCGAGGAACATGTTTGGACGGCGCGGGATGCATGGCTGTCCGATGCGCCCCTGGTGCCGGAGCCGGACCAGGAGCCCGCAGACCTGCCTGCGAAGCGGCGGTAGCCGGTCACCCGCAACTTAGTCCGGGCAATGAGTGAGGGGCATGTCAAACGTCAATCTTAGCCCGTCGCTCGCGTATTCTGACGCGATCTTGGCTTCTAACTGTTGCGGTAGAACTCTGGACATAAGTTGATGGTGAGTTCGTGAATGCCCATGCCAAGAGGCACCGTCAGGTGTTTCAGCGGGACCGGAACGTTGGACCAATGCGGAAAATGCATGAGTCCGTTCCCCAGAAAGTCCCTCTAGAGCGAATGTTCAAACAGCATCCTGGCCGCTCGCGCTCTGCATCGGTCCCACGTGGCGACGTGGATCGAGGAACTCCGAAAGCCGGCCGCCTTAGTTCGTCGGCTGCATCCCGGCTTCCTTGGCGAGCTTCACCGTCGAGGCCACGTCGTCCTGAAAATATTTGGCGAATTGATCCGGGCTCATCGGCATGGGCTGCGTCGCCATCTTCGCCAACCGCTCCCGCACCGAGGGCACTTCGAGGGCCTTGGCGGTCTCGGCGTTCAGCTTGGTCACGATATCCCGGGGCGTCTTGGCCGGCACGAACAGGCCGCCCCAGAAGTGATACGCGGCGTCGGGCAGGCCCGACTCGGCCATGGTTGGAACGTCCGGCAGGTCGGTTGAGCGCTTGGCGGCGCCGACCGCGAGCGCGACCACCTTGCCCTCCCTGACCAGCGACAGCGCCGGCGCGAGCGGCAGGAAATAGAAATCGATGCGCCCGGAGAGAACCTCCTGGAACGCTTCCGCCGGGCCGCGGAACGGGATGTGCTGCGCCTTAAAGCTGGCGGCGTGCCGGAACCGTTCGGCCGCCATGTGGGACGTCGATCCGATCCCCGCCGAAGCGTAGTTCATCGCGCCGGGGTTCGCCTTCGCCGCCGCAACCAGCTCGCCGACCGTCTTGAAGCCTTTGGAGGGCGCCACGATCAGCACCACCGGCTGGATGCCGATCGGAACAACTGGCGCGAAGTCCTTGAGCGTGTCGTAGGGCAGGGACTTGTGGTGGACCAATGCGGAGCTGAACGACGAGGAGTGCAGCAGGACCGTGTAGCCGTCGGGTTCCGCTTTCGCCACCTGCCCGACGCCAATCGTGCCGCCGCCGCCGGGACGGTTCTCGAGCACGAAGGGCTGGTTGAGCTGCCTTGAGACCTGTTCGAGCGTGACGCGGCCGATCAGGTCGCTGGCGTTGCCGGCGGTGAATGGGCTGACCACCAGGACCGAGCGGGCCGGCCAGTTCGACTGCGCCGAAGCCGCGGCGGTCGCGAGCAGCACGCCGGCGAGTGTGCCGCACCAAGTGCCGGCAAGCGTGCGCAACGAAGCCATCTGTCCCTCCCTGGATTTTGGGACAGGATGCGCGCTCGGGTTGCGCGCGGCAAGCTGGAGAACAAGCCAGCGACCGCGCGACGCAGGACCCAAGAACGGGCTCAGCTTGCCTCTTTGATCCGGACCGCGGCTTCGAGGTCGACCGAGACGAGCTGCGAGATGCCGCGCTCGGCCATGGTGACGCCGAACAGCCGGTTCATCCGCGCCATGGTAATCGGGTTGTGCGTGATGATCACGAAGCGCGTGTCGGTTGAGCGGGTCATTTCATCCAGCAGGTCGCAGAACCGCTCGACGTTGTGGTCGTCGAGCGGGGCGTCGACTTCGTCCAGTACGCAGATCGGCGCAGGATTGGTGAGGAACACCGCGAAGATTAGCGCCATCGCGGTGAGCGCCTGCTCGCCGCCGGACAGCAGCGACAGCGTCGCCGGCTTCTTGCCGGGCGGCTTGGCGAAGATTTCAAGGCCGGCCTCGAGCGGATCGTCGTGCTCGATCAGTTGCAGCTCGGCCGAGCCGCCGCCGAACAGTTCGGTGAACAGCCGCTGGAAGTGCGCATTGACGACGGCGAACGACGACAACAGCCGCTCGCGGGCTTCCTTGTTCAGGTTGATGATGCCCTGCCGCAGCCGCTTGATGGCTTCGACCAGGTCGTCGCGCTCGGCCGTCAGCTTAATGTGCTGCGTCTCGACCTCGCGCAGTTCCTCTTCGGCGCGAAGGTTGACGGCGCCAATCCGCTCGCGGTCGCGCCGCAGCTTTTCAAGGTCGGCTTCGACGGTGGCGACCTCCGGCAGCGCGGCATTCGGGTCGATTTCCGCGAGCGCGGCGACGCCCTCGGGCTCGACCTCCAGCATTTCCTTGATTTCATGGGCGATGTCGGACACCCGGCGCTTGGCGCCTTCGAGCCGTTCGGTCGCGGTGGCGGCTTCCTCGCGGGCGGTGCCGAGCGCCTCGAGCGCGGCGCGCACCGCGCGGTCGCGCTGCCCCAGCACGCTCTCGGACTCCTGCAGCCGGTCGCCGGCTTCGCGCTTGGCCTGCTCCGCCTTGTCGATTTCGCTGATCATCGCATTACGCTTCTCGGCGAACAGCGCCGGCGCGTCTTGCAGCGCCATATGCTCGTCGCCGGTCTCTTTGCTGCGCGCCTCCAGCGTGGAAATTTGCGCGAGCGCGCTGTCGCGGCGATCGCTCCATTGCTGGCGGTCGGTGGCGATGGCATTGAGGCGGCGGTCGGCGAGCTCGGCCTCGCGCGCCAGCGCCTGCGCTTCGGCGCGCACCTGCGCGGCGTCGTTGCGCTTGATCTCGATGTCGGTGCGGACTGCGGTAAGCTTTTCCTCGATCTCGGAGGAGGGCGCGAGCGCGGCAAGCGCCGCTTCGGCCTGCTGCTTGCCGGAGCGCGCCTCGTCGCGGCCGGCGGCGAGCCGGGTCTTGGCTTCGGTGAGCGCGGACACCCGCGCGGCGTTGCGGGCGATCTCGCGCTCGGCGGCCGCGTGCAATTCACGGGTTGTGTCGGCCTCCTGCTGCGCGGCGCGTCGCCGGTCACGGGCGCCGGTTTCCGCCGCCGCGGCCGCCGTGAGCTTCGCCGCTGCAGCTTCCACGGCGGCGCGCTTGCCGTCGACGCCGGCGCGAGCGGCGTGAAGCTCGCCGTCGATGTCGGCAAGGCGGCCGCGCTCGGCGAGGCGTCGTGCCGCGCCGGTCGGGGCATGCGCGTCGGCCGCGAAGCCGTCCCAGCGCCAGAGGTCGCCCTCGCGCGACACCAGCCGCTGACCGGGCTTCAGCATGGCAACGAGGCTTGCGGCATCCGTGCGGGCGACGACGCCGATCTGCGCGAGGCGGCGCGCCAGCTCCGGCGGCGCGGTGACGTGTCGCGATAGCGGCTCGGCGCCCTGCGGCAGCGCCGGATCGGTCGGCTCGACCGCCGCGCCCGTCCAGCGCATCGGCGAGGACGGATCGGCGGGCGCATCGAGATCGTCGCCGAGCGCGGCGCCCAGCGCCTTCTCGTAGCCTTTCGCCACCGTGACGTGATCCATAACCGGCGGCCACATGTTCTGGGTCTCGACGGCGAGCAGCTTCATCAGCGTCTTCGCCTCGGTTTCGAGGCGTTGCACTGTCCGTTCAGCGTCGGTCAGCGGACCGCGCGCGGCATCGAGCTCCTCGCGCGCCGCGGCGTGCGCAGCCTCCGCGGCGGTCGCCTCGCGATCCGCGGTGACGATTGCGCTTTGCGCGGTCTGCAGCGATCCGGCGAGCGCGGCAAGATCGGGATTGCTCTGCGCGGCGGCGGCCAGGCCGGCCTCGATGTTGCCGATCTCGGCTTCGATCCGGACAACGCGCTCCTCCTGATCGCGGATCGTGCCGGTCAGTTGATTGCGCATGGCGGTCAGGTCGGCAAGCGCTCCGGTCAATTCGCCGAAGGTGGCCTCGGTTGCGGTGAGCGCCTGCTCGGCCGAGCTGACCCGCTCGTCGACACCGGTGCGCGTCTGGGCGATGCTTTGCACCTCCTGCTTGAGCGTCTCCTCCTCGGAAGCAAGCCGCTCCAGCGTTGCCTCGGCGTCGGCCACCAGCGCGCGCTCGCGCTGGACGTCCTCGGCCAGTTGAACGAGGCGTCGCTCCAGCTCGGCGAGGCGCTCGCGCGCGCGGGTCTCCTCCTGGTCGAGCGCATCTCGCGCGCTGACCAGGCGTTGCAGCGCGGCGCCCGCACGCACCTCGGCATCGCGCAGCGGCGGCACTGCGATAGCGGCTTCGTCGCGCTGCTTGCCGGTCTCGGTCTGCGCGATGGTGGCGTCGGCCACGGCGCGGACGCTGAGATCCTTGGCGCGTTCGGCGTCGCCGATTTCGGTTTGCGCGTTGACCCAGCGCAGATGGAACAGTGTCGCCTCGGCCTTGCGGATATCGGCGGCGACGACCCGGTAGCGGATCGCCTGGCGAGCCTGGCGCTTGAGCGCGTCCATCTGGCCGGCGAGTTGCGTGACCACGTCCTCGACGCGCAGCAGGTTCTGCTCGGCGGCGCGCAGCCGCAGCTCGGCTTCGTTGCGCCGCTGATGCAGGCCGGAAATGCCGGCGGCCTCTTCCAGAACGCGGCGGCGCTGCTCCGGCTTCGCCTGGATGATCTCGCCGATGCGGCCCTGATGGACGAGGGCCGGCGAGCGCGAGCCGGTCGAGGCGTCGGCGAACACGGTCATGACGTCGCGCGCGCGCACGTCGTTGCCGTTGATGCGGTAGACCGAGCCCTTTTCGCGCTCGATCCGACGTGAAATGTCGAGCGTATCGTGTTCGTTGAACTGTGCCGGAGCCTCGTGCTTGGAGTTGTCGATGCGGATCGAGACTTCCGCCGTGTTGCGCGCCGGGCGGTTGTTGGTGCCGGAGAAAATGACGTCGTCCATCTCGGCGGCGCGCATCGACTTGTGCGAGGTCTCGCCCATCACCCAGCGCAGCGCTTCGACCAGGTTCGACTTGCCGCAGCCGTTCGGCCCCACCACGCCGGTCAGCCCCGGCTCGATCAGGAAGTCGGTCGGCTCGACGAACGATTTGAAGCCGAGCAGGCGCAACCGTGTGAGTTTCATTTCAGTTCAATTCCCGTTGTCGTTCGGCCGGACAAATCCCCTCCCGGCTCAGGCCCTTGGCACAGGGTCGAGGCGAGGCTGCGTGTCGCCGCGGGAGAATGAATCCTGGCGCTCGCGCGGGCAACCCGATGCCGGACTTATCCCAGCCCAAATAACCTGGGCAAAACCGAAAAACGCCCGTTGTTCAAAGGGCTAGGCCGGTCTTTGTGGTGCCTTGCCGGTTGATTCCGCTGCCCCTCACGCGGCGGGGTTGATGCCGCGCGAACGGTGCACTCAAGGTTTCAGCGCACCGGGTGATTCGGCCGTTCCGTCAGCTTTTGAGCAGCGGATCGATCGCCTTTGCCATGTCCTCGATCGACAGGGCGCCTTTGAAGATCTTGCCGTTGATGAAGAACGTCGGCGTGGAATCGACCTTGAACTTGTCGGCGCCGCGCGCGCGCACCCACTCGATGGCGTCGAGCATCTTCTGATCCTGCAGGCAGGCGTCGAAGCTCTGCTGCGTGAAGCCGGCCTGCTTCGCGATGGCGAACAAGGGCTCGATCGGCTTTTGCACGACCCAATTGCGCTGCTGCTGGAACAGCGTCTCGACCAGCGGGAAGTATCTGTCCTTGCCGGCGCAGCGCGCCAGCATGAAGGCGCCGGCGGCAAGCGGATCGAGCGGGAACTCGCGCAGGATGTACTTCGCCTTGCCGGTGTCGACGTAGCGCTTCTTAAATTCGGGATAGGTGTTGGTGTGGAACATGGCGCAGTGGCCGCAGGTCATCGAGGCGTATTCGATGACGGTGACCGGCGCGTCCTCCTTGCCAAGAATTTGGTCAGGCAATACGCCAGTTTCCATCAACTCCGCCGTGGAGGGCGCAGAGCTCTGCGCCGATGCTGGCCGCAAGTTCAGCGCCGCGAGGATCGCCAAGGCGCTGGTTCCGGCAACGAATTAACGACGTGTGATCACGCGAGGCTCCTAAGGGTTGTTCGGCGAGGGCCTTAATGTGCCGCGAATGTGGCATCAGCGGGCCGGTTCGCCAAGGCCCGATGACCCACGATCACGGCCGCTTGACCGCGGCGCCGAGCCGGCCCAGCGCCATTCGCAGGCTGTCGTCATCGACCTCGGTCAGCGTGGCGGCGACGCGCTCCGCCGCCGCCGGGTCGGCCCGCGGCGCCGGCGGTTTGCCCCTGCGTTTGAGCGGAGCCTGGCGCAAAGCGAGCCGCACGACCGCCTGCCAGCCGAAGAAGCGGTTGATCCGCTCCAGAATGACGCCGGATTGGTGCTGGATTTCGATCGCAGCCGGACCTTCGACGCGCAGCACTAGGGTCGCGGGTTCGGACGGCTCGCCGTCCTGCGTCCGCTGCCATTGCAGCTTGAGCGGCTCGGCGTGCGCGGCAATCTCGGCCCCGACGATATCGGGCCAGCGCGTGACAAGCTCGGTCGATGCGAAGCCCTGCCGCTTGAACGTCTCGGCCAGGAAGCCGCTGGCAAGCTCGGACAGCGAGCGGGTCGGTTTGGGCTTGTTCATAGCGCGGAGGAACCGGTTTGCTGTCGAGGTCATGCTCGCTAGGGTTCGTGCATGAGGCTATCAGCCGCCGCCGCGGGGAAAAAGCGTGACGCGCCTGCCTGTGCGGAACCGCCGGACCCCAGGGCGCTGCTCGCCTGGTACGACCGCCATCGCCGGCGCCTGCCGTGGCGCGCGCTGCCCGGCGAGACGCCGGACGCCTATCGGGTCTGGCTCTCCGAGATCATGCTGCAGCAGACCACCGTGAAGGCGGTCGCGCCGTATTACCTCAAGTTCCTCAAGAACTGGCCGGCCGTCCGCAGGCTCGCCGCCGCGAAGCTCGACGACGTGCTCAAGGCCTGGGCCGGGCTTGGCTATTACGCCCGCGCGCGCAATCTCCATACTTGCGCGAAGGCCGTGGCTGGCGAGCATCGCGGCCGCTTTCCCGACAGCGAGGAGGGGCTGCGCGCGCTGCCGGGGATCGGTGCCTACACCGCGGCGGCGATCGCGGCGATCGCGTTCGACAAGCGCGCGGTGGCGATCGACGGCAACATCGAGCGCGTGATCGCGCGGCTGTTCGCCGTCGAAGCGGCACTGCCGGCGGCGAAAGCTGAAATCCGCAGGCTTGCCGGTACGCTGGTGCCGCAGCAGCGGCCCGGCGATTTCACGCAAGGCATGATGGATCTCGGCGCCACCATCTGCACCCCGAAGAAGCCGGCCTGCGTGCTGTGCCCCTGGATGGACCCCTGTGCGGCGAGGGTGCGCGGCGATCAGGAGACGTTTCCGCGCAAGGCCGCGAAGGTCGAGGGCAAGCTGCGCCGCGGTGCGTCCTTCGTGGTGACGCGCGCCGACGGTCGTGTGCTGGTGCGCAGCCGTCCCACAAAAGGATTGCTCGGCGGCATGACCGAGGTGCCGTCAACGGCGTGGTCGCACGACTTCGATGAAGCGGACGCGCTCGCGCAGGCGCCGTTGAAGGCGACGTGGCGGCGGCTGCCCGGGGCGGTCGAGCACGGCTTCACGCACTTTCCGTTGCAGCAGTCGGTCTATGTTGCGAGCGTGCCCGCGAAAACAAAGGCACCCGCCGGCATGCGCTGGGTCGCGCTCGCCGACTTGCACGGCGAGGCGCTGCCGAACGTGATGCGCAAGGTGGTCGCGCGCGCGGGTTTGACGCCGAGGCCCGCTCAAAATCCATAAAGCCTGTTCGCGTTGTCGACCAGGATGCGCTTGCGCGTCGCTTCGTCGGGCACCCATTCGCGCAGCAGATCGAGCAGGATGCCGGCGTCCGGCATCTCGCGGCCGTCGAGATTGACGTGCGGCCAGTCGGATCCCCAAACCAGCCGCTCCGGCGCGTGCTTGACGAGTGCGCGCGCGATCGGCGTCACCGACGGGTAAGGCGCGTTCTGCAATGTGCAGCGCATCGGCCCGGACAGCTTGAGCCAGACGCGGCCGGTGTCGAGCATTTTCATCACTGCCTTCATCGCCGGCTGATCGGTGCCGCCTTCAGCCGGGATGCTGGCGAAATGGTCGAGCACGATGTCGTTCTTCAGCGACAGCAGCTTGTCGGCGTATTCGGTGATGTCGGTGCCGTGCGGATAGAACTGGATGTGCCAGCCGTGCTCGTGGACCTTGGCGGCGATGCCAGGCGCGAAGTTCGGCACGTGCTGGCCGCGCTTGTTGCTCATCATCCGCATGCCTTTCACGCCAAGCCTGGTGAGGCGCACCAATTCGGACGGCTCGATGTCGTCCTTCACCAGCGCGATGCCGCGGAATCGCTGGGGATGCTTCGCCAGCACGTCGGCCAGCATGGAAGTGTCGCGGCCGTAGCCGCCGGGGCTGACGATGACGGCGGTGGAGAGCCCCAGCTTCTTCTGCAGCTCGAAGAACATCTCCGGCGGCGCGTCCTTGGCCCGATAGGGACTGTCGGGCGCATACGAGGATCCCGGCACGAACAGGTGGATGTGGGTGTCGCAGGCGCCGGGCGGTGCGACGAGTTTCGGCTTGTTCACATTGGCGTCGGCGGTGGCGGTGAGCTTTTGCATTCTGGATGCTCTGTCGGGAGGTTGCGTGCGGGCACTTATCCTACGAAACTTGAAGGCAGGAAACAGGGAGGCTGACGCATGACGATCCAACGCTTCGACAACGGCCCGCGCATGAGCCGCGTGGTGGTGCACGGCGATACGGTCTATGTTGCGGGTCTCACCGCTGAAAAGACGGTGGGCAAGAGCGTGGGCGAGCAAACCCAGGAAATCCTCGACCGGATCGACGGCTATCTCAAGCAGGCCGGCACCGACAAATCGAAGCTGCTGCAGGCCGTGATCTGGCTGCAGGACATCCGCGTCGTCGACGACTTCAACAAGGTCTGGGACGCCTGGGTGGTGGCCGGCTCAGGCCCGGCGCGCGCCTGCATCGAGGCGCGGCTGCAGTCGCCGGCCAAGATGATCGAGATCCAGGTGACGGCGGGGAAGTAGGCGGGTGATTGGCCAGAGATCGAGGGCGGAGAGATAAATATAGGAACGAAAATGGCCAGAAACTTGCTCCGATGCATCCCGGCGAAGTTCTGCGGGAAGAGTTTCTTCTGCCGCTCAAGCTGTCCGCCGGTGCGCTCGCCAAGACCTGCGGCCTGCCGAAACTACGTGCAAGACACTCAGTGTCGTCCCCGCGAAAGCGGGGACCCAGTACCCAAGGTCTCTCGATAGATCAGCGGCTACTGGATCCCCGCTTTCGCGGGGATGACGGGCGGAGTGCGCGGTGCGTTGGAATAACCGCGAAATCAATTCGCCTTGGCCGCCGCCTGCATCTGCTGCATGCGCATCCGCTCGCGCTGATCGTCGAAATGCAGCGGCTCCATCGCCCACGACGCCTGGTCGTAACCGTTTGAGTAGTTGCGCGCGGTCTGGATCGGATTGCGGTTGACCAGCGGCCGCAGGCACATCGGATGGCTTAGGCTGCGCACCTCGTGCTCGATGGTGAACAGGTGCTTGCCGGTGTCGAGATCGGTGATGTCGCGGAAGCGGTACTGGTACTGGTTGTCCTCGCGGTTGACGAGGCCGCGCTCGCCCAGCCGCTTGTGCGGGCCGGAGAAGTTCACGACGTAGATCTGCACGTGATGCTCGTCGTAATCCGGCGCCGGCTTGTCGGTCTCGCGGAACATGAGGTGCTGGTTGCGGCCGACCGTCACCTTCGCGGTGGTGCCGTCGCCGTTCACGACCTCGGCCGGGACGTCGACCATCTGCTGGTAGAATTTCGCGATGCCCTTGGCGCTGCCGACCGGCACGTCGAACTCGACATAGGGAATGCCGAGCCTGATGCGGCCGAACCGCGCGGCGTCCGGCTCGTGCACGCGAATGGTGTTGCCCCACGGGCAGGTCGCCTGGACGTAGTCGTTGTGCTCGCTGAAATCGAACTTGGTGTCGGCGAGCTTCGGCTTCACCGTGGCGAGCCGCTTGAGCAGTTCTTCGCGGTTCTCGATCACGAGGCCGGTCTTGCCGCGCAGCACCTGCGGCTTGCCGCTCGGCAGATGGAATTGGCTGCGGCCGACATTCATCCACATGTTGTCGTCCATCACCATCAGGTACGGATCGCGGGTGAGGCCTAAGCCCGCGCCGTAGAACAGCGAGGCGATCTGCTGGTCGGGGATCGAGACGTTGACGTGTTCGAGGTGGATGGCGTTGCCGAGGTCCTCGGCGGCGCGGTCGAAGGTCTGCATGGTCTGCGTTTCCTGTCTCGGATTCCGCATGATTATAGCACAGGGCAGGTGCTCCGCATCAGGATTGCCGGAGCCGGATGCAGCCCTGCTATGCTCGGCCCACAAAAGTGAGGGAGGACCTATGTACCCGACCGCGACCGCGCCCATGGTGCTGAACGAACGCGTGCCCGATCCAGCGGTGCAGGTGCTCGATCCGAGCTTCGAAAAGTATCGGCTGCTGCTGGCGAGCGTCGAACGGCTGTCGCAGGGCTATTCCTGGGCCGAGGGGCCGGTCTATTTCGCCGACACGCGGTGCCTGCTCTGGAGCGACATCCCCAACAACCGGATTATGCGCTGGGATGAGGAAACCGGCGCCACCACCACGTTCCGCAAGCCCTCGAACTATGCCAACGGCAACACGCGCGACCGCCAGGGCCGGCTGGTTACCGCCGAGCACGGCCGTCGCGTCACCCGCACCGAATACGACGGCAAGATCACGGTCCTGATCGACAAGTTCGAGGGCAAGCGGCTCTCATCGCCGAACGACATTGTGGTGAAGTCCGACGATTCGATCTGGTTCACCGACATGACCGCCGGCATAGACGGCAACTGGAATGGCGAGACGGGTGAGCAGGAGTTGCCGCAGCGCGTCTACCGGATCGACGGCAAGACCGGGAAGCCGACGGTGGTCAGCGACGGACTGATCAAGCGGCCGAACGGGCTCGCCTTCTCGCCCGACGAGACGAAGCTCTACGTGATCGAAAGCCAGCCCGGCGAGCGCGCGATCTATGTGTTCGACGTCACCGGCGCGACGCTCGCCCACGGCAAGAAACTGATCACCTGCGCAAAGACCGAGACGCCGGACGGCTTCCGCGTCGACAAGGACGGCAACCTGTGGTGCGGCTGGGGCATGACGCCGGAGATGGACGGCGTGCGCGTGTTCAATCCGCATGGCAAGCCGATCGGTCACATTGCGCTGCCGGAGCGCTGCGCCAACGTCTGCTTCGGCGGGCCCAAGCGCAACCGCCTGTTCATGACGGCAAGCCACTCGCTCTACGGGCTCTACGTCAACACCCAGGGCGCGACGCTGGGCGGCTGATCCCGCCCGCCGGCGGTGCTAGTGTTCAGATACGGGCCGCCAAGGCCCTGGTCCCTGGGGAGGCGACACCATGACAATGACGAAGCGCGACATGCTGGCCAGCGGAGCCGCCGCCGCCGCCGCGGCAATCACCTTCACGCAATCGGCGTTTGCGCGCTGGGAGCCCAGCGAGCGATATCCCGACCCGTCGGTGCAGGTGCTCGATCCAAGCTTCAACAAGTATCGCCTCGGTCTCGCGGGCGTGGAGCGGATCGCTCACGGCACGCGCTGGAACGAAGGGCCGGTGTATTTCGGCGACGGGCGCTATCTGCTGTGGAGCGATATCCCGAACAACCGCATCATGCGATGGGACGAGGAGACCGGGCGCGTCAGCGTTTTCCGCAAGCCGTCGAATAACGCCAACGGCAACACCCGCGACCGGCAGGGCCGGCTGGTGACATGCGAACACGATACGCGGCGCCTGACGCGAACCGAATATGACGGCGGCATCACCGTGCTGGCCGACAAGTTCCAGGGCAAGCCGCTCAATTCGCCGAACGACGTCGTGGTGAAGTCGGACGACACGATCTGGTTCACTGATCCGCCGTTCGGCATCCTCGGCAACTACGAGGGGCACGTCGCGACGCCGGAATTGCCGACCAACGTCTATCGCCTCGACAAGTCGGGGCAGCTCACCGTCGCCACCGGCGATATCAACCGGCCGAACGGCCTCGCCTTCTCGCCCGACGAGTCGAAGCTCTACGTCGTCGAGGCCGCGCTCAACCCGCGCGTCATCCAGGTGTTCGACGTCACCGACAACGGCACCAAGCTCGCCAACAAGCGGCCGTTCATCAATGCCGAGCCGGGCGGCACGCCGGATGGCTTCCGCGTCGATGTGGACGGCAACCTTTGGTGCGGCTGGGGCATGGGCAACGAGAAGCAGGATGGCGTCAAAGTCTTCGACAACACGGGCAAGCCGATCGGCTTCATTGCGCTGCCCGAGCGCTGCGCCAACGTCTGCTTCGGCGGTCCGAAACGTAACCGCCTGTTCATGGCGGCAAGCCACTCGGTCTATTCGCTCTATGTCAACACGCAGGGCGTCAAGGGCGGCTGACGCCGCCCCCGAGGTACCCTCGCAGCGAGGTGCGTGGCTCAGGCCGCGATCGCAGCCTTGCGCACCGCAAGCGCCGCCATGATCAGGGCGATGCCGGCCATCAGTAGGTTGATGCCGACGAGCAGGCCCAGCACCCAGATGGCCGATCCTGGCATCCCGGACACGATGATCAAGCCGAGCACGATGTCGACGACACCACTGAACAGCATCCAGATCCACGCATTCGGAATCTGGCTGCGGTAGCCGATGGCCAGCATGATATGCCCGACGCCGCTCGCCAGAAGGTAAGCGGCAAGGATGATGGTCAGCGTGATGACGCCGGAAACCGGCCTCAAGAGCAGCGAAAGCCCGGCGAGTACGCAGATGATTGCGGTGAGGAGGTTCCACCAGAAGCCTGGCGCAGCGCGGCCCGATGAAAATACCGCGACGATGCCCATGGCCCCGCCCAGCAGCAGGAGCCAGCCCATTGTGAGCCCCACCGCCAGCGTGGCGATACCCGGGGCCGCGATGGCGAACAGGCCGAACAGGCACATCACGACGCCGTAGATGATGAACCAGGTGCTGTGATTGCGCAGCGTACCGGGATCGGCGGGCAATCCGATTGGCATGAAAACCTCCCTTGTTCAACAAAAGCCGCGTTGGGCGGAGTGTTCTTAAGGGTTGGAAAAATGGTAGCCCAAGCCGCCGCGCCTTAACAGTACGCTGCGGCTCGAACGCTTTGATTGAATTGCAGCCGAGCTATGCGGGGCGGCTCAGGCGTCCGCCGTCTGCGCCCTGAACGCGGCGCGCAATGTGTCGATCGAGATCAGGCCCTTGGGCGTCTCGACGTGCCAAAAGGTCCAGCCGTTGCAAGCTCCCAAGCCTTGCGCCAGCGCGCCGATCCGATGGATCGATCCGACCTTTTCGCCGAGCGACACCGCGCCGTCGGCGCGCACCAGCGCCTTATGGCGCTTCTTGGCGTCGACCAGCTTGGCACCGGCCGAGATCAGGCCGCGTTCCAGGAGCGACGAGAACGCCACGCGCGGCGCCTCGCGCGCGGTCATGAACGGCGCCAGCGTCGGCGCTTCGAGCGGCTTGACCGCATGGATGCGCTTGAGCGCCGCGGCAGCGTAGGCCGGATCGCGTTCGATGCCGATGTAGCGCCGTCCGAGATGACGGGCGACCGCGCCGGTGGTGCCGGTGCCGTTGAACGGGTCCAGCACCAGATCGTCGGGCCGCGACGCGGAGAGAATGACGCGGGCGAGCAGCGCCTGCGGCTTCTGGGTCGGATGCAGCTTCTTGCCGTCGGCGCCCTTGAGCCGTTCCTCGCCGGTGCACAGCGGGATGGTCCAGTCGGAGCGCACCTGGATGTCTTCGTTGCCGGCTTTGAGCGCTTCGTAGTTGAAGGTGTATCCCTTGGCCGCGGCGTCGCGCGCCGCCCAGATCAGCGTCTCGTGCGCGTTGGTGAAACGGCGGCCGCGAAAGTTCGGCATCGGGTTGGTTTTGCGCCACACCACGTCGTTCAGGATCCAGAAGCCGATGTCCTGCAACACCGTGCCGACGCGGAAGATGTTGTGGTACGAGCCGATCACCCACAGCGTGCCCGCGGGCTTGAGCACGCGGCGCGCCGCGGCGAGCCAGGCGCGGGTAAAATCGTCATAAGCTTTGAAGCTCGCGAACTGATCCCAGTCGTCGTCGACCGCATCGACTTTGGAATCGTCAGGACGCTTGAGGTCGCCGGAAAGCTGCAAATTGTAGGGCGGGTCTGCGAAGATCAGATCGACCGAGGCGGCCGGCAGTTTCGCCATTTCGGCGACGCAATCGCCGACGAGAATTCGCGCGCTGGGAGCGGCGAATTCGGGGGACTCAGAACTGACGCGGGGCGCCCTTGAGGACGCCCCGCGACGCGACACACCCATGACTCAGAACTCTGATACTCAGGCGACGCGGCCGGTGACGCGGGACCTACAACCGACGTTTTGGAGAATGCCCCGCCAAGGTAAACATTCAGTTGATGGGAGCCGCGCAATTTTTCAGGTAAGGTCTTGCAAACCATGCGGAACAATCCACTTGCGGCATGGTTCTTTTGACGCTGCGTAAAACTGCGATTGGACTTGGGGTTTGGACCCGGCAACAATTGCCGGTTGAGGCGACGGAGAGAAGTGATGCGCTGGGATGAATTGCCGCAAAGCGACAACGTCGAGGATCGCCGCGGCGGTGACGACGGCGGCTATTCGGGCGGGCCCGGCGGCGGATTTCCGATCGGCGGCGGCGGGCTCGGTATCGGCAGCGTCATCGTGCTCGGTTTGCTCGGCTGGGCGCTCGGCATCGATCCAAGCCTGCTCATCACCGGTGCGGAGATACTGACTGGCGGCCAGCAGCAGCGCCAGGAAGTGCCGTACAACAATCCGCGCAAACCGACCGCGCCGCCGAGCGACGATACGGGCAAGTTCGTTTCCGCGGTGCTGGGCAGCACCGAGGTGACGTGGAAGGGCATCTTCGAGAAGGAAGGCCAGACCTACCGTGCGCCGCGGCTGATCATCTTCTCCGGCGCCACCCAATCGGCCTGCGGCTTTGCGCAGAGCGCGATGGGCCCGTTCTACTGCCCGCCGAGCCGCGAAGTGTATCTGGATACCTCGTTCTTCCGCGATCTCGAGCGGCGCTTCCGCGGCTGCAACGGAGAGGCGTGCAAGTTCGCGCAGGCCTACGTGATCGCGCACGAGGTCGGCCATCACGTGCAGAATCTGCTCGGCATTTTGCCGAAGGCCCAGCAGGCGCAGCGCGCCTCGGGCGACAAGGTGGAGGCGAACCGCATCCAGGTCCGCGTCGAGCTCCAAGCGGATTGCTTCGGCGGTGTCTGGGCGCATCACGCCGAGCAGCGCTGGAAGCTGCTGCAGCCGGGCGACATCGAGGCGGCGCTGCAGACCGCGGCCGCAATCGGCGACGACATGCTGCAGAAGAAAACCCAGGGCCGCGTGGTGCCCGACAGCTTCACGCACGGCTCGTCGGCGCAGCGCCAGCAGTGGTTCATGACCGGCTTCAAGTCCGGCAACGTGAAGTCATGCAATACGTTTGCCTCGGGCCAGGTTGCTTCGCAGTAAATGACAACCGGCAAGGCCGGTGGGACAATGCGCCAATGCCCAGCCTTGATCAGACCCGCCAGTTCGTGCCGCTGAAGATCGCGGTGCTGACCGTCAGCGACACCCGCAGCCTTGCGGATGACAAGTCCGGTGCGACGCTGGCCGAGCGCATCGAGAAGGCGGGACACCTGCTCGCCGGGCGCGCCATCGTGCAGGACGACGTCGAGGCGATCCGCGCGCAGTTGCGCGCCTGGATCGCAGACCCGGCGATCGACGTGATCGTCACCACGGGCGGCACCGGTTTCACCGGCCGTGATGTGACGCCGGAGGCGGCCGAAGCGTTGTTCGAGAAGCGGATGGAGGGATTTTCCACCGCGTTCCATATGGTGAGCTATCCCAAGATCGGCTCGTCGACCATCCAGTCGCGCGCCACCGCGGGCGTCGCCAACTCGACCTTCATCTTCTGCGTGCCGGGCTCGCCCGGCGCCTGCCGCGATGCCTGGGACGAGATTTTGGTGCACCAGCTCGACTACCGCTTCCGGCCGTGCAATTTCGTCGAACTGATGCCACGGCTCGACGAGCACCTGCGCCGTCCCAAGGCCAAAGGCGCGACCGTCTAGCGCGGCTCCTGGATCTCCAGTTCCCAATGCTCGCTGACGACCTGCTGGCCCCAACTGCGCCGCTGTTCGCTCGAGATCAGTTTGAAGCCGCAGCGTTCATAGATGTGCCGCGCCGCGGTGAGCACCTGATGGGTCCACAGCGTGATCGTCCGATACCCGCATGACTGGGCGAACGCCACGCACTCCTCGGTCAACATGCGCCCGATGCCCAGCCCGCGCGCTGACGGTTCGACGAGAAGGAGCCGCAGCCGTGCGACGCCTTCGTCGGTATCCTTCACGAGCATCACCGAGCCGGCATGCTGGCCGTCGACTTCGGCGATCCAACAGCGCTCACGCTTCGGATCGAAGTTGTTGACGAAGTCGGCGACGACCTGCGCGCACAGCCCTTCGAAGTTTTCAATCCAGCCGTATTCCCGGGCGTAAAGGATGGCATGGCGCGCCACGATGGTTCCGAAATCGCCTGGCCTCGGTTCGCGCAACGTGACGGCCGGTTCGATCTTCGGCCCGCCATCCATCAGCGTTTCGATGGTCCGCATCGCCAACACCAGCCGGTCCTGCTCCGGCTCGGCGATCCCGCGCAGCATGGCCGTGACCTGCTGCCTGGTTCTCGCTTCGAGCGGCGCGAACGCCTTGGCGCCCGCGGCGGTCATCGAGAGCAGCGTCTGCCGTGCGTCGCCGGGCGACACCTGTTTGCGGATCAGTCCGCGCTTGTGGAAGCCCCGCAGCATCCGGCTGAGATACCCGGCGTCGAGCCCGAGATCGCGGCCGATGTCGGTCGCGGTCGCGGGATCGCGCTGCTTGATCTCGTAAAGCACGCGCGCCTCGCTCAGTGAAAAGGAGCTGTCGAGCCAGCCGTCACGCAGGACGCCGATCCGCTGTGTGTAGAAGCGGTTGAAGCGGCGAACCGCGGAGACGTGACTGCCTGCCTGCTTATTTCCTTGCGGCCGGGCCATGTACGCACGGTCGGCCAGATACTTGACTGAGTCAAGTATCTTCCGCGGTTAGCGGGCCCGCTTGGCCTTGCGGCGGACGGGGGCCGGCGAAGGGATGTAACGAGGATTCTGCGTGCACCAAGCGCCGCCGGTTGCGAAAATGTTCGCGCGGCATTGCTCGTACGACATCATCCCGCAGTTGTTCTCGACAAAGCCACCGCCCATCTGCCGGTGCGCGCACCACGGTCCTTCGTAATAGGCAAGGCTCGGCGCAGCCGAGCCTATCGATGCGACGGCCAGGACTGGAAACAGCAACCCGATGCGCATGACGAAAATCTCCACTCGCCCGCCGTGGCGGCGCGGACACTGACATGCAATGTGGCCTTGCCCCCGCTATTGCAAGCGCTGTCTCTTGCTGCGCTTCGGTTCGACCCCTGCGTAACGCGGATTCTGGGTGCAGTGGCTGGCGCCCTGACCGCGGATTTCGAGTTGGCACATCTCGAACGAGCGCATGTCGCAGCGCTCCGCGACCGATCCTTCGCCGATCATAACGATCGCGCACCACGGCCCTTGGTAGATCGTCTGGCTGGTCGCTGTCCCGCCCAGCATGGCCAGGGCTGCGAGTGCCAGAACAGACGTCGCCTTCATAAGCGCCTCCTACCGGTTGTTGCGTTTGGCCTTGCGCTGCTTCCTGGTTTCCGCCGATGCACGGAAGCGCGGGTTCTGCGTGCAGTAGGCGCCACCCTGCGCGAAGATTTCGGTCCGGCACATCTCATATGAGAGCATATCGCAGCGCTCGACATAGGAATCATCTCCGATCCCGACGTGGGCGCACCAGGGGCCCTCGCGCTGAGCATTGGCTGGTTGGAGGCCTGCAAGAACAACCGCTGTCGTCAGCGCCGCCGCCGCACACAATGATTTCATTGGATTCTCCTGTGGATTCGGCCTTGTCGTCACATCCCTGAGAACCAACTCCGGAAACGTGCGTTGTATTCGCGCCCATCCACCGTCGAGCGTAGCGGGCAGAATTATGTTCTTGTTTTGTTCTAAAATCCCGGCTACGGTCTCGAACCATGAAGCAGCCATCGGCAGTTCTCAAAGCCTCGCCGGCGTTGGTGCCCTCCGCGCCGGCGAGGGACGTTGAGACCATCGGCCTGCTCGGCACCGGCGTCAGCCATGAGCGGCGCCGTGGCCGTGGCACGCTTTCCAATGCCTCGGGCCGCTATGAGGAGATTGCGCGCATCGCGTTCGACGACGGCTGGCAGAGTCTTGAGGAATTGCCGCCGTTCCAGACCACGGTTTCGATCGACTCAACGCGCAAGATCATCACCCGAAACGACTCGCCGGACATCTCCTTCGACCGTTCGATCAATCCCTATCGCGGCTGCGAGCATGGCTGCGTGTACTGCTTTGCGCGCCCGACCCATGCATATCTCGGGCTGTCGCCCGGCTTGGATTTCGAATCCAAGCTATTCGTGAAGCCGGATGCGCCTGCGCTGCTGGAGAAGGAGCTTTCGGCCGCCAGCTACCAGCCGCGAACCATCGCGATCGGTACCAACACCGACCCGTACCAGCCGATTGAGCGTAAGTACCAGGTGATGCGCGGCATCCTCGAGGTGCTGGAGCGTGCCGGACACCCGGTTGGCATCGTCACCAAGTCGGCAATGATCCTGCGCGATCTCGACATCTTGGCGCGGCTCGCGGAGCGCAACCTGGTCAAGGTCGCAATCTCGGTCACCACGCTCGATGCAAAGCTCGCCCGCACCATGGAGCCGCGTGCCGCGACGCCGGGCCGCCGCCTGGAGGCGTTGCGCCAGCTCTCGCGCGCGGGCGTTCCGACCTCGGTGATGGTCGCGCCCGTCATCCCCGCCATCAACGACATGGAGATCGAGCGCATCCTCGACGCTGCGGCGCTCGCCGGCGTCAAAGGCGCCGGCTACGTGATGCTGCGGCTGCCGCTCGAGGTGCGCGACCTATTCCACGAATGGCTGCAGGCGAACTTCCCCGATCGCGCCGCCCATGTGTTCAAGCTCATTCGCGACACGCGCGGCGGCAAGGACTACGACTCCACGTTCGGCCGGCGCATGAAGGGCGAGGGGCCGTACGCCTGGATGATCGGGCGCCGATTCGAGACGGCCTGCGAGAAGCTCGGCCTCAATCGGCACAAGATCGCTTTGACTACCGGGCACTTCAGGTCGCCGCATCCGCGCGCTCAGCAACTCAGCCTATTCGCGTCGTGAGCGGCACGCAGCGCCTGACCGTTGTGACGCTTGGCGTGCGTGATTTTCGCGCCAGCCTGCGGTTCTACGAGGCGCTCGGCTTCGAGCGGAAGGTCCGCGCGACTGGCGACGAGGTTGCCTTCTTCGACGCCGGCGGGGTGGTGCTGGCGCTGTGGCATTGGAAACTGCTCGCCGAGGACGAGGCTTTGCCCGCGGAACCGGTGTCGGCGTACCGCGGCATGAGCCTCGCCTGGAACTGCAAGACGGCTGAGGAGGTCGATTCCGCGTTCGCTAGCGCCATCGCGGCGGGAGCCAAACCGCTCCGCAATCCTGGAAAGACCGACTATGGCGGTTATCGTGGCTATTTCGCAGATCCAGACGGCCATGCGTGGGAGGTGGTGACGGCGCCCGGCTTCGATTTCACGGAAGACGGCCGGCTGATCCTACCGGACTAGACCTTTTCCCCGCCATTCACCTAGGCGTCGCGGCGCGCGATTGACTCGCCTGGCTGGTGGCGCACTCTGCGCGCATGAGTCGTTCAGCCACCGCGAAAGTCGCGCGTCTCGATCTGTCCGAAGCCGTCGTCCATCCAACGTTCCGCCGTGAACGCGCGGCGATGAAGCGCGGCATTTTCCCGGTGGCGGGCTGCGATGAAGCCGGGCGCGGCCCGCTCGCGGGGCCGGTGGTCGCGGCGGCGGTGGTGCTCGATCCGAAACGCATCCCTCGCGGCCTCAACGATTCCAAGAAGCTCGACCGCGATGAGCGCGAGAGGCTCTACGAGAAGATCTGCGCCACCGCGCAGGTGGCGGTGGCGTTCGGCTCGATCGCACGCATCGACCGCGACAACATCCTGCAGGCTTCGCTGTGGGCGCTCGCGCGTGCGGTGCGGGCCTTGCCGGTGCGGCCGACGCTGGTTTTCGTCGACGGCCGCGACAAGATCGACGCGGGCTGCGACTGCCAGGCGGTGATCTCGGGCGACGCGCTGGTGGTTTCGATCGCCGCGGCGTCGATCGTGGCCAAGGTGACGCGCGACCGGCTGATGGTGCGGCTCGGCGCCGCGCATCCCGGCTACGGCTTCGAGCGCCACATGGGCTACAGCGTGCCGGAGCATTTCCAGGCGCTGGAAAAGCTAGGCCCCACCATCCACCACCGCCGCTCGTTCGCACCGGTCTCCGCGCTGTATGCGGCCCAGCCGGCTGCCACCCAAGACGTCGAAACGCGGTTGCCTCTCTAGCGTCCGCGGGGTTAGCTGCGTTCCGTTTGGAGCGCCTTCCGGCGCCGTGCGGGCGAATGCATCGAGTTTCCCTTTTCATCGAGTTGATACGAACGCGCCCGGTCGCGATCTTTTGGGCTGCGGCGCTGACGCAGGCTGCGCTCTGGACGCTGGCGCCGTCGCTGTTCTACGCGGCGCCGCCCGGCGAGCTCGCCGAGATGCTCGCCGTGGCGCATGAAACCGGGCTCGGCAATCCATACGGCCCGCCGCTCGCGTATTGGCTGGCTGAAGGCGCCTTCCGCATCGGCGGCATGTTCGCCGTCTACCTGCTCTCGCAGGCCTGCGTGCTCGTCATCCTGTGGGCGGCGTTCTCGCTCGGCCGCATTGTGGTCGGTCCGCGCCACGCTGTGCTCGCGGTGCTGCTGATGGCTGGCATCGCTGCGTTCGGCGTGGCGACGGTCGAGTTCAGGCCGGCGATGCTCGCGGCGGCGCTGTGGGCGCTGATGCTGCTGCATTATTGGCGGGCAGCCGGGCAGGGGCGGCGGATTTACTGGCTCGCGGTCGGCTTGGAAGCCGGTCTCTTGCTGCTCACGGCCTATTCCGGTTTGCTGCTGATTGGGCTCCTGCTCGTTTTCGCATTGGTCAGCAAGCGCGGCCGCGAGCAGTTCACCTGGCCGGAGCCCTATATCGGCGGCGCCATCCTCATCCTGGTGTTCTACCGTCATCTGATCTGGATCGAGCAGACCAACCTCCTCGACACCGTGAGCTTCGCCGGCCTCGCGGCTGTCGCCGACAACGCATGGACCTGGTTAGGGCTTCTTGGCTTATTGGTCATAGGTCACGCGGGTCTCGTCGTGCTGGTGCTGCTCGCCCGCGGCTTCACGCTGTCGCCGCGCGGTCCCGCCGCCGAGGTTGAGCGCGCGCCCGTCGATCCGGATGCACGGACGTTCGTCTATTGCCTCGCGCTCCTGCCTGCCGCTGCGATCGGTCTCGCCGCGCTGTTCACCGGCCGCGTGGAAAATTTCCTCGTGCCGGCGCTGCCCGTGCTCACGGCGCTGGCGGTGATTGTCCTGGCACCGGACCGCATCCGCATCGTCCACCAGCGCCTCACGCAACACACCTGGGCGATGCTGCTGCTGTTGCCGCCGCTAATCGTGGCCATCGCGATTGCGCTCTTGCCGTGGACGTTTGCGGTCGATCTCAGGGTCGCGCAGCCGGCCGCCGAGATGGGCCGCTTCTTCGCCGAGAGCTTCGAGCGCCGCACCGGGCGGCCGCTGGCGGTCGTCACCGGCGACACGTACACGGCGGCTCTTGTTGCACTGACCGCGCCGAGCCGGCCAAGCCTCGAATTCTTTGCCACGCCCGCGCTGTCGCCGTGGGTCACGCCGCAGGACATCGCAGCCAAGGGAGCGGTCGTCGTCTGGCCGGCGACCACCACGCGCGGGCTGCCGCCGCCGGCGATCCAGCAGCGTTTCCCGGGATTGGTCGCCGAAGTGCCGCGCGCGTTCGAGCGCCGCTTCCAGGGCCGCTTGCCATTGACGCGGATCGGCTGGGGCGTGATCCGGCCGAGCACGTCGTCTGCACCTGCGCGGTAGATCAGTGCTGATGATAGCCTTCGCCTGCCCGCACCTTGCCCCGGAACAGCCAGTACACGAACACGATGTAGCCAAGGATCACCGGCAGCAGCGCCAGCGTACCGACCAGCATGAACATCTGGCTCGAGGGCGAGGCGGCGGTATCCCAGATCGTCAACGAAGGCGGCACCAGGTACGGGAACCACGAGATCACAAGACCGAGATAGCCGAGCAGGAACAGCGCAATCGAGGCGAGGAACGGCGGAATGTCGCGTCCCGCTTCGAGCCAGCGCCATGCCGCGAACGCGGTGAGCGCCGTGATCGCCGGCACTGGCCAGAGATAAAACAAGTTCGGCAGCGAGAACCAGCGCTCGGCGATGCGCGGCACTGCGAGCGGCGTCCACAGGCTCACCGCGCCCATGAAGCCGAGCACCACGGCCAGCAGCAGCTTGCCGTGCGCTCGGTTGCGGTCGGCGACCGCGCCATCGGTTTTCATCACCAGCCAGGTGGCGCCAAGCAGCGCGTAGCCGGCGACCACGCCGACACCGCACAGCAGCGCAAACGGGGTCGCCCAGTCGAACGCGCCGCCGGCGAATACGCCATTCTCGATGCGTACGCCCTGGATCAGGCCGCCGAGGATGATGCCCTGGCACAGCCCGGCAAGCGTCGAGCCCGCCGCGAAGGCGAAGTTCCAGTAGCGCTTGCTGGTCACCGCTATCCAGCGGAACTCGAACGCGACGCCGCGGAACACCAGCGCGAGCAGCATCACGATCACCGGCAGGTAGAAGGCCGGCATGATCACCGAGTAGGCCTGCGGGAACGCGACCCACAATCCGCCGCCGCCCAGCACCAGCCACGTTTCGTTGCCGTCCCAGAACGGCGCGACCGAATTCATCATCTGGTCGCGCTCGCGCTCGTTCTTGGCGAACGGGAAAAGGATGCCGACGCCGAGATCGAAGCCGTCGAGCACCACATACATGGCGACCGCGGTGCCGATCAGCGCGGCCCAGATAACAGGGAGATAGCATTCCATGGCTAATCTCCCTCCCTAATGTCCGAGTGCTTCGCGGCCAGCCTCAGCCGCGGATGACAGCGGCCGCACCGGCGAGCCCATTTCCGGCGCCTCGATCGCGCGGCC
The DNA here is from genome assembly GCA_040510745.1 of Xanthobacteraceae bacterium. Taxonomy (GTDB): domain Bacteria; phylum Pseudomonadota; class Alphaproteobacteria; order Rhizobiales; family Xanthobacteraceae; genus Z2-YC6860. Next base: position 33,199 of record JBEVIJ010000044.1, read on the forward strand.
TTGCGGTCCCTTCACGATCAGGCGATTGATGTAATAGAGGCCCATGGTGAACACGATGCCGTAGACCAGCACGAACAGTGCGAGCGTCGATGCGATCGTCGCGGCGGGCACCGGCGAGATCGCGTCGGCGGTGCGCAGGATGCCGTGCGCGATCCAGGGCTGGCGTCCGCTTTCAGTCACCACCCAGCCTGAGATGACAGCGACGAAGCCCATCCACCACGACATCGACGCTGGCCACAGATACCAGCGCGTGTCGAACAGCCGTCCGCGCCACCACAGCAGCGCGCCGATCAGGCCGGCCGCGATCATGACGAGGCCGAGGCCGACCATGATGCGGAACGCGAAGAACACGGGGACGACCGGCGGGCGCTCCGACGGCGGCACGCTCTTGAGGCCGGGGAACAGCCCGTTGGGATCGTGCGTGAGGATCAGCGACGCGCCCTTCGGAATCGAGATTTCGAAATGGTTGCGCTCCGCCTTCTCGTCGGGCCACGCAAACAGCACGAGGTCGCCGGGCTTGCTGCCGTCCCAATGCGCTTCCATCGCCGCGATCTTGATCGGCTGGTGTTGCAGCGTATTGAGGCCGTGCTGGTCGCCGATGATGAGTTGCAGCGGCGCGAGGATGGCGGTGAGGCCGATGGCCATGCGCAACATGGTCCGGCCCTGCTCGATATGCTTGCCGGCGATCAGATAGCGCGCGCCGACCGCAAGCACGACGAAAGCCGTGGTGAGGTAAGCCGCGTTGAGCATGTGCGCGA
>JBEVIJ010000045.1:0-3763 GCA_040510745.1 Xanthobacteraceae bacterium
CTTACGCCGTCGGCTTCGGCGGCTCGATGATCTGGTTCGGCTCGTCGGCCGGCGTCGCGCTTTCCAACATGTATCCGGAGGCAAAGTCGGTCGCACGCTGGCTCCGCCACGGGTGGTATGTCGCAGTCGCCTATGTCGTTGGCTTCTTTGTGATGCTCGCGATCCTCGGATGGCACCCTGACACAGAGCACAAGAAGCGATCCTCGAACATATTTCCAGCCGCGATGGCTGACGGCGCTCCATCAGCCGATTTTGCAGAAATTGATCGGGGCCCGGCGCGCGGTCGATAGGGCGGATGGATTCCGGGTTCGCGCCTTTCGGCGCGCCCCGGAATGACGACGGCGAGTTCAACGCTGGCGGAGATGGCGCCAAGGTCTGGCTCTCGCGACACGCGCAGCGCAACAGAGCGGCGCCGCCACGATCACCCATCCAGACCGTGGCCCTGCGGCGCCACAATGCACGCGCGGCTGCGGCGCCTCCGCTCAAGGCGCCACGATCACCATCCAGCCGACGCCGAAGCGGTCGGAGACCGAGCCGAAGCGCTTGGCGAAGAAGGTCTTGCCGAGCGGCATCTCCACCTTGCCGCCGTCGGCGAGCGCCGCGAACATGCGGTCGGCCTCGGCCTCGTCCTTGGCGTTGACCGAGAGCGAGAAGCCCTGGAACTTCGGCTTGCCCTGCTGGGCGCAGCCGTCGGACGCCATCACCGAGCTGCCGTTGATGCGCAGGCAGGCGTGCATGACCTTGTTGTCGCTGCCCGGCGCCAGCACGCCGGGCGGCGGCTGCTCCGGGGCTTCCTTGAAGCGCATCATCATCTCGACCTCGGCGCCGAGCGCCTTCTTGTAGAAGGCGATCGCCTCCTCGCAGCGGCCATCGAAGAACAGGTAAGGCACTGGCATGGTCTCTCTCCTTTTTGAATTCGACGTTGGTACGATCGTGCGTGGCCGCGCTCAGGCGGCCTGCGCCTGCTTGAGCGCGGCGATGTCGATCTTGCGCATCTGCAGCATCGATCTCATGACACGCTGCGCCGTCTCGGGATTTTCGTCCAGCAGCATCTGCGTCAGCGCCCGCGGGATCACCTGCCAGGAGAGCCCGAACTTGTCCTTCAGCCAGCCGCAGCGGCTCTCCTGACCGCCCTCGGCGAGCTTGCTCCAGAAGTAGTCGATCTCCTGCTGGTTCTCGCAGTGCACCTGGAACGACACCGCCTCGTTGAACTTGAAGTGCGGGCCGCCGTTCAGCGCGACGAACTTCTGCCCCTCGATCTCGAACTCCGCGGTCATTGCCGTTCCGGCCTTCTTGCCGTGAATCTCGAACCCTTCCTTGCCGTAGCGGCTGATTTTTCCGACCTTCGAATTCTTGAACACGGAGGCGTAGAATTTCGCCGCCTCCTCGGCCTGGCTGTCGAACCACAGGCATGGCGTGATCTTTTGTGCCGTCAGCTGCATGAGCTACTCCCTTCACGTTCGTGGATCGGTTGGCTGTGCGGATGCAGGAATCGGCGGCCGGTGCCGCGGGCGTCCGCGCTTGCGGTGACAACCAGGATTGCGCTGCGCCGGTTCCGCGTCGCGCCGGTTCCACCCTCCCCGTCCGCCGCCCGGGTTCCCGCGAATTCACGCTTGACGTGATAGGTTGATATCAACATAATTATGGCATGTCAAAGGCGGCCGAGATTCCCTTCGAGACCACGCGTCTCGTGCGGGACACCTGCCTGTGCCTCCACCTGCAGCGCGCGGCGCGGGCGCTGGCGCGGCGTTTCGACGACGCGTTCCGCCCGCTCGGCCTGACCAGCGGGCAGTATTCGATGCTGATGTCGCTCAACCGGCCGGAGCCGCCCAGCATCGGCTCGGTCGCCTCGCTGCTGGCGATGGACCGCACGACGCTCACCGCCGCGCTCAAGCCGCTCAACCGGCGCGGCCTGGTCGCGGTGGCGATCGACGCCGACGACCGGCGCAGCCGCCGGCTCAAGCTCACGCCTTCGGGGCGGGCGCTGCTGGCGCGCGCGGTGCCGGTGTGGCGGCGCACCCATGCCGAGGTCGACCGCCTGCTGCCGCGCGGGCGGCCCGACCGCCTGCGGCGCGACCTGCACACACTGAGCTGAACCGGACATGCGTTCGTACCGCCCATCAGCGCCGGCCGGCGACCCTGACCTCGGGCAGCGCCACGTCGCGGCCGCTCGCCTCGAGCAGCGCGGCAAGCCGATCGAGCATCTCGATCCAGCAGCGGCGCACCCGCGGGGCGAGCTCCGACCTGGTCTCCTGGGTCAGCTCGAGCTCGCATCCGGCGCCGAGCGGCGCCAGCACGACGGTCACCCGCTCGAACTGCAGCGAGTATTTCTCCGCGAACAGCGTGAACACGAGCCGGCGCGGACGCACGAGCTCGATGTATTCGCCGACATGGTCGACGGTCTCGTTGTCGCGCCGCTCCACGATGTAGAACCAGCCGCCCGCGCGCGCGTCGATCTCCACGCACTCGCTGCGGCCGCTCGCCGTCGCAAACAGCCATTTGCCCGCCGTCTTGGCATCGAGCCAGGCGTCGAAGACGCGCTGCGGCGCTGCGCCAAAGCGGCGCGTGACGCGCACCGTCATGCGTTCACCGGTATCCATCGCAATGATCACTTTCGCCCTCCTCCGGCACCACCCGCCGGATCTGTTCGCTGGAACGTGACGAGCGCCACGGGCTTTCGTCACAAATCGGACATGATTGGACACGCGATCTCGCATGCTCGCTCGTCCGTCATTGCGGCGGACCCTATGCGACATTCCGCGACGCTGCTTGTCGCGCTTTGCTGCTTTTGCTCGATCTTGCGAAATGGAGCCTGACATGAGCGGCTTCGGCAATTCGACGACGCAGATTCCGCATTTTGCGGTCGATCCTCCCGCCATCGCCCGGCGCCAGAGGTCCGATTGGGGCTTCGTGCAGGCGGAGCAGATCGAGGTCATCCGGCACGAATCGTTCGACTACGAGTTCAACGGCACCCGCCACCTGCTGATCGCGTCCGATCGCGCCGAGCGCCACGACGGCGAAACGCTGCTCGACGGCCTGCCGCGGTCGAACCGGCGCGCCTGGAGCGGGAAGATGACCTTCATTCCGGCGGGCTGCCGGTTCTACGGCTGGCAGAAGCCGCGCGCCCTGACCCGCTGCACCAACCTGTTCATCGACCCGCAGGGTCCGGCGCTCTGCCCCGAGCTGCGCTTCGCGGACATCGCGTTCCGGCCGCGCCTGTTCTTCTTCGACGGCGATCTCTGGGCGACCGTCGTCAAGCTCAAGGCCCAGCTCTATCCGTGCCGGTCGCAGCGCCCCTACGTCGAGGCGCTCGGCATCGCGCTCGCGCACGAGCTCGCGCGCATGAACGACGGCGGCGCATCGCCCGCCGAGGACCTGCGCGGCGGGCTCCCCGGCTGGCAGCAGAACAAGCTGATGCAGTACGTCGAGGAGCATCTCGCCAAGGAGGTCTCGCTGGCGTCGCTGGCGGGGCTGGTGCAGCTCAGCCCGTATCATTTTTCCCGCGCGTTCAAGCAATCGTTCGGCGTCCCGCCGCACCGCTACCTGACCGAGCGGCGCATCGAGCGCGCCAAGCGCCTGCTGGCGCAACGAGCGCTGTCGGTGACGGAGATCGCGCTCGACGTCGGGTTCAGCGAGGCCAGCTCGTTCACCGCCGCCTTCCGCAAATCGACCGGCGAGACCCCGACCGACTACCGCCGCAGCCTGGCGTAGCTCGTAGCTCGTAGCTCGTAGGGTGGGCAAAGGCGCGGTCCAAAAACTCGGC
>JBEVIJ010000046.1:0-20802 GCA_040510745.1 Xanthobacteraceae bacterium
GCGGCCCAAGCCGTGAGGTCCCGTAGCGACAGCTTCGCAACACCGGGTCCTTGGAAGTCGACGCCGTACGGCGGTTCCAACCGTTAGGCATCGGCGGCGGCCCAAAGCGGTGGATAGGCCCCGACGACGAGCCATTGGGCTCTAGGGGTTCTGAAAAGTCAGTCCACCGGGGACTGTTCATCATCAAACTCCCTCACTGATGTTGCTGACCTTTTTTCCCGTTTTGCCAAACTGGGCTGGCGGTTTGGCAATCGAACGTTCGCGGTTCGCCCTCGGCATCGCAGCGACAGCCCGCTGCGCCGCGAGGCGTTGGTCACGGTCCGCGATGTAAACTTGAAGCTCGCGCAGATCACGATGGCCGGTGATGGCGCTGATTTGAACGACATCGCATCCAGCGTCAGCTCGTCACGTTCGCGCTCATGCCTTAACCGGCAGCGCAGCGAAACGGCGCGCCTTCAGCGAGCTTGCGACGGATTAGGATTTCTAATCTTGATCGAGTGGCCTTTCGCCTGTTCCACCCGCACATACAAACCGTAGTCATCTTCCGAAACGACACGATATGACCCGCATTCACAACTGAAGTAATAGCGGCGCTCGGGATCGGCGGAGGCAATGCGCAACTCTGCTCTCATCCGCTTGGCGCATTTGGCGCAAAAGATGATTTTAGGCATCGGTCCCCTCAGCCGCAGATACCCTACGCTGTTGGCGCTACGACTAGCTCACGCCAATTCGCATAGGAATGTTGCAACACAAGCAGGTGCCAAAATACCAGTTGTTTATCCGGGGAGCGCCTAACGCTCGACCGCATCAAGCGCGAGGCGGCGCGACCTGTTCAAACAAACCCCGGAGGGTTTCTCCGGGGTTTTGAGTTCGCTCGCCGCTGGTTTGGGTCCGGGGGGATGGAGACAAAGCGGTGTAGCGCGAACTCAACCGTCATCGTCGCCGGTAACCTCGCGAAAAAAAGCCAGCAATGCTGACATAGCCTCACCCAATTACCGCTCAGCCGAGCATAGCTGCTACGCGGGTGACGGCGGTTCCGGGTTCCACTTGTTAAGACCCCGACGCACCTGACCCGGAGGAACGGGTTTGGAGGTGGGAGACACTGGGTGCGCCGAGGCCAAACCGCAGCTTGCGCCTGTCGCCTGCGCTCTGTGTTGATGCAAATCAAAATGCGTGCATACCGCTCAAGTGGGGTCGCGGCGTCCAAACTTTCGCTCAAACTCGGCGCGCGTTGGCGCGGCACGTCGGTGTTTCTCGAATTCCTCTCGCTCGGCTAACTGCTGTTTTTCCTTTGCAGCTTGATTGGCCATCCTCTCTTTAAGTGAATGTGACTGTGACTGTCCTACATTTGTAGATACAATTGTAAAATTGCGGTCGCGCCGTTTTCCAACAGCCATGCGCCTTTTCGCGGAAATCTCAGCGGCGCGCATGCGCTCTGCAGTGACGCGTTCGTGCGTCCATCCAGCGTCAAAAAACTGCACGATTGTGTCCCGCATGGCCTTCCATTGACGCGGCGTGGTTCTGGCAATCCTCGCAAGTTTTCGGTCGTCATTCGGCAACGTGCCGTTCAGCCAGAGGTGAATGAGCAGGAGCAAATAGGCTCCCGTCTCGGCTGCGTTGAGGTGCGCCGTGTCGCCAAGGAAATCGCCGACCCAAAGCGGCATCCATGGGTATTTACTCATCACCGCGCCTCCGATGCGACGGAGCTTGCGGCTGGCGGGCTGGCGGTACGGACGATATAACGGGGGCTTCCCGGCTCCCCATTCAACCCGGCGCGCCCGCTTCCGCAGGCTGCGCCGGGTTACGTTATTGGGGCTGCGCCTCGCAGAACGGGGCGCGTCTGGCAGTTTGGCAAACGGCTAAATTGGCCTTTGCCTCCTATGCGCGCCGATAGGGGGGTTGGCAGCGTAAGTCCTTGATTTCTCGACATTCGGAAACTTCACCGGGGGTCTCACGGAGCAAGCCTCAAACACCGCGCGCGGGACGTCGGACGAAGGACGGACTTGCGGCACTACCAATCCGGATCGCCTCGAAGTCGCGAGACATCGAGGCCCGTGGGTCCGCCGGAGCCCAGGCGTCCCGCGCCTCCCTCACACTTTGAAGGACGCGCAATCGGAATGAGGCCAGCCCGAGGCCGCGATATCGGGCGGCGGAGCGTTGGTTTGCTCCGCTGTCATCCCCGCGAAGGCGGGGACCCATGGTGCCCCAAGTGAGAGTCGTGGTTATGGGTCCCCGCCTTCGCGGGACGACAATGGAAAGAGTGGCTACAATCGTTTGGCATTCGAAGGAAATCGCCATGAACACCATCGTCGATCCGCGCACCACCCGCGGCGCCAACGCGTCGAAGCAGGACCTGCGCGTCTGGCTCGCCGAGATGGAAGCGGCCGGCGAGGTGACGCACATCAGCGGCGCTGAGCGCGAGCGGGAGATCGGCGGCATCGTCGACATCTATCAGCGCAAGATCGGCAATCCCGCGGTGCTGTTCGACGACATTCCCGGTTACCCCAAGGGCTTCCGCATCCTCGCCAACATCCTCACGTCGAATCGCCGCATCAACATGACGATGGGCAACCCGGCGGACGGCAGCGAGATCGAGCTGGTCAAGCATTGGCGTAAGTACATGAAGGAAGCCAAGACCTTCCCGCCGGTCGAGGTGAAGCACGGCGCGCTGCTGGAGAACGTGAAAACCGGCGACGACATCGACCTGTTCAAGATCCCGGTGCCGAAGTGGCATGAGCACGACGGCGGCTACTACATCGGCACCGGCGACATGGTGGTGATGAAGGACCCCGACACCGGCTGGATCAACTACGGCGCCTACCGCGTGCAGGCGCACGACAAGAAGGTCGCCACCGTGATGTGCTCCAAGGGTAAGCACGGCGACATGATCCAGAAGAAATATTTCGAACGCGGCCTGCCGTGCCCGGTCGCGGTGGTGTGCGGCATGCATCCCGCGCTGTTCATGATCGCCGGCCTCGAAATCCCGCATGGCAAGAACGAATACGACGCGGCGGGCGGCCTGCTCGGCGAGCCGGTCGAGGTGATCTACGGGCCGAAGACCGGCCTGCCGATCCCGGCGCATGCCGAGATCGCGTTCGAGGGCTTTATCCATCCGAATGACAAGCGCGACGAAGGTCCGCTCGGCGAATGGACCGGCTATTACGCCGGCGGCCTGAAGAAAGAGCCGGTGATCCGCATCGAAACCATGATGTATCGCGACAATCCGATTCTGCTCGGCGCGATTCCCGGCATTCCGCCGGACGACGACTCATTCTATCGCGGCTCGTATCGCTCCGGCGCGGTGTGGAACCAGCTCGAGGCGGCGGGCGTGCCGGAGGTGCGGGGCGTGTGGTCGCATGCGGCCGGCGGCAGCCGGCTCTGGCTCACGGTCTCGATCAAGCAGATGTACGCCGGCCATTCCAAGCAGGCCGGGCTGATCGCCTCGCAGTGCCACGCCGGGGCCTACGTCAATCGCTTCGTCGTGGTGGTCGACGAGGACATCAACCCCGCCGACATCGACAAGGTGATCTGGGCGATGTGCACGCGGTTCGATCCGCGCGAGGGCATGGAGGTGCTGCGCGGCTGCTGGTCGTCGGCGCTCGACCCGATGGCCTATTCGGTGAAGGATCCGCGCAACGCCCGCGTCGTGATCGACGCCTGCAAACCGTTCGGCCGGAGAGACACCTTCCCGCGCGAGGTGCGCGTCAGCGCCGAGGTGGAGACGCTGGTGCGCGAGAAGTTCGGGGAATTTTTGCCGAAGTAAAGATGACCGACAAGCTCGACATCACCCTGAGCGTCAACGGCCGCGATTATCCGGTGCAGGTCGAGCCGCGACGCACCCTGGTCGACACCATCCGCGACCAATGCGGGCTGACCGGCACGCACATTGGCTGCGAGCATGGCGTGTGCGGCGCCTGCACGGTGATCGTCGAGGGCGAGGCGGTGCGCTCGTGCCTGATGTTCGCGGTTCAGGCGGACGGCAAGCAGATACGCACCGTCGAGGGACTGGCCGACGGCCGGCGGCTGCACCCTTTGCAGCGTGCGTTCATCGCGCATCACGGCCTGCAGTGCGGCTTCTGCACGCCGGGCTTCCTGATGCTCGCCGTCAACACGCTGGAGCAGCGCCCCGACATCGGCGACGAAGAATTGCTCGATGTGCTGTCGTCGAATCTCTGCCGTTGCACCGGCTACCAGAACATCATCAAGGCGGTGAAGGCGGCGCGGGAGGAGATGAGAGCGGGGAAGTGAGAAGAGAATGCCGTTCTACCCGTACACCGTCGTGTAGCCAGCCGGGATGTGAAACTCGAGGAAGCTCGCGGCCGTCACGCCGTCCGCCGCGCGAAGGCTGTGCCGGTCGTTGGAGCCGAACAGCGCGGCCTGGCCGGGCTTCACCACCTCGTCCTTGCCATTGATGGTGAATTGGATTGCACCGTCCAGAATTACGAACAGGCTCTCCGCGTCGGGATGCATGTGCATCGCTGTCAGCGTGTCCTTGTCGTAGATTACGATCATGGCGTGGGCGCGCTCGGAGTGCGCGGCCTCCTTGTCGACGAAATAGAGCCGCGTCTTGTGGTCCTGCGGCAAGACCTTCACCGGCGCGTGGCCGCGCTCGATCACCGACAATCCGTCGCTGAAGCCCTTGAGCGAGCGTCCGCTGTCCAGCGGCGGAGCGATCACCTTCACCACGTCCGCTGGCGCGGTCGTTGCGTTGTTGACCGTGAACTCCGTCCCCTCCTGGACCGTTGCGAACGCCTGCGTTGGCATCCGGCGCTCGTCGCCCGCGGCCGCGATCATCGCGGCGCCGTTGAGCATGAAAAGATAAAGGTCGCAGCCGCGCGGCGCGATATCAGTCCAGCGCTTGCCCGGCGCGATGCGCACAAGCTCGGCGGCCATTTCCTTGACGTCCGCCTTGATCGGCGCACTGGCGATGCCGTCGGCGACGGGGCTTGCCGGGAGCTGGGAAAACGTGACGACCTGGCCCATGCGGTCCTCCGTTGATTGATCTGATGCTAGCAGGAACGCCGGGCGGTCGGGCATGCGGCTTTTCGCATATTGCGCTTGCCCGGCATTACGGCCGCGCGACCGCGCGCTTCGTCTCCTCCACGATGTCTTTGGGCGTGGCGTAGAGTTCGGCGAGCAGCTTGTCGATCTCCGCGCCGCTCACCGGGTTGACCTCCTGGCCGCGCGCCTTCGCCTCGGCGATGAACTCCGGGTCCTTCATGGTTGCGTCGAACGCCGCGCGCAACGCCGCCTTGCGGTCGTCAGGCAGGCCCGGCGGCGCCATGAACGGCCGGCCCATGGTCTGGCGGCTGAGGATGATCTTCAGGCTGGCGCGCTGCCGGTCGTCCTTGGCGAAGTCCATGATCATCGGCACCTGTGGCAATTCCGGATTCTTGGTCAGGTTGAGCTGGATCGGCAGGTTTACCTTCTTCTGCGCGATCCAGTCGGGCTTCAGGGATTTGATGCTCGACCATGACCAGCTTGCCCGGCCGTCCATCTCGCCCCGCTCCAGCGCGAGGGCTATCTCGGCGGTGCCGGGATAGCCGGTGACGAGGCGCAGCTTGGCGCCGAAGCTGTTCTTCAACAGCGACGCATAGACGTCGGGATCGGAGCCGGAGCCTTCGCCGCCGACGCTGAAGGACGTCGTCAGCATGTCGGCCCAGGTCCTCACCGGCGCGGTATGCCAGAGCACGAACACGCTTGCTTCCTCGGTGCCACTGCCGAGCCAGGTGAATTTCATCGCGTCGAACTGCGTGGCGCTCTGGCCGATCAGAGGCTCCATCGCCGTGCCGCGGCTGAACATGCCGATCACGGTGCCGTCCTTCGGCGCGACGTTGAAGAGGTAGTTCGCCGCCCGCAGGCTGCCGGCGCCCGGCATATTCTGCACCACGACGCTCGGCTGACCGGGAATGTGCTTGCCGATGTGCCTGGCGAGGATGCGCGCATAGGTATCATAGCCGCCGCCGACGCTGTAGCCGACGATCAGCGTCACGGTCTTGCCGCGGTAAAAATCGGCGGCGTTCTGCGCATGTACGGGAACCGCCAGCAGGGTCGTCAACAAACCGGCGGCGATCCAGCGTTGCATGGGGTGCTCCGTCAGATCGGCTGCGCCAGCGCCTTGTAGGAGCGGTCGATGGTGCCGACCACGTCGATGTCCGGCGCGTTCGGGTTCTTTTCCCACTCGCCGAGCTGTTCAGAGTTCTTGACGATCATCCGGCAGCGCTCGTAGCGCCGTCGCATGAAATTCTCCAGCACCGCCGCGATCGGCTGATCGGATTGCAACAGCATCGTCAGCAGAATCGAATCTTCGATCGCGATCGAGGCGCCGCTCGCGAGTTGCGGCGTGGTGGTGTGCGCGGCATCGCCGATGATGATGACGCGGCCGCGGTACCATGGCGGCGGCATCATGAGCGACGTGACCGGTCGGCAGATGAGCTGGTCGGGGTCGACAATCTCGTCGCGGGCGCGGCCGAGCGCGCCACCGAATTCCGCCAGCAGGCCGCGGATGATGCCCGGCCATTCCTCTGGCTCCCAGCGCGGTTTCTCCGGAATGTTCTGCAGGATGTAGACATACATCTCGGTCTGCGAGATCGGGTTGAAGCCGGACTTGTTGGTCGGCCCGAAATAGGAGTGGCGGCACAGCACGTCGGGAGGCCGGCTCACCGTCGCGCGCCAGTTCACCTGTCCCGTGTAATAGGGCTGGTGCTTCGGCCCGAACAGCAGCTCGCGGACTCGCGAGTTCGTACCATCGGTCCCCACCACCAAGTCGTAGCCGCCGGGTGCGCCATCGGTGAATGTCACATCGACGCCGTTGTCATCCTGCGTCAGTGTTTCGACGCTCAGGCCGAGCCGCACCGGCACCTTCTGCGCGGCAAGCTCCTCAGCCAGAACGCTGTGCACCGCGTAGCGCATGATACCGATGGTGGCCGGATAACCCGGACCCAGCAGGCTCGGCAACTCGACCGTGCCGGTGACGTTGCCGTTGGCGTCGCAGGCCTTGAACTGCGAATAGCCGAAGCCGCGCTCGATGCAGCGGTCGAGCAGACCGACGGTCCGCAGCGCACGCAGCGCGGGTCCTTGCAAAGAGATGCCGGTGCTCGGCTCCGCCCATTCCGGACGGATTTCCACGATCTCGCAATCGATCCCGGCGCGCTTGAGCCCGGTGCCCAGGGTCATGCCGGACATCCCGCCGCCCACGATCAGAACGCTTTTTGCTGCGCTCATGCGCCTCTCCGATTGCGGCGGCGCGGTCGTTTGCTGAATGCCGCCGTATCCTTATACTCAATCTAATCTCTGTTCGGGTCCGAAATGAAGCCGCCTCCGTTCCAGTATCACGATCCCAAAACCGTCGCGGAAGCCGTGTCGCTGTTGGGCAGCCTGGACAACGCCAAGCTGTTGGCCGGCGGCCAGTCCCTGATGCCGATGCTCAACATGCGGTTCGTGCTGCCGGATCATGTGATCGACCTCAACCGCGTCGAGGGCCTCACCGGCATCAAGGAAACCGGAGGCGTGCTGGAGATCGGAGCCATGACACGCCAGCGCGACGTCGAATACTCCGACTTGGTGAAAACGAAATGCCCGCTGCTGCATCAGGCGATCATGCACATCGGCCATCGCCAGACCCGCAATCGCGGCACCATCGGCGGCTCGCTGTGCCATCTCGATCCGGCGGCCGAATTGGTGTCGGTCGCGGCCGCGCATGACGCGACGGTGGTGGTGTCGGGGCCGGACGGCACGCGCGAGATCGCGTTCGCGGATTTTCCCGTCGCCTTCATGACGCCAGCGATCGAGTTGAATGAAATGGTGGTTGCACTGCGCCTCCCGCTGTGGGCGCCGGGCCACAAGGCGGCGTTCATCGAGTTTTCGCGGCGGCATGGCGATTTCGCTATCGTGTCGGCGGCGGCGTTGCTTGAAATCAACGGCGGGAAAATCTCGCGTGCCTCGGTGACGATCGGCGGCGTCGCGGTTGCGCCGGTGCGGGCGCGCGACGTCGAGCAGGCGATCACCGGCCATGCTCCCACAAGCGATCTGTTCCGCAAGGTCTGCGAAAGCTGCCGCGCGACCGAAGCGATCGAGGACATCCATGCATCCTCGTCGTATCGGCAGCATCTCGCCGCGGTGCTGTCGCGCCGCGCGCTGGAGAAGGCCGCCGGGCTCGCCGACAACGCGCCGTGGAACAGGGTGCATTGATGCGACGGCGCGATGCCCTCACGCTCCTCGGCGGCGCGGCGGCGGCGAGCGCGTTGCCGCCAGCGACGCGCTCGCAACAGGCGATGCCGGTGATCGGCTCCAGACTGCGGGAACATGCCGCCGATCTCATTTCCCGCAAGGTGGCGGTGATCGCGGCGACCGGCGGCAACAACTCGGCGCTGGCCGCCAAGGCGCTGACCTCGACCATCCCCATTCTCTTCACCAGCGGCCTCGATCCAGTGCACGCCGGACTGGTCGCGAGTCTCGGCCGGCCGGAAGGCAACGTGACCGGGGTGAGCTGGTTCTCGGTCGAAATGCCGCCGAAGCAGATCGAGCTGCTGCGCGAGATGCTGCCGCATGCCACCGTTTTCGGCCTGTTCATCGATCCCAACAATCAGGAGTCGTCGGCTTCCGAGGTTGTGGCGCGGCACGCTGCGCCCGCTTTCGGCGTGCGGCTGTTGGTGCTGAAGCCCAGCACGCCGGATGAAATCAACGCGGCGTTCGAAACGCTGGCGCGGGAGCGCGTGGACGCGGCAATCTTCGGCTCCAGTCCCTACTATACGTCCATTGCCAAGGAGGTCATCGCACTGGCTGAGCGGCATCGCATTCCGGTCGCCTATTCGAACCGCGAATGGGGGGAGGCGGGTGGGCTGGTCGCCTACGGCAACAGCATCGCCGATGCCTATCGCCGGGTCGAAAATTATGCCGCAAGGCTTCTCAAGGGCGCCAAGCCTGCCGATCTGCCCGTCGACCGCGCGATAAAGTTCGAGCTCATTATCAATCTGAAGGCCGCCAAGGCGCTCGGCCTGACGCTGCCGCACTCGCTGCTCAGCCGCGCCGACGAGGTGATCGATTGAGCACTGCACGCACCATCACGGTCACCGTCAACGGCAAGAAATACACCAAGGAAGCGCCGGTGCGGCTAACGCTCGCCGACTTCCTGCGCGTCGAGCTGCAACTGACCGGAACGCATCTCGGCTGCGAGCACGGCGTCTGCGGCGCCTGCACCATTCTGCTCGACGGACAGTCGGCGCGATCCTGCCTGATGCTGGCGGTGCAGGCTGACGGTCACGAAATTCTCACCGTCGAGGGCATCGCGCCGTCGCCGGACAAGCTGCACCCCTTGCAGGAAGCGTTCCGCGACAACCACGGCCTGCAGTGCGGCTTCTGCACGCCGGGCATGCTGACCACGCTGATCGAATTCCTGCGCGACAACCCCGATCCGACCGAGCGCGAGGTGCGTGTCGCCATCTCCGGCAATCTGTGCCGCTGCACCGGCTACCAGGGCATCGTGCTGGCCGCGCTCGACGCGGCGAAACGAATGAAGGGTGCGAAGGCGTAACGAAAAAATTATCAGGGAGAACGACATGGGGCTGCTGCTTAAAGCCGCGGGTATTCTGCTCGCTCTCACTGTCAGCGCCGCGGCGCAGGACTATCCCAGCAAGCCGGTGCGGATGGTGGTGCCGTTCCCGCCCGGCGCTCTCAACGACACGGTCGGCCGCGTCATCGCCGCGGAACTGTCTGAGCGGCTCGGCAAGCAATTCATCGTCGACAACCGTGGGGGCGCGGGCGGTGTGATCGGGGCCGAGGTTGTCGCCAACGCGCCGAAGGATGGGTACACGCTGCTGATCGTCTCGCTCGCCACCGCGGTCAACCCGCATCTGTACAAGCTGCCGTTCGAGCCGGTGAAGGCGTTCACGCCCGTATCGATGATCGTCACCGCGCCCAATGTGGTCGCGGTCTATCCGGGCCTGCCCGCGCATTCGATCAAGGAGCTGATTGCGCTCGCCAAGCAGCAGCCGGGCGCTCTGCAATACGGCTCGTCAGGAATCGGCACCTTCGTGCATCTCGGCGGCGAGCTGTTCAAGATGGCCGCAGGCATCGACATGCTGCACGTTCCGTTCAAAGGCACGGCGCCGGCGATGATCGACCTGATGGCCGGCAATACCAAGGTGACGTTCGGCTCCACCACGTCGACCATGCCGCATTTGCGCAGCGGCAGGGTTCGCGCGCTCGCGCTGGGTGGCGCGCAACGCAGCCCCGCGCTGCCCGATCTGCCCACGGTGACCGAGGCCGGGCTCCCCTACGAGGCATCCAACTGGATTGGTCTCGTCGCGCCGGCTGGCACGCCCGCCGCGGTGGTCGAACGGTTGCACAAGGAGATTGCCAGCATCCAGAACTCACCCAAGGTGCAGCAGCAGCTCGCCGCCGAGGGTGCGGATATTGCCCGCATGAGCGTGGCCGAGTTCGGCGCCTTCCAGGCGAGCGAGTTGGCCAAGTGGGGCAAGGTCGTCAAGGAAGCGGGCATCAAGGCGCAATAAACAAAGAGCCCTCCGCAAGCGGAGGGCTCTTTGTTTCGTGTTATGGGCCGCTAGCGGTCGATTTCCTGGACCACGGTGTTGGTCACCGGATCGATCACCAGCACGCGGTTGTTGACCACCATGTAACGGTAGCCGCCGGTCGCCGGCACGTCACGCACGACCCGCTCCGGGAACGCCGAAAGCTGCACTGTCGCCGGGATGCGGTCGCCCACCAAGTAGTCGACCTCCGTCGGCGTGGTCACGACGCGCTCACGCCCCCATTGATCTACGATCACTCGCTCGCGTGGTTGATCCCACAATCACGCGCTCACGCCTCGGCGCGCCCGAGCCCATCGTCTAGGTGACGACGCGCTCCTTGATGATCGGCTGCTTGCCGCGGCCTTGCGGCACGATGGTGCGATAGACCGTGGTGCGCTGCGCCGGGGTGAGGTTCAGCGGCTCGCGGACGACGCGGGTCTCGACCGGCTCGGTCGCAATATACGATTGCGCTGCCGCCGTGCTGAGCGCGCCGCCTACCATGATGACCGCGGCGCCGGTTGTGCAGATGGCATGGCGAAAAATTTTTGTTCGCATTGTGAACTCCTCGTCTTCGGGACTACCCGGGTAGACGCGGAGGCGCGCGCGAATGTTCCGATGAACTCCGGAACTCGATCGGCAACTCACTCAAGCGTGATGCCGCTCGCCTTGATCATCGCACGCCATTTCTCGACTTCGGTTCCCACGAATTTCTGGAGATAGGCGGGCGATCGCTGGTCCGCTGCGATCGCGGTCACGCCGGCTTTCTTCAGCCGTTCCAGCGTGGCGGGCGTGTTCAAGGTCTGCGTCGTGGCGTCGTTGAGCTTCTGCACGATGGCGTCGGGCGTATCCTTGGGGAAGAAGAACGCGGTCCAGAAGTAGGAATCGACGCCGGGCGTACCCTGTTCCTTGGCGGTCTGCAGCGTTGGGAACAGCGACGAGCGCTCGCCGGTCAGCAGCGCGACCGCTTTGGCGGTGCCGCCCTCGAGCGGCCCCATCGCGGCGGCGCCCAGTGCGCAGAAATAATCGATCCGGCCGCCGATCAGATCCTGCATGGCCTGGCCCGATCCGCGATACGGCACGTGCGTCGGGTTCACACCCAACGCCGCGTTCAGCCGAGAGCAGGCGAAATGCGACCCCGAGCCGACGCCGGACGAGCCGAACTGCATCTTGTCCTGGTTGGCTTTCACGTAGGCGGCAAACTCCTGCATCGAGTTGGGTGGCAGATCCTTGCGCGTGATGAGGACGATCGGCTGCTCGACCACCAGCCCGACCGCGGAGAAGTCGGTGGCGCTATTGTAAAGCGGCGCTTTGTGCATGGTCGGGACGATGGCGATGGAATCGACGCTGGCGAACACGAACTGGTAGCCGTCCGGCGCGGACTTCGCGACGCGCGACGTGCCGGTCATGCTGCCGCCGCCGGCGATGTTTTCGATGATGACCTGTTGCCCGAGGACTTCGGAGAGGCCTGCGGCCAGCACGCGTCCCACCGTGTCGGATGCGCTGCCTGCGCCGAACGGCACCACCATGGTGAGGGGGCGGTCTGGCCAGCTCTGCGCCACCGCCGGGGAGGCGGCGCCCGCGATCAGTGCGGCTGACAACAGCAGGGCGGGAACGTTGTTTTGCGAAACCATGGTTTTTCTCCGTGCGATGGCCTTAAAAAAAAGCAAGAACCGTGCCTCAGCGCCCGTTGCCGCGTCCGATGTAGCGCTCGAAGCCGAGTGGAACCTGCCACGCGTTGCGGTTGGCGCTGAGCAGCGGCGCGATCAGGTCGCTGTTGCGGCTGGCCAGCGCCGCGGCATCTCTGCGGAACGCCGGCGAGATTTCCGCCGCTTCGGCGGCGAGCGCGGCCTCGTCGAGTGTAACCAGCCGTCCGTTGCGCACCACCGGCCGGCCGGCGACGAACACGGTTTCCACCGCGCGTCCGCTTTCCGCGAACACGATCTGCCGCGCCGCGCTGTTGAACGGCACGAACGCCGGCTCGTTGAGATCGAGGATCGTGAGGTCCGCCGCCAGACCCGGCTTGAGCGCGCCGGCCTGGCCGCCGAGGCCCACCGCCCGCGCCCCGTTGACCGTGGCGGCCCGCAGGGCATAGGCGGCGTCGATCGGCCCCGGCTCCGGGTCGGTCACCGCCGGCAGCAGACACAGCATCCGCATCGCGATGAAGATGTTCTGCGTCTCCGCGCAACTGTAGTTGTCGCAGCCGAGCGCGACTTCGATGCCGGCGCGATGGAGATCGAGGATCGGCGCGACGCCGCTCTTGAGCTTGAGGTTGCTGATCGGATTGTGCACCACGCGCGCGCCCGCGTCGGCCAACTGCCCGATGTCGTCGGGTGTCAGCCAGACGCCGTGAACAAGGTTGAGCTTCTCGTTCATCAGCCCGGCGTCCGCCAGCAACTTCAGCAGCGAGAAGGACTGCACGCGCGCCGCCGCCGCTTGGGGTCGCGTTTCGTAAACATGCGTGAACACCGGGAGACCGTGCTGGTGCGACAGCGCGGCCATGCCTTCAAGAAGTTCCGGCGAGCAGCGCTGCGGCGCCGATGGCGCCAGCGCCCAGGTCTGGCGCGGCGTCGGCTTGAGCCCAAGCCGCTTGATCTGCCCCGCGACATAATCCAGCTCGCTCCTCGCGGTGCGGTCGGTGCCCGCGAGCTTTTGCCGGATTGCCTCGGGCAAATCCTTCGGAATGAATGGCGCGATGTCGAGCGCGGCCTTGTCGCGCACGGCGACCGCGAACACCACGCGCACGCCGGCCTCCTCGTAGGCCGACAGCACGGTGTCGACCGTGGCGTCGTCCTGCGGCACCACGGTGAGGAAATCTTGAATGGTAGTGATGCCGTTGCGCAGGGACTCGGCGGCGCCGAGCAGCGTGCGCAGCCGTATCTCGCGCTGCGAGCGGTTGCCGTAGTTGCCGGGGTTGGAGTGCAGCGTCCAGACGTCGAATGGCATTTCCTCGAACAAGCCCTTCGCTAGCACGTCATGGGAGTGATAGTGCGCATTCACCATGCCGGGGATGATGAGCTTGCCCTTGGCGTCGATCACTTCGACGCCGGCGTCCGGCGCAATCGAAGGCGCGATGCGCTCGATCGTTTCGCCATTGATCAGAAGGTCGGCGATCGCCGGTTGATGCATGTCGCCATCGTGATCGTAGATGCGCCCGCCGCGGATCAGATAACGCGATTGTGTCACTTCACTTGTCCTGCATTGTTCGGCGGGGCCGAGGTGTCATTCGGCGCACGGAAATATTGCCGGGCTGAATTGCACAGCGGACGGAAACGCGAGTATCCTAAGCCAGGCAGGCAGCTGGAAACCATGGATTTTCCGATGAAGCGCCGAGAGTTCATCGCCTTGCTGAGCGCGGCCGCCGTCTGGCCGGTTCAGACGCTTGCTCAGCAAGCCGGCCGGCGGCCGCTGATCGGCGTCGTTTCAGGTTTTGGCGAGACGGAGATGCGGCCGTTGCTCGAGGCGTTTCGCGCAGGGCTTCAAGCGCAGGGCTGGACGGTTGGCAGCAACGTGGCGCTGGACATCAACTACATGAGCGGCGCGTATTCCGCAGATCACGTCCGCGCGCTGCTCGCCAAGAATCCCGACGTCATCGTCACCCAGGGCACCGGGATGCTGAACATCGTCCGCAAAGCGACGCAAGCCACCCCTATCGTGTTCACCATGGTGCCCGATCCGGTGAAGCTCGGCATCGTGGACAATCTGGCACGGCCCGGCGGTAACGTAACCGGCTTCACCAATTTCGAATTTTCGATGGGCGGTAAGTGGCTTGAGCTGCTCAAGGAGATGCAGCCGTCGCTCAAGCGCGTGTTGCTGATTTCCAATCCGCTCAACCCCAACAACGTCGAGTTCTCGAAGCAGATGGAAGGCCAGGGGCCCAAGTTCGGTCTCGACATTGGCACCGTCGAGGTTCGGAACGGCGACGATATCACCGCCGCGATCAACAAGTTCGCCGAACAACAATCGGGCGGCGCGGTGCTTGCGCTGCCCGACAGCCTTTGGTCGTGAACAGGGCGCGTATATTCGAAACAACCACCAAGCATCGAATGCTGTCGATGTATCCGTTCCGTGCGTTTTCGGAGGATGGCGGCCTAGTTTCGTATGGTCCCAACTTCAACGAGCTGTTCCGGCAGGCGGCCGGCTACGTCGATCGTATTCTCAAGGGTGAAAAGCCCGGCGAACTGCCGATCCAGGCGCCGACCAAGTTCGAGCTGATCTTCAACGTCAAGGCCGCAAAGGCGATCGGTCTCGAATTTGCGCCGCTGTTGCTGGCGCGCGCCGACGAGGTGATCGAGTAGGCTCAACGCCGCGCCTCGATCATCTTCAGCAATTTCATCGGCGACAGCGGCACGTGGCCGATGCGCACGTTGAACGGCGTTAGCGCATCCTCTACCGCCGAAATGAGCGCGGCCGCCGCCGGAATGGTGCCGGCCTCGCCGACGCCCTTGACACCGAGCGGATTGAGCGGCGAGGGCGTCTCCTTGTAGAGCGTCTCCAGCATCGGCACCTCGGTCGCGGTCGGCAGCAGGTAATCGGCGAAGGTCGTTGTCACCGGCTGGCCGGCGTCGTCATAGCCCATCCATTCATAGAACGTGTTGCCGATGCCGTGCACGACGCCACCGTGGACCTGGCCGTCGACCATCATCGGATTGATCAGCACGCCGGAGTCCTGCAGCGCGACGTAGCGCAGGATCTTCACCTCGCCGGTTTCGACGTCGACCTCGACCTCGGCGGCGTGGCACGCGTTGGCGTAAGCCAGCGCATCGGTACGGTGCATGACGTTGGATTCGAGGCCGGGATCGACGCCGGGCGGAAAGCCGTAGCCCGGCGCGCCCTGCAGGATGCGCGCGATCTCGGCGAGCTTCACGTTGAGCTGCGGCGCGCCGACTACGCGCACTTCGCCGCCGGCCAATTCGAGATCGTGCTCCGCCGCCTCCAGCATGTGGCTCGCCACCTTCTTGGCCTTGTCGGCCACCTCCTTCGACGCGAGATGCACCGACGAGCCTGCGGTCACGGTCTGCCGGCTGGCGAAGCCGCCGAGGCCGAGCGACACGCCGGACGTGTCGCCCGCCACCACCTTGATCTGCTCGACCGCAACGCCGAGCTGGCTCGCGGCGATCTGCGCCATCGCGGTGGCGAGTCCCTGGCCCATCGCGGACGCGCCGGTGAACACGGTGATCTTGCCGGTGCGTGAGATGCGCACGAGGCCCGACTCGAACGGGCCGCGCCCGGTGCCCTTCACGCCGTGCGAGAGGCCGATGCCAAGATGGCGGCCGGCCTTCCGCGCCGCCTCCTGGCGGGTGCGGAAATCGTCCCAGCCGATCGCCGCTAGCGCCTCGGCCTGGCAGGCCGGATAGTCGCCGCTGTCGTATTGGATGGTCACGCCGGAACGCGCCTTGATCGGCCTCTGGTACGGCATCTTCTGCGGGGGGATCAGGTTGCGGCGGCGCACCTCGGCGCGGTCGAGCTTCATTTCGCGCGACACCAGGTCGAGCAGCCGTTCCATCGCGAACGACGCCTGCGGATAGCCAGCGCCGCGCACCGACGACACCGGCGTGGTGTTGGTCATCGCGATGGTGACGTCGATGTTGAGCGAGGGGATCGCATAAGGCCCGCTCATGGTCGATGCCGAATTGTACGGGATGTTGGGGTCCTGCACCGTGTAGGCGCCGGTGTCGTGCAAGAGCTTCCCGCGGATGCCGAGCACGCGCGCTTCGCCGTCGACCGCGATCTCCAGCGACCAGTATTGGTCGCGCTCGTGCACCGCGTTGGTGAAATACTCGCGGCGATCCTCGATCCATTTCAACGAGCGGTTCAGCAGTTTCGCCGCTGCCACCACGGCCACGTCCTCGGAATACACGCAGAGCTTGGCGCCGAAGCCGCCGCCGATATCGGGCGCGGCAACGCGCAGGCTCTCGTCCATGTCGAGCAGCGTGGTCAGCGTTTGCTGGAGGTCGTGCGCCTTCTGCGTCGAGGCATGGACGGTGATGCCGCCGTCGGCGCTGCGGATTTCCGCGATGGTGCCGCGCGCCTCGATCGAATGCGCCGCGCCGCGGTGCTGCCATAGTTCCTGCTTGAACACGTTCGCCGCTTTGGCGAATGCCGCGTCGGTGTCGCCGAAGCTCACCTTGTACGCGGTGATGACGTTGGAGTTCAGCTCGCGGCGCACCGGTGGTCCGGACGAGGCCTTCCGCACGTCGGCGACGAACGGCTGGATGTCGTAGTCGACCGCGACCAGCGCCGCGGCGTCCTCAGCGAGGTAGCGGCTGTCCGCGATCACCAGCGCCACCGGCTCGCCGACGTAGCAGACCTCGCCGTTGGCGAGCGCGTAGAGCCACGCCTTGTCTAGCGGCAGGCCGGAGTTCGAGATGCGCACCATGCGGCGGTTGGTCATCACCGTGGCTATGTCGTCGAGCGTGAGCACGGCGTGGACGCCGGGCCAATCAAGCGCGGTCTGCTTATCGATGCCGCGGATCAGCGCGTGGGGATGCGGGCTGCGTACGAACGCGACGTGCAGCAGGCCGGGCAGCGCGATGTCGTCGACGAAGCGGCCCTCGCCGCGCAGCAGCGGTTCGTCCTCCAGGCGATTGATGCGGGAGCCGATCAGCGAGGGCATGAGCGTGCAACTTGCTCCGCTGCATCACCCGCGAAAGCGGGTGATCCAGTACCCACGGAGTTTAGGTGGGGCGCGGCCGTGCTTACAAGGAAGGTCTGTGGTTACTGGATGCCCGCTTTCGCGGGCATGACACCGGGGTCACTTCGTAATCGCCTCGCTCGCCTGCTTCACCACGTTCTTCGGCGTCGCGTACAGCTCAGCGAGCAGCCTGTCGAGGGCGGCGGCGCTGACCGGGGCCACGTCCATGTTGAGCCTCTTGGCCTCGGCGAGGTACTCCGGGTCCTTCATGGTGGCGTCGAACGCCGCGATCAGCGCGGCCTTGCGGTCGTCCGGGATGCCGGGCGGCGCCGCGAACGGGCGCGCCATCTCCTGCGCGGCCAGGATCAGCTTGAGGATCTGGAGTTTCTCGGCGTCCTGAGTCTGCTCCATGACCAGCGGCACGTCGCCGATTTCGGGCTCCTTCTTGAATGCGGCCTGCACCAGCAGGTTGATCTTCTTGTCCTTGAGCCACGCCGCGTGGCGGCCCTTGATGGTGCTCCACGACAGTCCGCACAGCCCGTCGACCTCGCCACGCTCCATCGCCAGCATGATCTCGTTGGTGCCCGGATAGCCGGCGACCAGCTTGATCGGCGCGCCGAACACGTTCTTGTAGAGCCGCGCGAAAATGTCCGGCTCCGAGCTGGGGCCCTGTCCGCCCAGCGTCACCGGCTTCTCGATGAAATCCTTCCAGGTTTTCACCGGCGAGGTGTGCCAGGTGATACACAGGCTGGTGTCGTCGGTGACGCTGCCGAGCCAGGTGAACTTGGTGCCGTCGAACGTCGCGCCGCTTTCCAGCAGCGGATTGATCCCGGTGGTGCGCGAGAACGTGCCGAACGCGGTGCCGTCCTTCGGCGCCGCCGTGTAGATGAAGTTCGCCGCGCGCAGGCTTCCGGCGCCGGCCATGTTCTGCGGCAAGATCGCGGGCTTGCCCGGAATGTGCTTGCCGATGTGGCGGGCGAGATGGCGGGCGTAGAGATCGTAGCCGCCGCCGACCGAGAAGCCGACCACGAGACTGATGGACTTGTTCTTGTAGAAGTCCTCGACGCTCTGGGCGCGCGCCGGAGTAACGGACACGCAGAGCGCGCCAAGGAAAGCAGCAGGGCAAAGCAGGCGGACGGAATTTTTCATGACCGGATCTCTGACTGGAACATCAACGGGCGATGGCCGCTCTGGCTTTGGTAAGGATGGCCTCCGGCGTGGTGTAAAGCTCGGCAAGCATGGCGGCGAGCTTTTTGCCGCTGACCGGAGCGACCTCCATCTGGAGCTTGGCCGTCTCGGTCAGGAAGTCGGGATCCTTTGTCGTCGCATCGAAGGCCGCGATCAATGCGGCAGCGCGGTCGGCCGGGATGCCCGGCGGCGCGGCATAGGGTCGCGCAAACTCGTGTGCCGACACGAACAGCTTCAGGATCTGGAGCTTCTCGGGATCCCTGGTCAGCTCCATGATCAGCGGAACGTTTGGCAGGTCGGGATCCTTCCGGAAAGCCGACTGGGCGATAACATTGATCTGCTTCTCCGTAATCCAGCGCTGGCGCTGGGTCTTGATCGTGGTCCAGTCGATGCCGCAGACGCCGTCGAGTTCGCCGCGCTCTATGGCGAGCATGATCTCAGCCGTGCCGGGGTATCCGGACACAAGTTTGATGTTGGCGCCGAACACGTTCTTGTAGAGGTTGGTGAAGATATTTATTTCGCCGCCGGCCCCGGTGCCGCCCAGGGTGAGCGGCTTCGCGAGGAAGTCATTCCAAGTCTTTACCGGCGAGGTGTGCCAGGTCATGCACACGCTCACGGCGTCAGTGATGGCGCCGAGCCAGGTCAAATTGGCGTTATCGTAGTTCTGCGCTAGGTCGAACAGTGGCGCGATGCCGGCCATGCGGGTGAAGGTGCCGAACATCAGCCCGTCCTTGGGCGCGGCTTGATGGAAGAATTGCGCGACTCGCAAGCCCCCGGCGCCCGGCATGTTCTGCGGCACGATCTGCGGATTAGCCGGGATGTGCTTGCCGATGTGGCGGGCCAGCGTGCGGGCGTAGAGGTCGTAGCCGCCGCCGGGGCTGAAGCTGATCGCCAGTGAGATGTTCTTGCCTTTATAGAAATCGGCGACACTTTGGGCGTGAGCTGCTTGTGTGCCGCCAACCAAGCACACTGCTGTCATGCCCGCGACAGCGGGCATCCAGTACTCACGGAGTCCGATGCTACGCACAGTGGTGCTTCCTACATCATTTGGTGGCTACTGGATCGTCCGCTTTCGCGGACGATGACATCGAAGTTGTGTCGGCACCAAGCTACATCGGCGGGAAAATATGCGGAAACTTCGCCCGCATCTTCGCCCGCATGTCGCCGCTGACATCCACCACCATCGGGAACGTGCCCTTCAGCTTCATGTCATACGGGATGCAGGCGTCGACCAGGATGCGGTTGTTGAAGTTGCCGGGCAGGAACAGCGGGTCGCGCTTCGACGCCCAGGCCTTCTGGATCAGGTCGATGTCGACGTTCGGATCGAACCGCGTGCACATCGCCCACAGCACCTGATCCAATTCACCGGCGTCGATGTCGTCGTCCACCACGATCGTCCACTTGCCCGCATAAGCGCCGCCCTGGCATGCCGCCGCAATGTGCAGCGCCTGCCGCGCGTGGCCGGGATAGCGCTGCTTGATCTGGATCACGGTGAAGCGCGTCGCCGGGCCCGCCTCGTGGTTCCAGACGCCGAGCACCTCAGGCACGCCCGACGCATCGAGCGCGCACCAGATCTGCGCCGCACCTGCGATTCCCTTAAGCAATCCCGTCTCGTCGACCGGCTTGTGCTGCGGCGCGCAGCACAGGATCGGATCGTTGCGGTGGAGGACGGTTTTCACGTTGACATAGGGGCGCGGCTGGGTGTCGTCGGAGTAGTAGCCCATCCATTCGCCGAACGGCCCTTCCGGACGTACATTTCCCGGCACCATCTCGCCCTCCAGCACGATCTCGGCGTCGGCCGGGATCGGGAATCCGGTGTAAGGGCCGCGCACCACGTCGATCGGCTCGCCGCGCAGGCCGCCGGCAACGTCCATCTCGCCGATTTCCAGCAGCGGCGACGACGCCAGCATGAACAAGAGCGGGTCCTGGCCGCAGACGATCGCGACTTTCATCGACTGGCCGCGCTCGAAATACTTGTCGCGATGGATGCGGCCATGCTTGCCCTCGGTGATCTGGCAGCCGACCGTCCTGCCGTCGTAGACCTGGCTGCGATAGGCGCCGAGATTGAACCAGCCGGTGTCGGGATCCTGCGTCATCACGCAGTCGGCGGTGCCGATGAAGCGGGCAGTGTCGAGCTCGTGATGCCGCGGCACGGGAAATTTCAGCACGTCGATATCGTCCCCTTCGAGGACATTCTCGAAGATGGGACCGTCGTTGACGAAGCGCGGCGGCAGCGGTTTGAGATCCTGCATGCGCGCGTGATAGCGCTGGACGACATCGACCTTGCGCTCGTATTCGAGCGGCAGCCCCAGCGTCAACGCGATCCGACGCACCGAGGAAAGCTGGCCGTAGAGCGTGCGAAAACCCTTGGGATAGCCGGGCACTTCGTCGAACAGGATCGCCGGTGCCGCGCCACCACGAGCTCGACAAGGCGCGCTTCATCGGCACCGCCGA
>JBEVIJ010000047.1:0-23710 GCA_040510745.1 Xanthobacteraceae bacterium
ATCAGACGCGGGCCGATCCTTCAGCGATAAATCTTTCTCCTTACGGACGTATTCGGTATTAGCCCAAGTTTCCCTGGGTTGTTCCGAACTGAAGGGTACGTTCCCACGTGTTACTCTCCCGTCTGCCGCTCCCGTATTGCTACGGGCGCTCGACTTGCATGTGTTAGGCCTGCCGCCAGCGTTCGCTCTGAGCCAGGATCAAACTCTCAAGTTGGATGAGAACTTTATCCCGGCGATCACACGTTTCGTTTTGACGAGGTCCCACCTTTAATCGCCTGCCCAACTTGCGCTGCGCCTGCGACCATTGGTGTTGACCTAAAACGTGTACCGCCGAAGTCTCGTCCGACCGCTCTTCTTCCGAGGAAGCATCTTTCGACGCCTCCACCGGTCGAGGAAGCGGTCCGCAAGGACTCCGCCGTCCACGTTTCTCTTTCTTCCGATTCACTTGTCAAACAGCCCAAGAGCCTCGCGGCCCCCTCTTCCCGGCGGACCGGAAAGCCGACGAAACAACAGCCTCCGAGCCTTATCGGGGCCTTTCCTCGCTAAAAGTGAGGAGCTTCGCGGACGCGCCATCGAGCCCGTAAGCGGACGGCGCACCGTATGGAGGGTTTATATGGGCTGGCGCCCGTCGGTGTCAACCGAAAAGCCGGGCAAATATTGCGCTGCGTTTTCCCCGCGATCGCAGCGCTTAAGCGAACTTTCAAAGTTCGGCTGTCCACGGCCGCGCCGCACTTGAGCCACAATCCTCGGCCGTTCTTTCGATCTTGGGAAGCGCAGGGGAGTTCCGCTAAGCGTCGCCTAGGTCCGATCCGTCGGTATTTCCTTCGTCATTGACGCAGGAAGCACCCCCACGGCATCGTGCCGTAGCTCGAGTCGCTCTTTTGGCATTCGGGAACGATCGGCGCGCAACCGCGAGTGCAGGGGACAGCGATTGGATCACGCTAGGGGGCGCGCCCATCACCGGTCGAGGCAGGATCACGAGACGATCGATCTCGGCAACGAGCCGCCGCTTTCGGTGGATGGCGGCACCGGCGATCCGATTGATCGCCGCCGCGTCTCGGCGCAGTGGTTGTCCGGAACGATCCTCACCGGCTTGAGCGGCGCTGCTCTGATGGGCGGCGCCGTCTTCGCATCGCTCGACGGCGAAACCAATTTCGCCACGCTCCCCGACCGCATCGAAAACATCGTGCGGGGCTCGATCAGCGGCGGCGACAAGCTGGCCGGCACGCGCAAGAGCGATCGTCTGCCGCCTGCGGGTGAATCCAACGGCGCCCGTCAGGTCATCCGTGTCACCACCATGAACCGTGTCGGCGACCGCGAAGTGGTGCGCGTGCGTCCGTATGTGCGCGTCGCCGCCAACCTGACCATGTCGACCTCCGAGCTCACCACCGGCATTCCGCCGTTCAACGCGCAGAAGCTGCTCGCAGCCGCCGGCGCCGACGGCGTGCCGCTCGAGGAGCAGCCGGGCGCCGAGCCCGACGCCGAAGTCACCTTCGTTACCCGCGATCTTGCCGGTTTGCTCGCGCGTGCCAAGATCGCGGCGACGCTGCCGGCCGACGACATCATCGCGCGGGTGCGCGACACCGCGAACTGGACCGGAGGCGCGCAGCAGGCGCGCTATCAGGTCGCCGGCGTTCAACCCATCACCGCGAGCCCCACCCTCGCCTACGCTCCCGCCGATCGGGAAGCCGATCCATACGCTGGGTTCGAAACGCGTATCGTGCCGGAGAACATCACGCTGCTTCCCAAGACCGGCAGCCAGGTGACCGGCGGCAACTCGTGGAACGAGCGCACCGTCACGGTCAAAAAGGGCGACTCCATCGCCACCATCCTGCGCGAGCTTGGCACGACAGCTGACGAGATAAAGGCCATCGCCGCAGCGCTTGGCACACGCGGCCGCGACGGCGGCCTCAAGGAGGGCCAGCGGCTGCGCATCCTAGTGGCATCGGTTCCCGGCTCTCAGAGCCTGCGGCCGGTCCGCGTGATAGTCACGGGCGAGAGTGCGATCGAGGCCGTTGTTGCGCTGTCCGATCGTGGCCGTTACGTGCCCGTGGACGTAACCAGCATGAACACCGAGGTCGCCGACGCCGCCGATGACGACGAGGAGGATGACGGCAAGGGCATGCGGCTTTACCACAGCCTTTACGAGACGGCGTTGCGTAACCAGATTCCACGTCCGGTCATCGAGAGCCTGATCCGCATCTATTCGTACGACGTCGACTTCCAGACCAAGGCTGCGCCGGGCGACAGCTTCGATGTACTCTATGCCGGCGAGGACGAGGCCGGACCGGACGCCAAGACCGACGTGATGTTCGCGAGCCTCACCAACGGCGGCGAAACCAAGAAATTCTATCGCTTCCAGACCCCAGACGACGGCATCGTCGACTACTACGACGAGACCGGAAAGAGCGCGAAGAAGTTCCTGGTCCGCAAGCCGCTGAGCCAAGGCATCATGCGCTCGGGCTTCGGCTCCCGCCGCCATCCGCTTCTGCACTACACAAGGATGCACACCGGCGTTGACTGGGCCGCGCCGCTCGGCACACCGATCTACGCATCCGGCAACGGCGTCATCGATAAGGTCGGCTGGGAATCCGGTTACGGCAAATACGTCCGTATCCGGCACTCGAACGGTTATGAAACCGCTTACGGCCACATGACCGCGTTCGCCCGCTCGACTCAGCCGGGCGCGCGGGTTCGCCAAGGTCAGGTGATCGGCTATGTCGGCTCGACCGGCCTCTCAACCGGCCCGCACCTACACTACGAGATCCTGGTGAACGGGCGCTTCGTCGATCCGCTCCGCCTTAAGCTGCCGCGCGGCCGCGTGCTCGATGGCCCGCTGCTGGTGAACTTCGAGCAGGAGCGCAACCGGCTCGACAACATGATTGCGCGCAACTCGCGCGTCGCTTCGACCGGGCAAGCCGCCCGCTAACTCTTAAAGTCTTATTTTGTGATCATGGCGTTGCGCAATTCGAACGGCGCAGCCAGAAACTTCTGCTCGATATTGTTCGTTCCGCCGGTGCCCGTCACGCGCAGAGTGCCGTATCCGAGAATGCGGCCCAGCACGGATTGGTCGACATCCACGGTCTCGACCTTGTCCATGCTCATTTCCTCGGTAGTGCGGGAAATGAAAATCCGCGAGGCGATCACACGTTTTGTGGTCACCGCGAACTCCGTGATCCAGCGGATGAACCAGGCGTACAGGAAAACGGCGAGGAAGCATGCGCCAAACACGAGGGTGCTGATCGCTATGAGCCTGTCGTGATCTGGCCAATAGAATTGCTCGAGCCAGACCAATGCGACGCCAATCACGAGAAACAGGATCGCCCAGCGATAGATGATCCAATGCAAACGGCCGATCGCCACGATCGTTTCACCCGGCTGCAAAACGGACTTGGCGTAGCTCATGGAACTGCTCGTGACGTCGGTGCCCGGCGCATGAGAATCGCGCGCCGGGCCGCAGCGTACTGGGGTTAGGCCGCTTCGGCGACCTGACCGTTGAAGGTCAGCCCCTGCTTGCCGGCAGAGATCGAGACCTTCTCGCCGTCCTTGATTTTGCCGGACAGAATCAACTCGGCGAGCGGGTCCTGCACCGCCTTCTGGATCGCACGTTTGAGCGGACGCGCGCCGTAGGCCGGGTCGTAGCCCTTGTCGGCGAGCCATTCGCGCGCCTTGGGATCGAGCGTGATCGCGATCTTGCGGTCCTCGAGCAGCTTGCCGAGCCGCGCCATCTGGATATCGACGATGCGCCCCATGTGCTCGCGCCGCAGCCGGTGGAACAGGATGATCTCGTCGACGCGGTTGAGGAACTCGGGGCGGAAACTCGCGCGCACCACCGCCATCACCTGATCCTTGACCACGTCGCTGTCCTCGCCGTCCGGCTGGTTGACCAGGAAGTCGGCGCCCAGGTTCGAGGTCATCACGATGAGCGTGTTGCGGAAGTCGACGGTGTGGCCCTGCCCGTCCGTCAGCCGGCCGTCGTCGAGCACCTGGAGCAGCACATTGAACACGTCAGGGTGCGCCTTCTCGATCTCGTCGAACAGGATCACCTGATAGGGCCGACGACGCACGGCCTCGGTCAGAGCACCGCCTTCGTCGTAGCCGACATAGCCCGGAGGCGCGCCGATCAACCGAGCAACGGAGTGCTTTTCCATGTATTCGGACATGTCGATGCGGATCAGCGCCTGCTCGTCGTCGAACAGATAAGCCGCAAGTGCCTTCGTCAGCTCGGTTTTTCCGACGCCGGTCGGTCCCAGGAACATGAACGAGCCGATCGGCCGGTGCGGATCCTGCAAACCGGCGCGCGCGCGCCGCACCGCGGTCGAGACTGCCTTGACGGCTTCGGCCTGGCCGACGACGCGCTGCTGCAGCTGCTCCTCCATGCGGAGCAGCTTCTCCTTCTCACCTTCGAGCATGCGGTCGACCGGAACACCGGTCCAGCGCGACACCACCTGCGCGATGTGATCGGAGGTCACCGCCTCCTCGACCACCGCGCCCCCAACTCCTTTGCTCTCGATGTCCGTGAGCTTCTTTTCGAGTTCCGGAATGCGGCCATAGGCCAGCTCGCCCGCTCGCTGGTACTCGCCGCGGCGTTGGGCATTGGCGAGTTCCGCGCGCAGTTGATCGAGCTCCGTCTTGAGCTTCTGCGCTTCGGAAAGCTTATCTTTCTCGGACTTCCACCGCGTGGTCAGGTCGGCGGACTGCTTCTCCAGCGACTTGAGCTCGCCTTCCAGGCGCTTCAAACGGTCCTTGGAGCCCGCGTCGCTCTCCTTCTTGAGCCCCTCCTGCTCGATCTTCCGCCGCACGATCTCGCGATCGATGGAGTCGAGCTCCTCCGGCTTGGAATCGACCTGCATTTTCAGCCGTGCCGCGGCCTCATCCATCAGGTCGATGGCCTTGTCCGGCAGGAAGCGGTCGGAGATGTAGCGGTGCGACAGGGTCGCCGCCGAAACCAACGCGCCGTCGGTGATCCGCACGCCGTGGTGCTGCTCGTACTTGTCCTTCAAGCCGCGCAGAATCGAAATCGTGTCCTCGACGCTGGGCTCGCTGACGAACACCGGCTGGAAGCGCCGCGCCAACGCCGCGTCCTTCTCGACGTGCTTCTTGTATTCGTCGAGCGTGGTCGCGCCGATACAGTGCAGCTCGCCCCGCGCCAACGCGGGCTTAAGCAGGTTTGACGCATCCATCGCGCCATCGGCCTTGCCGGCGCCGATCAGCGTGTGCATCTCGTCGATGAACAGGATGATGCCGCCGTTGGACGAGGTGACCTCATTGAGTACGGACTTCAGCCGCTCCTCGAATTCGCCGCGGTATTTCGCGCCGGCGATCAGCGCGCCCATGTCGAGTGCGAGCAGCTTCTTGTCCTCCAAACTTTCCGGCACGTCGCCGTTGAGGATGCGAAGCGCCAGGCCTTCGACGATGGCGGTCTTGCCGACGCCCGGCTCGCCGATCAGCACCGGGTTGTTCTTGGTGCGGCGCGACAGCACTTGAATGGTGCGGCGGATTTCCTCGTCGCGGCCGATCACCGGGTCAAGCTTGCCGTCGCGAGCGGCCTGCGTCAGATCGCGGGCGTATTTTTTCAGCGCGTCATAAGCGTTCTCAGCCGATTGCGAATCGGCGGTACGGCCTTTGCGCAAGGTTTCGATGGCGGCATTGAGGTTTTGCGGCGTCACGCCGGCGCGGGCGAGTATCTTGCTCGCGTCGCTATCCTTCTCGAGCGCGACCGCGAGCAGAAGCCGCTCCACGGTGACATAGCTGTCCCCGGCCTTCTCCGCGATCTTCTCGGCACTGTCGAGCAACCGGGCCGTGGACGCAGCCAGATAGACCTGGCCGGCGCCGCCGCCGGACACCTTCGGCATCTTGCCGAGCGCATCCTCGACCGCGGTCAAAGCCTGGCGCGAATTGCCGCCGGAGCGGTCGATCAGGCCGGCCGCCAGCCCTTCCGGATCGTCGAGCAGAACCTTGAGGATGTGTTCGGGGGTGAACTGCTGATGCCCTTCGCGCAAAGCGAGGGACTGGGCCGATTGAATAAAACCGCGAGCGCGGTCGGTGTATTTCTCGATATTCATGAATAGCTCCCTCCGGGCCTCTGGAGGCGCCCGCATGGCGGACCTCGGACAAGCATCCGCCGTTCCGAATGTAGGAATGGTTCCCTCGGCCGAAAAGGGGCCCCAGCGCCAATTTGCAGGGCGCGCGCAGGCTGTTAGGACCTCCGTCATGGCCCAAATCGAGTCGATCTATCGCTACCCGGTGAAGGGATTTAGCCCCGAGCGGCTACCCCGGGTGACGCTGACCAAGGGCGCCACGCTGCCACTCGACCGGGTTTATGCGGTTGAGAACGGGCCCTCCAAGTTCGATTCCCAAAAGCCGCAATATTTTCCCAAAATCCGCTTCCTGGAGTTGATGCGCAACGCCCGGCTGGCAGCACTGCGTACCGCATTGGACGAAGAAACCCAGGTCATGACAATCCGCTACGAAAACCGAGAGGCCGCGCGCGGCGATCTGCGGACCCCTGAAGGCCGGGCCGCAATCGAGCGGTTCCTCGCCGAATACGTCGCCGAAGACCTGCGCGGCCCACCCAAGGTGCTGCACGCGCCGGGCCACAGCTTCTCCGACGTAGCCAAGAAGGTGGTCTCGATCATCAACCTCGCGTCGGTGGCCGAGCTCGAGAGCGCTATGGGTGCGCCCGTCGACCCGCTGCGTTTCCGGGGAAATCTCCATGTCAGCGGCTGGCCGGCCTGGCACGAGTTCACCCTGCTCGGGTCAGAGATAATCGTCGGAGCAAAGGCGCGCCTGAAAGTCGTCAAACGCATCGTGCGCTGCACCGCCACCGAGGTCGACCCGCAAACCGCGATCCGCGATGTGCCGATCCCGCGCATCCTGATGGACACCTACGATCACGCCGACTGCGGCATCTACGCCGAAGTCATCGAGGGCGGCGCAATCGCGCCCGGCGACATCATCGAGGCAACATCAACATGAAATCGCAATGCCATTGGTGCGATGCCCTCGTCCCCCTCATGGCGCGGACGTGTCCCGAGTGCGGGGCGGTCAACCCGGCGCGGCGGACCGCGCTGGTCGCCATCGCCATTGCGGCAGTGCTCATTCCCGCCATCGCCATCGCGATCTACGCGGCCACGCGTTGGGATCAGCCCCTGATCACGGCGGCCGACCGCCCTGCCGAGCAGGCGCTACCGTCGCAGCCTGTCACCGCCTCGGACGGCAACTTCGACTGGCTCGCCGCCGCGATGAAGAGCTGCGACGAAAAAGCGGCACGCGAGCCCAACATGCTGCACGCGCTTGTCATTCCCCTCATCTTCGACTCGAAGGATATTGAGCAGTGGCGGAAGCTGGCGCTGAACCGGATCGGAAACGCGATGGTGCTGCCCGGCGACGAGATGCTCAACGGGCTCCGTCGCAAGACGCTGTCGATCGCACCCGAGGAATACACGTTCAGCGTCCGCGACGGAAAAACACAGACCGTGCGCAAGTGGGCGCGTTCAACCGGGGTCAAATGGTTTTCTGCCCCGGGCGTGGAGGACTTCACGTCATTCACAATGCAGTACAGGCCGAGAGACAAAGGACGCGATGACAATTGGGGTAACCCGATCGTCCATCAAAAAGGCAACTGCTACTGGGTGAATGCGACGTTCGAGGAATGAACTAGTCCACGAATGCGAGCGGCCGGGCCACCTCCTCGAGCGACTTTCGTTCGGCCGGCACGCAGAAAAGCGCCGCGATCAACCCGGCAACCACCATCAGCGTCGCACCGAGCAGGTAGCCTCCGAACACGCTGGCGCGTGACCCGGTGTCGATCAGAATTCCGAACAGCCAAGGGCCCGCGACACCGCCGACGCCGGTGCCGACCGCATAGAAGAACGCGATGGCCAGGGCGCGGATCTCCAGCGGAAAGGTCTCGCTCACCGTCAGATAGGCCGAGCTTGCGGCTGCGGATGCGAAGAAGAAGACGATGGTCCAGGCCAACGTCTGTTGCGTTGCCGTGAGCGTGCCCTCCGCGAACAGATAGCCGCTTACCGCGAGCAGCACGCCCGATGTGACGTAGGTGAAGGCGATCATCGGTCGGCGGCCGATGACATCGAACAGGCGGCCGAGCACCAGCGGGCCGAGGAAATTACCCGCGGCAAACGGCAGGATGTACCAGCCGACGTGGCCAGCGGGGATTGCGTAGAAGTCGGTCAGCACCAGCGCATAGGTGAAAAAGATCGCGTTGTAGAAGAACGCCTGCGCGCCCATTAGACTCAAGCCGACCAGAGTGCGTCCGCGATATCTGTTCAGCAGGGTGCGCGCGACCTCGGTCAGCGGAGTGTGACTGCGCGCGCGCAACCGAACGCGCGGCAGGTCGCCCGCCGGGATCGGCGTCGCGTCATAGACCTGGCGCTCGATCGCGGCAACGACACGGTCCGCCTCCAGGGCCCGGCCATGCGTCATTAGCCAGCGCGGGCTTTCCGGCAGCCAAAGCCGCATGAAGAAAATCACGACGGCCATCAACGCGCCGATCAGGAACGCGAGCCGCCAGCCATATTCCGGATCGATGACTGCCGGATCGAGCAGCACGATGGCGCCGAGCGCGCCAAGTGCCGCGCCGATCCAGAAGCTGCCATTGATGACCAAGTCGGTCCAGCCGCGCACCCGCGCCGGTATCAACTCCTGGATGGTCGAGTTGATCGCGGCGTATTCGCCGCCGATGCCCGCGCCCGTGAGAAAGCGGAACAGCACGAAACTCCACAAATTCCAGGAGAACGCGGTTGCCGCCGTCGCGGCGAGATAAACCAAAAGCGTGATGAAGAACAGCTTCTTGCGACCAAGGCGGTCGGTCAGCCAGCCGAAGAACAACGCGCCTGAAACCGCACCGGCGAGATAGGCGGCGGCGGCGAATCCGACGTCGGCGTTGCTGAACTGCAGCATCGGGCTCGCCTTGAGCGCCCCGGCGACCGTGCCAGCAAGCGTCACTTCGAGCCCGTCAAGGATCCAGGTGACGCCGAGCGCAGCCACCACCAAGGTATGAAAGCGGCTCCACGGCAGCCGGTCGAGCCGCGCGGGAATGTCGGTTTCGACTATGCTGTCAGGCACGTCTTGCGAACGCGGCGCGGCAGGGATCGTTCCAGACGCGACCGGCGGCGGGTTGCCCCACCGCCGATTCCCTCGCAGTTTTTTGGCGTTACGGCATCACGTAGGCGTAGATGCGCCCACGCGAGTAGGTCGACTCGGCGACGCGCCGGTTGTGGTTGCCGGAGATGACCGTCACGTTGCCGTTGGCGTCGATACCGCTCACCACGCCGACATGGCCGCCGCGCTTGCCGCGCGACATCACGGCGATCGCCCCGACCTGCGGGCCGGAAACCCGCGTGCCGTATGACGCGAACGAGCGCGCCATGTTGGAGCCGCTGCCACGGCGGCCGGTGCGCTCCAGTACCAAGTTCATGAAATGCCCGCACCACAGGCTGCTTCGCCCGGTCGGGTTGGTGCCGATGTAACGCCGCGCCTCAGACACGAGACCCGTACTGCCGACATCCGACCCAGCGCCACCGCGATGTGCCACCGAAGCATAAGAGTTAGCCGCGACAGAACGCGAAATGGCCGCGGCCGCATTGGCCGCGACGCCATGCTGGTCGAAATGACCTTGCAGCATCGGCGAAGCCTGCCGGTTCACGCGATAGCGCGCGACCCGGTGAGACCGCGCGACCCGATGAGAACGCGCGTGATGACGCACGGCACGATAACGCCGCCGAGCACTCATATCAGTGAACTCAACGTGCCCGCCCGATTGGCGGAGCGAGTTGGAAATTTCCGGCGTCTTTTTCAAAGTCCCTGCGGACGCAGGCGTCGCGAACAGTGCAATCAAACCAAACAGCATTCCCGTGAATCTCAGAAACATTACGGGTGTCCTTTTTGTTGTGTCGCCCCCGATGCTGCAACGCAACATCGGTTCGCCCAATCGTCGGCACCCGTGGCGATAAGATGATGAGAATGAGGCGGCGAACATAACGACGCACACACATGTGAATGAGCGATCTTGCGCGCGCTAAATCACCCCCTCACCAACATTTTTTCGCCGGCCGCTCAGCGCATGCATCACGCCCGCAAATGCATGGCTGGTGACGTGATGTTCGCAGTTGCAGATATCGCAGTAGCGAATTCGGATTCGCGATTGGCCGACCGCTAACGCCGGCTCAGCAAGAACACCGCCTGCTCGCCGAACAGATTCCAGAACCACCACGGCGCGTTGAGCCGCAGCGGCGAGCCCCATGCATTCAGCGCCACGGCCTTGTCCATCTTCGCGCCTGACACGAAGCAGAGCTGCCGGAAGTCCTTGATGGTGCAGAAGTGAATGTTCGGCGAATCCCACCACGCATAAGGCAAATTATCGGTCTGGGGCATGTGGCCGCCGAGCGCGACCTGCAGGCGAATGCGCCAGTGACCAAAGTTAGGAAACGACACGATGGCGTGGCGGCCGATCCGTAGCATGTGCTCGAGCACGGCACGCGGATGCCGCGTCGCCTGCAGCGTTTGCGACAGAATCACGTAGTCGAAGGCGTCGTTGGGATAATCGGCAAGGTCGGTGTCGGCGTCGCCCTGGATCACCGCAAGACCCTTGGTCACACCTTCGTTCACGCCTTCCCGCGACAGTTCGATACCACGGCCATCAACGCCCCGCCGCTCGCCAAGCAGCCGTAACAGCTCGCCGTCGCCGCAGCCGACGTCGAGCACCTTGGCGCCAGGCGCCACCATGTCCGCGATCAACAACAGGTCGACGCGCGATCCGCCCGGAGTGCGGGCGGCTTCCGCCATGGTGAGATCTTGCTTCACGCGAGACAGCATCGTCACCTCGCAGCCGCGGGCGCAAGACCGCGAGCCCTGCCCGCGCCGTCCAGGAAGCCGCGCACGATTGCGAACAGCTCCGGCTCCTCCAGCAGAAACGCGTCATGTCCCTTGTCGGTCACGATCTCGGCGAACGACACGCGCGCGCCGCCGGCATTCAGCGCATGGACGATGGCGCGCGAATCCGACGTCGGGAACAGCCAGTCCGACGTGAAAGACACCACGCAGAACCGGGTCTCGGAGCCTTTGAAGGCGTTGGCCACGGAGCCAGCGTAGTCGTCGGCCAGATCGAAATAATCCATCGCGCGGGTGAGATAGAGATACGAGTTGGCGTCGAAGCGCTCGACGAAGGAACTTCCCTGATGGCGCAGATAAGATTCCACTTCGAAGTCGGCGTCGAATGAGAACGTCGGATTGTCGCGGTCCTGGAATTTGCGCCCGAACTTGCGATGCAGCGCGGCGTCTGACAGGTAGGTGATGTGTGCACCCATGCGCGCGACCGCGAGGCCGCGCCGCGGATTGGCGTTGTCGTTCAGATAACGGCCCTGCCGCCATTCCGGATCGGCCATCACGGCCTGGCGCCCAACCTCGTGGAAAGCGATGTTCTGCGCGGAGTGCCGCGTCGAGCAGGCGATCGGCAGTGCCGCGAACACGCGGCGTGGATAGCTCGCCGCCCATTGCAGTACTTGCATGCCGCCCATCGAGCCGCCCGCCACGGCGAACAAGGTGTCGATGCCGAGCTGGTCGAGCAGCATGGCCTGCGCTCGCACGATGTCGCGGATGGTGATGACAGGAAAGTCGAGGCCCCACGGCTTGCCGGTCTGCGGATTGATCGATGCAGGCCCGGTGCTGCCAAGGCAGCCTCCCATTACGTTCGCGCAGATGACGAAGAAGCGTTCGGTGTCGATCGGCTTGCCGGGCCCGACCATGGTCTCCCACCAGCCGGGCTTTTTCGTCACCGGATTGACGCTCGCAACGTGCTGGTCGCCGGTGAGCGCGTGACAGATCAGCACCGCGTTGTTGCGTTGCGCGTTGAGCGTGCCGTAAGTTTTGTAAGCGATTTGGAACGGCGACAGCGTCACGCCGGCATCGAGCTTGAGCGGCTTCTCGGCGCCGAACCGCACCACAAGCGAGTCGCGCGGATGGTCGGCCTCGCGCGAGCGAGCCGACGCATCAGGCGCTATGCAAATCTCGGCCATTCGCTATCCCGGCGGCCAAAAAGGGCCAGTTTATCGAGGATTTAGTAGGGATCGGGAGGCTCGAATGTCAACGCTTTCTTTGCCCACGGTCGCAACCGCAGGCGTGGCCTGACAACGCAAGCCGCGGCTTGTAGTGTCGCCCGCAATGACCAAGGCACCGCAGACCGGCACTCCCACGCTTGGCGATCTCCGCAACGAGATCGATCGGATCGACGAGGCCATGCACAACCTGCTGATGGAGCGCGGCGAGATCATCGACCGGCTGATCGCGGTCAAGGGTACGCAAGAGTCGGGCGCCGCGTTCCGGCCCGCCCGGGAAGCTGAGATGATGCGCCGTCTGGTGCAGCGACACCATGGCATCCTGCCGCTCGATACCGCCGAGAGCATCTGGCGCGTCATCATCTCGACCTTCACCCACGTTCAGGCGCCGTTTGCGGTGCATGCCGATCTCTCCGCTGGCGATGCGCTGATGCGCGATAGCGCGCGCTTCCATTTCGGCTTCACCGTGCCGTTCGTGGCTCACACCGGCGCATCGGGGGTCGTGGCTGCCGTCTCGGAATCCAAGGGTGACCTTGGTCTCGTTCCGGCCTTCGCAGTGCCGCACGCCGGCGCGTGGTGGACCGCGCTAGAATTCGAGAGTGCGCCGCGGATCATCGCCCGGTTGCCGTTCATCGACCGCGCCGACCATCCCGCCGCGCTGCCGGTGTTCGTGGTGTCGCGCGCCGCTCCCGACGCCATGGTCACCGAGACCGAAGTCTGGAGCGTGCACGTCACGGGCTGGGGTCCCGACGGCGGCCGTGCAGTCTCGGCGGTCGCCCCGCTGGTTGCCGTTCCCGATCCGATGGCCGACGACGGCACCGCGCTTCTGATCTCCGTCCCGGCCGGCGCCAAGATGGGCGACATCACCGCCGCCCTGGTTAAGGCTGGCGCCAAGGTGCATTCCACGGCCCTCGTCGGCAGCCACGCGACACGCTATACGGTGCCGGCTAAGAAACCCAAATAACCGAACCGAAGTAGCGCATTCCGATGTCTGCCAACCGTCCGCAGCCTCGCCCCGGCGTGCTCGATATCGAGGCCTATGTGCCCGGCAAGAGCACCGCGCCAGGCGTCGCCAAGGTGTTCAAGCTGTCGTCCAACGAGACACCGCTCGGGCCCAGCCCGAAGGCGGTCGCGGCCTACAACAATGTCGCCGCGCACCTTGAGGACTATCCGGACGGCTCGGCATCCGAGCTGCGCGAGGCAATAGGCCGCGTGTTCGGGCTCGATCCCGACCGCATCATCTGCGGAGCTGGTTCCGACGATCTGCTCAATCTGATCGCGCGCGCATATCTTGCCGACGGCGACGAGGCGATCCATACCACGCATGGCTTCCTGGTCTATCCGATCGCGACGCTCGGCACCGGCGCAAAGCCTGTGGTCGCGCCGGAGACGGACTACACCGCCGACGTCGACGCCATCCTCAAGCGCGTGACGGCGAAGACCAAGGTCGTGTTCCTCGCCAACCCGAACAATCCGACCGGCACGTACCTGCCGTTCGACGAGATCAAGCGGCTGCACAAAGGCATGCCGAGGCACGTCCTGTTCGTGGTCGATGCTGCGTATGCCGAATACGTGCGCCGCAACGACTACGAGGCCGGCATTGAGCTGGTCGCCACCAGCGACAATGTCGTGATGTGCCGTACGTTCTCGAAAATCTACGGGCTCGCCGCGCTTCGCCTCGGCTGGATGTACGGCCCGGCGCACGTCATCGACGCCATCAACCGCATCCGCGGGCCGTTCAACGTCAACGCGCCGGCGATCAAGGCGGGCATCGCCGCGATCGAGGACACCGCGCACCAGGAGATGGCGCGCGAGCACAACGCAAAGTGGCTCTCCTGGCTTACGGATGAATTTGGCAAGCTTGGCCTCAAGCTGACGCCGAGCGTTGCCAATTTCGTGCTGATCATGTTTCCGGACGCCAAGCAGGCGGCTGACGCCAATGCATTTCTCATGAAACGCGGTCTCCTGCTGCGCCAAGTCACCTCCTACAAACTGCCGAACGCGTTGCGCATGA
This sequence comes from Xanthobacteraceae bacterium, assembly GCA_040510745.1. Classification (GTDB taxonomy): domain Bacteria; phylum Pseudomonadota; class Alphaproteobacteria; order Rhizobiales; family Xanthobacteraceae; genus Z2-YC6860. Next base: position 14,089 of record JBEVIJ010000047.1, read on the forward strand.
CGGTCGGCAGCGAGGAAGCCAACCGGCTGGTGGTCAAGGCGCTGGCGGAGTTTCTGGGGAAGCCGGCGTGACCAAGCTGAAACAGCCGATCTACCACCGGCTTGCGCTGATCGGCGCCGGCCTGATCGGCGGTTCGATCGCGCGCGCCGCGCGCGCGCAGGGCGCCGCACGCTCGATCGTCGTGACGGCCCGCTCGCCGGCAACGCGCAAGCGCGTCGCCGAGCTCGGCTTTGCCGATCAGGTGGTCGAGACCAACGCTGCTGCCGTTGAGGGCGCCGATCTCGTCATCGTCTGCATCCCGGTGGGCGCGTCGGGCGCGGTCGCCAAGGAGATCGGCCCGCACCTGATGAACGGCGCGACCGTTTCCGACGTCGGCTCCGTGAAAGGCGCGGTGGTGCGCGACATGGGCCCTCACCTGCCCGCGCACGCGCATTTCGTCCCGGCGCATCCGGTCGCGGGCACCGAGAATTCCGGTCCCGACTCGGGCTTTGCCGAATTGTTCGTCAACCGCTGGTGCATCCTCACGCCGCCGGCGGATGCGGACAAAGCGGCTGTCGAGAAGCTCGCGACATTCTGGCGCGCTCTCGGCGCCAACGTCGAGAGCATGCCGGCCGACCACCATGACCTGGTGCTCGCCGTGACCAGCCATCTGCCCCACTTGATCGCTTACACCATCGTTGGCACCGCGGATGAATTGGGCGAGGTCACGCGCTCCGAGGTGCTGAAGTTCTCGGCCGGCGGCTTCCGAGACTTCACCCGCATCGCGGCATCCGACCCGACCATGTGGCGCGATGTGTTCCTCGCCAACAAGGACGCGGTGCTGGAAATGCTCGGCCGCTTTAGCGAGGACCTCTCCGGGCTCACGCGCGCGATGCGCAGTGGCGACGGCCAGGCGCTGTATGACCACTTCGCGCGGACCCGCGCGATCCGCCGCGGCATCGTCGAGATCGGGCAGGATTCGCCGGTGCCCGACTTCGGGCGCGGCCATCAGAGCCTGCCCGCCGAGCCGCTGCCGCGGCCTTACGCAGCGGATACCGAGTAGTCAGGTCAGCGAGCCGAAGCACGCCAGGCATCGCAGTTCGCCGGACGGCTCGCGCATCTGATAGGGCCGGCCGCAAACCCGGCAGTCCGGCGCCGCGGATTGCGACACCTGCGCCACGTAAGGGCGGCGATCCACGCTCAGGCGAAGCAGGTTGAGGGCGCCGAACACGATCTGGCGCTTGGAAATCTTCGACACGCCATCGTGCCGGTCGCGGAAGTGAATGGGCAGCTCCGTGAAAGTCAGCCCTGCCCGCGCGAGGCGCACCACGCAAGTGACGAAGAAGCCATAGCCGTCGCTTTCGATCGTCTCGACCAGCCCGTCGGGAACACGCGCCAGCTTGGCGGCGCGCAACGACGTGGTGTGCTCGGCGATCGGCAGCCGCAGCAGCGACGACGCCAGCATGTTGGCGCCTTGGCTGACCGCCAGCCGCAACCCGCTGTAATCGTGCTTCGCCCCCGCCACAAAGCGCGACCCGAGCGCAACATCGACGCCGGCATCCAGCGCGTCGAGCAGCCGCTGCACGTCCGCCGGATCGTGCGACAGATCAGCGTCGAGCGTGACAATTCGCCCATATCCCATGCGGCGCGCATGCAGCCAGCCGAGCTTGTGGGCCGAACCGATGCCGAGCTTGCCTGGCCGCACCACCACGCCGACGCGAGGCTCGGCGGCGGCGCGCGCCGCCAGCACGTCCAGCGTGCCGTCTCGCGAATTGTCGTCGACCACCAGCACATCGCAGCGCGTTCGCAGCCCAAGCAGGCCGTCGAGCATGGCGCCGATATTGCCGCGCTCGTTGTAGGTGCAGATGAACACCAACGTGTCGCCGGTTTTCACCGGCGGCGGAAACTGCGGACTATGCGAAGAAGAGGGCAATTCGGATCGCCGGGTTTACTGCGAAACGCTAACACGCGATCCGGCGGGGATCAAAACAGCGGCGCGGTCTGCCCAAGCGGGATCGGACCGAGCGTGACCGCACCGTCGTTGAAGCGCAGCGGCAAGGTGACGGCGCGCTTGCCGTCGATCTCGGCGGGCTGACCGATGAAGTTGAGGGCCGCGGTGAGCGCCGGTGCCGCGTTCTGCCGCGCGATTCCGCCAAGGCCCGGCGCGATGCGGTCGAGCCGGCTGGCCGCGTTGTCGAGCGGCTTGTTGACCGGCGCAGCCCGGCCGTCGAGCCCGAGCGCCGGCAGAAGGCTCGCCAGGTTGGCGATGGTGAGGCGCAATTGCCCGTGAGGACGCCCGCTCGGCGAGAGAGCGAGCGTGCCGTTCGTCACGGCAATGGTCTCGCCTTGTTGCAGCCGGGCGTTGCTGATTTCGATGCTACCGCCTGCCGCCTGGATTTCTCGAAAACGGTCGGGCCACGGCTTCGGCCTGAAGTCGTTCAGGCCGCGCAGCACGGCGGTGATGTCGGCATCGAGCGGAATCTCCATCACTTGGTGCAAAGTCGGCGCAACGGCCGACTTCGTCTTGAGCGAGAGTTCGATCACCGGATTGCTGGTGGCGGAGCCTTCGAGCATGCGGCCGCCGATCTCGAGATGCGCCGCGTTGAACATCCGTTGCGAGGCGCCGCCGCCTGTGCGCTCCACCACAAGCTGGTCGAACACCATCGCGACCTGCTCGGGCGCGGTCGGCAGGCCGCGCACCTCGCTCCGTGCGCGCTGCCAGTTGGCAGTGATGGTGGGGGGCTGGCCGGGATCTGCGATGGTCAGCGGGCCGGTGATCTCGGTGGTCAGCAGCGTCGGCTGCCAGACTTTCGCGGTAACAAGAATGTCTTTCGCTTTGATCGAGAGCGGTTGCGCGGCGGATTTCAGCTCAAGCCCCGGATCGGCGCAGCGCATCTCGAACCGCAGTGGAAATCCGCCAACGGTCTGCGAGCCGCAGGTGTGGATTCGTCCCACCTTGGCCTCGCGCTCGCGCCAACCGGCAATCACGGTTTCGGCGCGGCCGGCCGCGTAGTACCACAGCGCGCTCCACCCTCCGGCGACGACAATGGCCAGAGCGATCAGGATCAGCGGCCAGCGGCGCCGGGTCAGTTCTTCGTACATGGAACGTGTGAAGCCGCCGAATGCGGCGTTTCAAAGATGACGTTGTCCGGCCTTTGCGCAGCCATGTCCAGCCCTGTTGCGGCAGCCGCCGCGGCCTGATAGCGAGCCGCTCCTTATGGGTACGACCATGGATGCCGATTTCGATCGTGCGCCCGGTGATCTCTGGGTGTTCGGCTACGGCTCGCTGATCTGGCGGCCTGGCTTCGAATATCTGGAGCGCGCGCCGGCGCGCATGATCGGGTTGCATCGCTCGTTGTGCGTCTATTCGTTCGTGCATCGGGGCACGCCCGAACGGCCGGGACTTGTGCTCGGCATCGATCAGGGAGGCGCGTGCCGCGGCGTCGCCTATCGCGTCGCGGCGGCGAAGCGTGCCGACACCCTCGCTTATCTGCGGGGGCGCGAGCAGGTGACGTCGGTGTATCGGGAAACCACGCGCACGGCCTGGCTCGAAGGCAAGCCCGGGCGGCGAGTCGAAGCGGTCTGCTACACCGTCGACCGCAGCCATCCGCAATACGCCGGCCGGCTCACGCTGGAGCAGCAACTTCACCATGTGCGACAGGGCCACGGCCGCTCGGGCAACAATCGCGACTATGTGATCGAGACGGTCGCCGCGCTGGAAGCGCTGGGCTGCCGCGATGCTTCGCTGCATCTTTTGGCGGAGCGGCTCAAGGGTCTGCACGAAGCCCCTCACGCTTGAGCTTGGCCTCCCCTTCAGCAACGAGCCGCGCGGTCGCGGTTTCGATGTCGTTCTGCAACCGCTCGAAGAAAACCTGCTTGTCCAACCCCGGCGGAATCGGCTCGAGGAACTCGACCACGATCGTGCCGGGCAAACGAATGAAAGAGCGGCGGCGCCAGAACAGGCCCGAGTTGAGCGCGACCGGCACACAGGGCACGCCGATCACGTCGTAGAGGTGCGCCACGCCGAACTTGTAGCGCGGCTCGGCGCCGGCCGGCCGGCGTGTGCCCTCGGGAAAGATGAAAAGCTGGCGCCCGCCGCGGATCACTTCCCGCGCACGGGTTGTCATGGCCGTCAGCGCCTGCGAGCCGGAGCCGCGGTCGACCGCGATCATCTTGCCCTTGATGGTGAACCAGCCGAACAGCGGGATCCAGGTGAGCTCGCGCTTGATGATGAAGATCGGATGCTTGAACAGCGAGAGCAGCGCGAACGTCTCCCAGGTGGATTGATGCTTGGCCGCGATGATAAGCGGCCCGGACGGGGTCCTGTCGAGGCCGCGGAATTCGTACCTGGTGCCGCAGACCACGCGCAGCAGCCACAGGCTGATGCGACCCCACAATTTCGCCATCTCGATGATGGCCTGCGACGGCAACAGCAACGTCGGGATCGCGAGGATCAGCAACACCACCAGGTTCAGATAGAACAGGATGTTGAACAGGATGGAGCGGGCGATAACCACGGAGGCAACCTATCGATCTGTCTGCGCCGGCTCAGGCAATTCCGTCGATCCGCACCCGGACCGATGCGACCATATACTTCAGATACTCCACAAAAAGCAGCCTCGCCGTCGCGGGATTCGACCACCAGGAGTCGATCCGGACGCGGTCCGAAACCACCGGATAGGCCACCAGCCGGACGTCGGGCAGCTGATGCGAGATTTCGGTCAGCGCGCGGGGCATATGAAAATTCGATGTGACGACGATCAGCGATTGGCTGCGCTGCTCGCGCGCCCAGCGCTTGGTTTCGACGGCATTGCCGATGGTGTTGAGCGCCATATGGTCGAGATCGACGCAGCAGACAAACCAGCGCTCGAACTCTGGCATCATGTGCGCGATTTCCGACAGCTTGGTGGCGGGATAGACGCCGCTGATGAGCAGTCGCTTGCCATGGCCGGCGGCCAGGAGTTCGAGCGCGTCGTTGATGCGGAATCTCGAGCCGGTCAGCACCACGATGCCGTCCGCCTTGCTGCGCATCGGCACTTCGGCTTCAGGCAGATTGTTGACCCACCAGAAGAACCCGATTCCGATCAGCAGCATGGCCAGACAGCCGGAAATTATGAAGGTCCGGACCATCGATCCGAACCCCCGGCGTATCTTCGCGTGATAACGGCCCGGCGCGCGTGTCATCACTCGACCGTCCGCAAGGTCTGGTTGACGGTTTGCCGCGACGTAAATCCCGTCACCACCGCGATCAGGATGGCCTGCGCGACGATCGCCAGATAGCCCTCGATGCGCAGCACAAAGGTGCCGAACAGCATGGCAAGCTGCTCGCCGCCGGCGAGCCCAAAACCCCATTTGCCTGCTACCGCCGCCAGCATAAAAACCACGACTGCGGCCGCTCCACCGATCAGACCGCCTTCCAGCCCGAGCACTAGGAAGTGACGCTGGAACTGGCCAGCGATGAAGCCGTCGGTCGCGCCGATGAAATGCAGCACCTCGACGATCGGGCGGTTGGCCGCCATCGCTCCTCGGGTGGCGAACGCAACCGACAGCATGGTCGCCGCCACCATCAGCAGCAGCACGCCGATGCCGCCAAGAATCGTGGTGTTGGACATTGCGCGCATCCGGTCCATCCAGGCGCGGTGGTCGTCGATGCTCGCGCCGGCAACGCGCTCGGACAGCAGCTTGCGGAGCTGCGCGAGATCGAGCGTCGCGTTGGGCGCAAGTCGCACCACGATGATGCGCGGCACCGGCAGATCCTGCAGCGCAGCGCCGGAACCCAGCCACGGCTCGAGCAGGCGCGCCGATTCCTCCGCGGAAAACGCGCGGACCTCGCCGACGCCGGAAAATTCGCGCGCGACTTCAACGGCGCGTTCGATCTGGCCCTCGAAGTTCTGCCCGGCCTCCGGGCGAACCTGGATGGTGATCTCGCGGGAGACGTCGGACTGCCAGTCGCTGGCGGCGGCGCGCACCAGCATCACCGCGCCCACGGTGAGCGAAGCGAGGAATGTCATGATCGCCACCACCGCCACCAGCGCGCGGCCGGCGATCGAGTTCTTCGGCACGATCGGCGTGTCCATGCGCGGCAGCAGGCCGGCCATCCGCTGCCGGATCGATAGCTCACCATCCATGCGCATGTCGCTCATCGTGCGCTCAATCATAGGCGTGCAGCCGGCCATCGTGCAGCACGAGGCGGCGGGCGTCGTATTGGTCCATCAGTCCGATGTCGTGGGTCGCGATCACCACGGTGGTGCCGGACTTGTTCAATTCGACGAACAGCCGCAGCAACCGCTGCGCCAGGCTCGGGTCGACGTTTCCGGTCGGCTCGTCGGCGAGCAGGAGCTGGGGCTGCGCGATGACCGCGCGTGCGATCGCGGCGCGCTGCTTCTCGCCGCCGGACAGCACGGGGGGCAGCGCGGTGACGCGCTCACCAAGTCCCACCCAGTGCAGCAGTTCCATCACCTCGCCACGATAGCTGTCCTCGTCCTTGCCTGCGACGCGGAACGGCAGCGCGACATTCTCATAGGTGGTCATGTGGTCGAGCAGCCGGAAGTCCTGGAACACGATGCCGATCCGCCGCCGCAGCACAGAAAGCTCGTCCTTCGATAACGTCACGACGTCGTTGCCGAATATCGAGATCAGGCCGCGCGTCGGCTTGAGCGACAGGAAAAGCAGCCGCAGCAGGGACGTCTTGCCGGCCCCGGACGGCCCGGTCAGGAACTGGAAGGAGTTCGGCTCGATGTGGAAGGTGAGGTCGCGCAGAACCTCCGGGCCGAGCCCATAGCGCAAGCCGACATTCTCGAATCGGACCAAGCCAATCTCCACCCCGCCGCGGTCCGCCCCGCGATTCGCTTGTACAGGATAGCGGACCGCAACCACCATAGGCCGCCGTTTACGCCTCGTTAACCCGGTCAAATGGAAGTGGCGCCTGCCTTCCCATGGTTTCCGTTGCGTTAACGGAGCGCTGCTACCGTCGCGATCAGAACGCGGCTTTTTCACGATTCGCGAATGCACATCGTCTGTCCAAACTGCGCGGCCTCGTACCAGGTCAGTGCCTCCGCGATTGGAACCGCGGGGCGCTGCGCTGCCGCAGCGTCTGGCACCAGGCGGCGCTGTCCGAAGCGCCACAGGTCGGGGTCGTGGGCGAGCCAACCAGCGAGGCGGCCGTGGCCGCCTTCAAGTCGGAGCTTGGGGCCGTCCTCCGCTCTCCAGCGATCCCGGAGCCACCGCCCGTAGCGGAAACCGCCGCTGCGCCGGCGGTTTCCGAGAACGGCGACCCGGCCGGGCCCTCGCTCGACCAGCTGATCGGAACGCCTGCCGCCGCTGAGGTATCGCAAGCCGACGAGGCTTCGCCCCCGACCGCCGCCGCGACGCTGAACGAGGCCGCGATCCCCGGCGAGCCGTCGCCGCCGACTGCGCCGGCGGACGACACATCCGAGCCACCGGGCGGCGCCGGCAACGTCGAGGCCATCGCGGCGCGCCGCCGCCGTAGCCGCGGCAGCGCGCGCCGTCGCATCCCCGTCCGCTCCGCGCGCATGGCGGCCGCAATACTGATGCTGGCCTGCATGATCGCGGCCTTGATCGCATGGCGCGGCACCATCGTGCGGCACGCGCCGCAGATGGCCTCGCTCTATGCGGCGATCGGAATTCCGGTCAACCTGCGCGGCCTAACCTTCACCGAGGTCAAGGTCTCGAGGGACATTCATGACGGCGTCGCCGTTCTGATGGTCGAAGGCATCATCGCCAGCACCGCGTCGAAGCCCGTCGAGGTCCCACGGCTGCGCTTTGCGATGCGAAATGAAGCCGGCGGCGAGGTGTACGCCTGGACCGGCGAGACGCTGCCGTTCCGCAGCCGACTCGCCTCGCCGCCCGGCGAAGACCGCGACGTGACCGTGCGCTTCTTCAACCGCCTCGACGCCACCGCCGGCTTGCGCTGAGGGCGGGCGTGGCTCGTATCGTGATCGCGGAGGACGAAGAGGCGGTCCGCTCGCTGGTGGTGCGCGCCCTCGAGATGGACGGCCACAAGGTGACGCAATCGGCCGACGGTGCCGCGGCGCTCGACGCCCTGACCCGCGCGCAAGGCGCGTTCGACCTGCTGCTCGCCGACATCAAGATGCCGATCATGGATGGCATCGCGCTTGCGCTTGCGGCGGCGCGCGATTTTCCCAAGCTCACCATCCTGCTGATGACCGGCTACGCCGACCAGCGGGAGCGCGCCACCGGCCTCGACGACCTCGTCCACGGCATCATCGCCAAGCCGTTCACGCTGGCCGAGCTGCGCTTCGCGGTCGCCGCGGCGTTGGCGAAAGCGAAATAAAATCAGATCAAAAACTCCCGCGCCACGGCGCGGCAGTCCATCTCGTAATCCAGCATCTGCACCGGCGGGCGGGCGAAGTGCCACGTCAGACCGGAGCGCGCGGCGCCGCGCCGCACGATTTCATTTGCGAGGAATGGATGCAGGTCGAACACCGTATAGACCTGCGTCGCCGTTGTGTCGGTCCAGGTGAAGCCGAGCGCGCCGAGCCTTGCTTCCATCGCGCCCAGCACGAACACCGCCTTCTCGCGCAACGCGTCTGCGCCGCTTTCGCCCCAGCGCACGATGCGCTCGCGGTAGCTTCCCTCGCCCGGCCGCGCCTCCCCGCTGCCCGCGATCACGAAGCTCGGCTGAGCCTTGGCGGCGGGAACGGTGAACGAGAAGGCGTGGAATGACGGCTCCGCCGGCCCGCCGATCTCCGGACAGACGTTGGAGCGCGCCACGGGATTGGTCTTGCCGTCGAACACACCCCACTTCTCCAGCGTGACGACGTACTTCTTGTTGAATTCGAAAAAGCCGGTGTCGGTGAACTGGCCGGGCGAGCGCAACTCGCAGGCGCAGAACGACGTCAGCGGCCGGCCGCGCTCGCGGATCGCTTGCTCGACGCGCTCGAAGCCCTGCATGAGAGGCAGCGGCTTGCGGAATTGCACGCGCTCGATCTCGTAGCCCGGCATCGCCGCGACTCCGCTGGAATACTGGAACGCGAACGGCAGGAAGCGGTAGTTGCCCGGCGTGAAGTCGGCGGTTGTCATGAATGCTTTCCAACTCTGTGGACGTGAGTCATCGCCTGCGGACTTGAGGCGCCGCGGAGCCTTCCTTCAACTTTCCTCCTTCACCGAAGTGAGGGAGCGGAGCGCCGAAAGGCGCCTTGGTATCTTACGCCTTGCGGCGCGCGCCTCATGCGCTGAGACGCTCGCCTTCCGGCGCTCCACTGCAGCGATTTTTGGTTCCTCGGGACCGTAACTTTCAGCGACGGATGGGTGGACCTTCCACCTCGGGATGGGAGAGCTTTCACCCTCCTTCCTCCATCACCTAACCAGCCCACTCAAGGGCGGCTCCGCTTAGTCGGGACGGACGGTGACCCGGGCCTCCCGGGGCCGGATTTGCGAGATCCAACCGCAGGCGCCGCACCCCGGTCCGCCAGCATAACGCCTCATGAAAGCGCCTTCGGTGAGCAAGGTACTATGACTTTAGTCCTAGAGACCGCGAATGTCAAGCCGCCATTCAACCGGTTGGACGGCTGGCCGAAGTGGGAAATCCCGTTAGTGTTGGCCCCCACAAACAACGGGGAGGACGAACGATGGGCTCAGAACATCATCGGGGAATTTCACG
>JBEVIJ010000048.1:0-7200 GCA_040510745.1 Xanthobacteraceae bacterium
TGAAGTTGACCGAGGTGTCGAGCAGGTCGCGGTCGTGGCTGATCACGATCATGGTGTGCGGGTAGCGCGCCAGATGGTCCTGCAGCCACAGCGTGCCTTCGAGGTCGAGATAGTTGGTCGGCTCGTCGAGCAGCAGCAGGTCCGGCTTGGAGAACAGCACCGCCGCGAGCGCGACGCGCATGCGCCAGCCGCCGGAAAACTCGGAGCAGGGGCGCGCCTGGTCGGCTTCGGAGAAGCCGAGGCCCGACAGGATCGACGCCGCCACTGACGGGGCGGCATAGGCGCCGATGTCGGCAAGCCGCAGCTGGATTTCGGCGATCCGGTGCGGGTCTGTCGCGGTGTCCGCTTCCGCCAGCAGGCTTGCGCGTTCGACGTCGGCGGCAAGCACGACGTCGATCAGGCTTTCCGGGCCGTTTGGCGCCTCCTGCGCAAGCCGCCCGACGCGCCAGCGCGGCGGCAGCTCAATGCGACCTTGTTCCGAGGGGTGATCGCCCGTGATTACGTTGAACAGCGTGGACTTGCCGCTGCCGTTGCGCCCCACCAGCCCGACCCGGGAACCGGGCGTAATGCGCGCCGTCGCCTGGTCGATCAGAAGCCGGCCGGCAACGCGGACGGAAAGGTCGTCGATGTCGAGCATGGGCGCGCGTTGTGAAGCACTGGCGCGCCGGACGCAACAGGTTTGCGCGACGCCAATGTTGTCAGCGAACAGTTGCGCCCCGCAAGGGCCGCGGGCCATGGTGGGCGGCGACCCCGAAAGCGAATGGAGGCCGTGATGTGTGTCCCGGGATGCCAGGAGACGGTGCGCGCGGCGCTCAGCCGCCGCGGGTTTTTCAAGGGAGCGGCCGCCGCCGGGTTTGCCGCGACAGCCGTCGCTGCCGAGGCAGCCCCCAAGTCTGCGCCGGCGCCCCGGCGCTTTAAGGCGACGGTCGATCTGACCCACACCATGTCACCGGACTTTCCGACCTTCTTCGGCGTGCCGGGGATCGAGCTGCAGCAGCAGTTCGACTTCAAGAAAGACGGTTTCAACCTCAACTGGTGGCGGATCATCGAGCACGCCGGTACGCACATCGACGCACCGATTCATTTTTCGGAATCCGGCGACACTGTCGAAAAGATCCCCGCCGAAACGCTGGTCGCGCCGCTGGCGGTGGTGGATGTGCGCTCCCGCGCCGCGCAGAATCCGGACTATCTGGTTTCGCGCCAGGATCTGGCGGATTGGGAAAAGAAAAATCGCAGGCTGCCCGATCGCTGCTGCGTCGCGATGCTATCCGGCTGGGGCGACTACACCGGCGACGGCGCGAAATACACAGGCGCGTCCGGCGGCACGTTCCACTTCCCCGGCTTCTCGGCGGAAGCCGCCGAGTGGCTGCTGAAGGAGCGCAGCGTCTTGGGGCTTGCGGTCGATACCCTGTCGCTGGATCACGGGCCGTCGAAGGACTTCAGGGTTCACCGGCTCTGGCTGCCCAAGGGGCGTTGGGGCCTCGAGAACGTCGCCAATCTCGACAAGGTGCCCGCGGCGGGCGCCACGCTGGTGGTGGGCGCAGCCAAGGTGAGAAACGCAACCGGTGGTCCGGCCCGACTGATCGCGTTGACCTGATCTGCTGTTTTGCTTGTGATTTCTCCGAAAACCGGCCCCGCTTTTCGAGATCACACGCTAGTCTCGTCGCGGCATGCGCGCTTGCCTCATCGCGCGTTGCAATAGGGAGGACTTTTCATGGGCGGCAATACGCAAAAATATCTTGCCGAAGTGTTCGGCACAGCAGTGCTGGTTCTGATCGGCTGTGCGACCATCGTGGCTGGCGGAATCGGCGGCGCGATGCCGCTCGGTATCTTTCCGATCGGCATGGCGTTCGGCATGACGGTGACGGCGATGGCCTTCACGATCGGACCGGTGTCGGGCTGCCATCTCAACCCGTCGGTCACGGCCGCGGTTTGGGCGTCGGGGCGCATGAGCACCGGCGAAGCGATCGGCTACATCATCGCGCAGATCGCCGGCGCCATCATCGGTGCGGCGATCCTGTACGTGATCATGAAGGGCAAGGTCGCGGGCTACGACGTCGCGAAGCAGGGCCTCGGCCAAAACGGCTGGTCCGACTACAGCCTCGGCTCAGCCATGCTGGCCGAATTCGTCGGCACGCTGATCTTCACCATCGTCATCCTGGCGGTGACGGGACCAAAAGGCACCGGGCTGACGGCTGTCGCGGGTCTCATCATCGGTATCACGCTGATGGTGATGCATCTCGCTTTCATCCCGGTGTCGGGCTCCTCGCTCAACGGCGCGCGCAGCTTGGGCCCGGCGGTGTTCGTCGGCGGCACCGCGCTGTCGCAGGTTTGGATGTATCTGGTGGTGCCGACCATCGCAGGCGCGGTCGCTGGCTGGCTGGTGAAGTCGAAGACGCTCGACGTCTGATCGTTGCGTTAAAACAAACGCAAAGCCCCGGCCGCAAGGCCGGGGCTTGTTATTCATCTGCAACTGGATCAGAAGCAGCGGTTGACCCAGCGCACCCTGTATCCCCACGGCGTCGCGACCCACTTTATCACGTAGCAACCGCCGTAGGCGCCGTAGCTGACGACAGCCGGGCCGTAGAACCGGTGGGCGCGCCAGTGGTGATGGCCGTGGTGATGGTGATGATGATGGAAGCCCCACTTCTTCGCTTCGGCAGGGGTGCTGCTGACGGCGAGCGAAGCGGTGCCCAGCGCCGCGGTGGCGGCAAGGGCGAGAGCGAGCTTACGAAACAACATGGCAGTCTCCTTTGGTTGGATGCGGTCCGCACATCCCATGCCTGTCAGTCGGACCGACTAGCCCATGGGTTCATTCGGCCATGTTAGGTGTGCGGCCTGAACCGGCGCTGAGGCCGCAATTCAGCGGCGGTTTATCGAGCTGAAGGGAGGGCGCCGCAGCATGTTCACGAGACGTTCATTGGAGTGTTCGTTGCGGTGCGCCAGGACGGAATCTTGCCGCCTTCCGGGCTGCCCGCTATAAGCCGCCGACCCGTGGCCGACGCGCCCCAATTCCGAAGGACAAAACGATGGCGGTTGAGCGTACCTTTTCGATTCTCAAGCCGGATGCGACCGCGCGCAACCTGACCGGCGCGATCAATGCCATGATCGAGCAGGCGGGGCTGCGCATCATCGCGCAGAAGCGCGTGCGGATCTCGCGCGATCAGGCCGAGACGTTCTACGCCGTCCATCGCGAGCGGCCGTTCTTCGGCGAGCTGGTCGATTTCATGATCTCCGGGCCGGTGGTGGTCCAGGTGCTGCAGGGCGAGAACGCCATCGCAAAGTATCGCGACATCATGGGCGCAACCGATCCGGGGAAGGCGGCGCCCGGGACAATCCGTAAAACCCACGCCAAGTCGATTGGCGAAAATTCGGTGCACGGTTCCGACGCGCCGGACACCGCAGCGAAGGAAATCGCGCAGTTTTTCTCCGGGAACGAAATCGTCGGATAACAGCAATCCTGAAACGTGGCGCTTCGCCACGCTGGTGCGCTAGTTTTCTCTCAGGCTACATCGAGAACCGTCGCTGTACGTTTGGCCGCTGCGCAGCCAAAGTGCGATGACGAATGTCCGCGACCACGCGGACGGCTGGGCAAACATCCAAGGGGAGTGAGCGGTGGGGTACATGTGGGCGGATATGATGCAGCCGGCGTTCTGGATCGCCGTCGGCCAAATCATCTGGATCAACATCCTTCTCTCCGGCGACAACGCCGTCGTGATCGCGCTGGCGTGCCGCTCCCTGCCGCCGCGGCAGCGCTTCTGGGGCATCCTGCTGGGTGCCGGCGCCGCCGTGCTGCTCCGCATCTTCTTCACCATCATCATCGCTCAGATCATGGGCGTGGCCTTCCTCAAGCTGGTTGGCGGCCTGCTGCTGCTCTGGATCGCGGTCAAGCTGATCGTGCCGACCGAGGAGCACGGTGAGGAGAGCGTGAAGGCCGGCGACACGTTGTGGCGTGCGGTCTGGCTGGTGACGGTCGCGGACATCGTGATGAGCCTCGACAATGTCATCGCCATCGCCGCGGCCGCGGAGACGGCCGCGATGCGGGTCGATGTCGCTCATGCGCTGGCGATCAAGACCACGCTGATCGTGTTCGGTCTTGCCACCAGCGTGCCGCTGATCATCGCGGGGAGTGCGCTGCTCATGAAGGTGATGGAACGGTTCCCGATCCTGGTCTGGGCCGGCGCTGCGCTGCTGGGCTGGGTCGCGGGTGAGATCATCGTCAAGGATGTCGCCGTCATCGGCTATCTCGGCCAGGAACTGGTGGACAAGATCCATCTCTGGGCGGCGGCCATCGGGGCAGTCTTTGTGGTCGCACTCGGCTGGATTATCCGGCGGGCCAAGCACAAGGGTCCGCTGGAGCATCCGCTGATCATCGATCCGCCAGGACCGGAGGAATTCCCCGGCCGCACCAAGCCCTAGCGGCCGAGCCATGCTAAGCTGGGGGCGATGAATCAAGCCGTTCGCCCCCAGCCCACTCCGATCCGGATCGCGCCGTCGGCCTGTCCGCACGACTGTCCGTCGACCTGCGCGCTCGAGATCGAGGTGCTGGATGCCCACACCATCGGGCGCGTCCGCGGCGCCGAGGACAATCCCTACACCGCAGGCGTGATCTGCGCGAAGGTTGCGCGCTACGCCGAGCGCGTGCATCACCCGGACCGGCTGACGCGGCCGCTGATCCGCCGCGGCGCGAAGGGCTCGGGCTCCTTCGAGCCGATCGCGTGGGACACCGCGCTCGATCTGATCGCCGAGAAATTCCTCGACGCCGAAGCGCGCTACGGCGCGGAAGCGGTGTGGCCGTATTACTACGCCGGCACCATGGGCCTGGTGATGCGCGACGGCATCCACCGGCTGCGCCACGTCAAGAAATATTCCGGCTTCCACACCACCATCTGCATCAACGGCGCCTACGTCGGATTTGCCGCCGGCACCGGCAAGATCGCCGGCTCCGATCCGCGCGAGATGGCGAAGTCCGATCTGGTGGTGATCTGGGGCACCAACCCGGTCAACACCCAGGTCAACGTGATGACGCACGCGACGCGCGCCCGCAAGGAGCGCGGCGCCAAGATCGTCGCCGTCGACGTCTACATGAACGGCACCATGGAGCAGGCCGATCTCGCGGTGCTGGTGAAGCCCGGCACTGACGCGGCGCTGGCCTGCGCGGTGATGCATTGCCTGTTCCGCGACGGCAAGGCCGACTGGGACTATCTCAACAAATACACCGATGCGTCGCGCGAGCTGGAAGCGCACCTGCGCAACAAGACGCCGCAATGGGCGGAGGCGATCACCGGCTGTCCGGCGGCGACGATCGAGGAGTTCGCGCGGCTGGTCGGCGCGACCAAGCGCGCGTTTTTCCGGCTCGGCTACGGATTCGCGCGCTCGCGCAACGGGCCGGTCAGCATGCACGCGGCGCTCTGCATCCCTGCGATCACCGGGGCGTGGCTGCATGAGGGTGGCGGCGCGTTCCACAACAGCGCCGACATCTACCACTGGAACAAGTCGGTGCTGGAAGGCCACGACGTGCGCGACAAGTCGGTGCGCATGCTCGATCAGTCGCGGATCGGCGCCATTCTCACCGGCGACAAGGCCTCGCTGTGCGAAGGCCCGCCGGTCACCGCGATGCTGATTCAAAACACCAATCCGGTGTCGGTGTGTCCCGACCAGGATGTGGTGAAGCGCGGCTTTGCCCGCGACGACCTGTTCGTCTGCGTTCACGAGCAGTTCATGACCGAGACCGCGCGGATGGCGGACTTGGTGCTGCCGGCGACGATGTTCATGGAGCACGACGACGTCTATCAGGGCGGCGGCCACCAGCACATCATCCTCGGCGCGAAGGCGATCGAGCCGCCCGGCGAATGCCGCTCTAACCACGAGGTGATCTGCGCGCTGGCGAAACGCGTCGGCGCCGAGCATCCGGGCTTTGCCATGACGGCGCGCCAGATGATCGATCACACGCTGCAGAGGTCCGGCTGGGGCACGCTCGCCGAGCTCGAAGCCAAGAAGTGGATCGATTGCCAGCCGGACTTCGAGACCGCGCACTACATCAAGGGCTTCAACTGGCCGGACGGCAAATTCCGCTTCAAGCCGGACTGGCCGAACGTGCCGTTCCGCAGCCCCGTCCCGGGCGGACCGGTCGGGCAGATGCCGAAGCTGCCAGACTACTGGACTATCATCGAGGTGGCGGACGAGCAGCATCCGTTCCGGCTCGCCACCTCGCCGTCGCGCGGCTTCCTCAACTCGACGTTCAACGAGACGCCGAGCTCATTGGCGAGAGAAGTGCGGCCGACCTTGATGATCCATCCGGACGACGCGGCGCGGCTCGGCATCGCCGACGGCTCGGCTGTCATCGTCGGCAACACGCGGGGCAGGGTGCATTTGCACGCCAAGGTGTTCGACGGCGTGCGCCAGGGCGTGCTGATCGCAGAATCAATCTGGCCGAACGACGCTTATCCCGACGGGCGCGGCATCAACACCATCACCGGCGCGGACCCGATCGCGCCGTTTGGCGGCGCGGCGTTTCACGACAACAAGGTCTGGATCAGGCCGGCTGTAGCAGCTTGACGCTGCCGCAGCTGCGCCAGCGCGTCAGAACTCTCGTCCCAGCTTGCGGTCGAGCGAACAGGGTCCGCCGCCGCGGATCAAGATCGCCAGGATGATGAGGCCCCAGAACGCGGGATATTCCCAGCCGCCGGTCGGCCGGTTCCAGGGGAAGCCCGCGAAGCCGCCGCCCCAATGCGCGACGAACACGATCACCAGGAACTGCACGAAGATCATCGCCGCGAAAATGCGGGTGTACAGCCCGAGCATGATGCAGACCGCCCCGACCGTCTCCAGAAACCACACGCAGTAAGCCAGCGGAATGGCCGGTTCGATGCCGCGGCGTGCCAGGCTGTTGGCGGCCCAAACCATGAGGGTTTGGTTGAACAGCTTCTGCAGTCCATGGATCAGCAGGAAACCACCCGCCGTCAGCCGGATCAGGAGCCAGGTATATCACGCGCGTTGTCGTAGTAGGGCCCGAGCGCGGGGATGATCCGTCTCGGTTCGCCTGCAGTGTCAGCCATGTCAGCCTCCCCATTGAGGCGGCCAGCATAGTGCAAAACCACATGGCTGGGGACCTGCCCAGCGCATTGCGCACTGCGATCGCCCTTTACAACTCCCGCCCCAGCAGACGGTCCAACGAATACGGGCCGCCGCCGCGCAATC
>JBEVIJ010000049.1:0-4080 GCA_040510745.1 Xanthobacteraceae bacterium
GTTCCTGCCCGGCAGCATCTCGGCGACGATATTGTTGTAGCCGGGCAGCGTGATCTCCTCCCAGAACTTGCGCACCATGTCGGTCGGCGGCCCCAGCGTGATCGGCGAGCCGATCTGCGCCGTATATCCGCGATAACCGGCGGCCAATTCCATATTGACCATGTCGCCCTTCTTGAGCACGCGGCCGGACGGGCGCGGGTTGCCGAAAATGAGAGCCGGATTGTCCATCGGCGTGCTGCCGATGATGAGGAAGTCGATGTCGCCGCCGCCGTCCATGATGGCGGAGGCCGCTGCGGCCTTCAGTTCGTATTCCTTCACGCCGGGTTTGGCGCGCGCCACCATCGCCTCCATGGCGCGCTCGCACAGCAGGCCGGCCTTGCGCACGCAATCGAGCTCTTCCTTGGAGTGAATCACGACGAGGTCGTGCAGGAATTGCTTGGTGAACACGAGCTCGGCTTCCGGCAGTTCCTTGCGCAGCGTGTTGTACTGGTTGACCGGCAGGTAGTCGCCGTGGCGCGGGTCGATTTCCATCAGCCCGATGCGGCCCTTCTCCAGTTTCAACTCGCGCAGCCGCTCCACCATCACCATCGCGTACTGGCCGTTGCGCGAGTGCCGCACGTCCTTGACCGCGATGGACACGTGCCGGCGCACCGCTTCGGCGTGCGTGCCGCCCATCGAATAGATCATGGTCGGTTCGCCATCGGCGGGAACCAGCACGTAGCAGCATAGCGCGTGCCACTCCCAGTGGCCGGTCAGCCAGGTCATGCCGGCGCCGAAGCTCCAGTGGCTCGGCCCGCCGGGCACCACCACCGCGTCGAGCTTGTGCTCCTTCATCTTGGCGCGCAGCGAGGCGTAGCGGCGCTTGTACTCGGCTTCGGAGAACTGCTCCCACACACAGTCGCGGTAATACGGCGTGTCGCGCATGTTGGCGAACGGCAGCGACTGGTCGAGCTTGTCGCGGACC
Organism: Xanthobacteraceae bacterium; assembly: GCA_040510745.1. Classification (GTDB taxonomy): domain Bacteria; phylum Pseudomonadota; class Alphaproteobacteria; order Rhizobiales; family Xanthobacteraceae; genus Z2-YC6860. The sequence continues at coordinate 965 of JBEVIJ010000049.1, forward strand.
ACATCCCAAGGCTGCGGCCCGAGCGGACGGCGTGGCTGTTCGTTCATGGCGTCACTCCACACACTTCCCGATCGTCACCCGCCCGCCGGCGGCGGCGACCGCCTCCTCGGCGAGCTTGACGTTCGACACCTGCTCAACAGTCGGCTTCTTCGCCGCCTCGATGTCACCGTTTGACACGCTGTTGTCGATCGACCATTGCGTGCGCGTGGAATTGAAGCCGGTGTTGACCGACCACACGCAGTTGTCCGTGTTCACCTTCCAGGCGAACTCGACCGCTTCCTTCGGCTTCTTGGTGGCGTCGACGAGGATCGGGATCACCTTGTCCTTGTCGCGGTAGATCGCGCGGTTTGCCTCGATCATCGCCGCGACGGTGTCGCGCAGCAGCTCGCGGTCGCGCGCGATCCATTCGATCGAGGCGCCGTAGGCATTGAACATGTAGTTCGGCATCAGCTCGACGAGCTGGACCAGGTTGTTCAGCGTCGGCTTCTGCTGCTTGGCCATGTAGACGTCTTCCGGGTGCAGCGCGACGGCGTCGATCTGGTTGGCGATCAGGCCTGGCAGGCGTCCGGCGGTGGGCGAGGGGATGAACTGCGCGTCGCTCTCGGTAAGCCCGGCGGACTTCAGCACCTCGCGGCCCATGCGCCAGTTGAAGCCGCCGACGCCGCCGCCGGTCGCGGACAGCCGCTTGCCTTTCAGCTCGGCCGCCTTGGTGATGCCCTCCTGCACCATGTAGGCCTGCGGCATGCGCGGCGCGAGGCCCCAGATCTGCTGCACCTTGAGGCCGCGGCCGATCGAGACGTCGCTGACGCTGACGATCGCGGTGCCTTGCGCCGCGGCGACCGCCGAGGTCTGCGACTGGCCGCCCTCGAACTGCACGATGTTGGCATCGATGCAGCGCTTGGCGAAGAAGCCGAGTGCCTTCGCCACATATGGGGAGGTGTGCACCACGTTGGGCGGCGCGACCGACACGCCGACGTTGATCTTGCGCATGGCCGGGCAGTTCGGCGCGGGCTGCGCGGAGGCGGGCGTAACGGCGAAGCCGCCAATCGCGATCGCAACCGCCGCGGGCACAAATTGCTTCACCATCGCACTCCTCCCTCGTTGCTGTTTATTAGACCGCACGCAATCACTGTTGTCATGCCCGCGAAGGCGGGCATCCAATAACCCCGGTCGTGCGGCCAATCGACACCGGGGCTACTGGATCGTGCGCTTTCGCGGACGATGACAGCGGAGTGCGATGCGACACCAAGACCTCACAGCGTCTCGGCGAAGAAATCCCGCATCAGCATGTAGGACGTCCGGCAGAGCTTCTCGTCATAGAGCGCTCCGGGGGGATGATTGGCGGTGTGGTCGCAGAACGAATGCACGCCGCGGCCGAACGTGACGATGTGCCAGTCGACCTTGGCCTTGGTGAGCTCGTCCTCGAGCGCGTCCATCATCGGTTTTGGCGTCACCGGATCGGCGCGGCCGTGCAACGCCAGCACCCGGCCCTTGATGTTGCAGGGGGTGCCGGGCACCACCGGATTGGGATTGGTGACGTGGAACACCACCACCGCCTTGAAGTCCGTGCCGGCGCGGGCCTGCTCGAGCACGAAGCCGCCGCCGGCGCAGAAGCCGATCCCCGCGGTCTTTTTCGGATCGATCAGGCCGAGCTTGTCGGCTTCGGCCGTCAGCGCCGCATACGCCGCGTTGCCGCAGGCGATGGTGAAGGGCAGATCGTTGTGGACGGCCTTCATGCCGACCGCGAGCTGCTCGCGGGTCTTGGGCTTGTAGCCGTAGCCTAAGCCGAACATGTCGGCCATCAGGACCACATAGTCCTTGCCGGCGACGGCGCGGGCCTGCTCGATGGTGTCGGTGCAAACGCCCTTCCAGTCGGGCTGGTCGAAGATTGCGGGGCGTTTGGTCTTTACGCTGTCGTCATAAACGATCATGCCCTCGAACTGACGGCCGTTGACCTGGTACGGCACCTTCTTCTCGGCCATCGTGCTCTCCTCGTTGTGTGATGCGTGGCGGAACACGCCGGCGGCTTGGTCCTGCATCGCTGGCCCAGCATAGAAAGACGTGGATGTCCCGCACAAGCGCCTAGCCGGAGCGGGACGGCTATGACGTGGTGGAACTGGTCACCGCGCCCGCGCTGGGGCAAATTGCCGCCGCAATAAGCCACCGTGAGCGACCTTGCGAATGAGAACCAGCCCGAGACCCTTACCATGAAGCGGCCCGTGGTCGGTGTGATCGGAAACGAGGTGCTGGCTGAGAACCGGTTTCCGTCCCAGCGCGTCGGGGAGAAGAATCTCCGCGCGGTGGCTGAGGTCGCCGGCGCGCTGCCGCTGATGTTCGCAGGCTGCCCGGACCTCACCGAGGTGGATGCGTTGCTGGACTCAGTCGACGGAATCCTGCTGACGGGCGGCCGGGCCAACGTGCATCCGACCCGGTTCGGCGTCGAGCCCAACGCCAGGCACGAGCCTTATGATACGCGCCGCGACGCCGTGGCGCTGGCGGTTGCGGTGGCCTGCGTGACGCGGGGCGTGCCGCTGCTCGGCATCTGCCGCGGCCTGCAGGAGATGAACGTCGCATTCGGCGGCACGCTGCATCCGGAAATTCGCGAGCTGCCGGGGCGGGTGAACCATCGGATGCCGCGGCTGGAGAACGGCGAAATCCACCCCGACCACGAGGTGGTGTTCGGCGACCGGCACGACGTGAAGCTGGTACCGGGCGGCGCGTTCGCGCGGCTGTTCGGCAAGGAAACCATCCGCGTGAATTCGCTGCACGGGCAGGGCATCCTCGAGCCCGGCGCGCGCGTCGTGGTCGAGGGCGTGGCGGACGACAGCACCATCGAGGCGATCCGGATTGCCGATGCGCCGGGCTTTGCGCTCGGTGTGCAGTGGCACGCCGAGTACGACCCGCAGCGCAATCCGATCAACCGGGCGCTGTTCCATGCTTTCGGCGAGGCGGTGGCGGCAAGGAGGCGGGAGAGGTAACGCTCAGTCTTCCTGCCCCGCCGTCCAAGGCGCGACCTTCTTCTCCACCATACGCAGCAGCGCGGTCAGCGTGACGCCGAGCAGGCCGAGCGTCACGATCGGCACGAACATCTTGTCGACCTGGAACGTGCTCGCGGT
>JBEVIJ010000050.1:0-12837 GCA_040510745.1 Xanthobacteraceae bacterium
ATCGACGGATCGGTCATCAGCTTCTTGAGATTCGGCGCGTTGACGTTTGCGGCCGGAATCTGCACGACGTCGGCGGAGCCGTCGCCAGGCGAGAGCTGAATCACGCACAGCCGGTCGCGGCGCACATCGAGACCCATCGCTTCGGTATCGACCGCGACCGAACCGTTGTAGCGCGCGATGTCGGGAAGGTCGCCACAGTGGAGCCGGATCGTCATGGCTGCGATCCTAGCGAAAACAACTCTGGGACGTCAGTGCGCAAGACGCTGGTATCCACCGTTCTCGCTCAATCCCTCTTCGCGGTAGAGGCCGAGCGCCTGCATCGAGGGCACGTCGCTGAACGAGAACAGCACCGCGTCGTCGCGTTCTGATGCGTTGGCGTGCTCGTGCCACGCCCAGGACGGCACCACGAAGATGTCGTTCTTCTTCCAGTCGAAGCGCTTGCCGTTTACGATCGAAGTGCCAGATCCCTTGGCGACGTTGTAGACGATCGAGCCGGTGTGGCGGTGTGCCTTGGTGCGCTCGCCCTCGCGCAGCAACTGGATGCAGGCGCCGAGCGTCTTCATCACTGGGCCGCCGGTCGCCGGATTGACGTATTGCATGATGATGCCGTCGCAGGGCGAGCCGTCGCTCGCCTTCGCCGCGCGCGTCAACGCCTCGTAGGTCGGCGCCCACTCGTACTTGAGCAGCGGTGAGTACGGCTTGCTCCAGGCTTCGCTGCCCATCGGCAGGAGACCCGGCCCGCCATAGAGCATCGACGTGTCGTTGACCGGATAGTTCGACTTCTGCACGTGCTCGGGATGCACGGCGTAGAAATTCGCGTCGAGCTGGTTGACCAGCAGCATGTCAAGGCCGTCCTGCCACACCGTGGTCTGGCCGCCCGCGTCGACGCCGTGATCGTGCCAGGTGCCGTTCGGCGTGATGACGAAGTCGCCCGCCGCGAGCGACATCTTGTGGCCGTCGACCACCGTGTAGGCGCCCGAGCCTTCCATGATGAAGCGCAACGCCGCGGAGGCATGATTGTGCGCGCCGGCGAACTCGCCCGGCCGCATCACCTGCAAGCCGGTGTAGAGCCAGCCGACGCAGGCCGAGAGACCCTTGCGGCCCGGATTCTCCAGCGCGATGACGCGCCGCCCGGCCTTCTCGGGGCTGACGAGATCGAGCGCTTGCAACACCAGCGGTCGCATCTGCTCGTAAGGCCACAACACCGGGACCGACGGCGGCTTCGGCTCCCACGGCTCGATGGAATTGGCCACGGTCCAGAGTGCGTAGCTGTCCTGCGCGCCGAGCCGATCGTAATAGGCTTCAAGCTCCGGCGTATCCGCGACATTGGCCCGGCCGATCACGTCTTCACGCATCTGGCTTCTCCGACGTTGGCCCGCCTCGTCGCGCCGAACCTTCAGCAAGGCGGATGGTGCCCGGAAAGGGACTCGAACCCCTACGCCTCGCGGCGCCAGTACCTGAAACTGGTGCGTCTACCAATTCCGCCACCCGGGCACGGGAGCTTAATCAGGTGGCGGACACATAAGGACGCACGTTTCGCCTTGTCAATCCAAGGTGTTCGGCCCTGTACAGCCCACCGGGCATCCTGTATTTCGCATCGCGGGACAAGGCCGATCAGGATGACCGTCCAGACCAACATCGACAAGCTGATCACCGTGTTCGGCGGCTCGGGCTTCCTCGGCCGCCACCTGGTCCGCGCGCTGGCCAAGCGGCACTACCGCATCCGCGTCGCAGTGCGCCGCCCCGACCTTTCCGGCCATCTGCAGCCGCTCGGCCGGGTTGGCCAAATCCATGCCGTGCAGGCCAACGTGCGCTATCCGCGTTCAGTCGAGGCCGCGGCGCGCGACGCCGACGTGGTGGTCAATCTCACCGGCATCCTGTTCGAGCGCGGCCGCCAGCGCTTCGACACCGTGCAGAGCTTCGGCGCCGAGCAGATCGCGCTCGCCGCCGCCGCGCACGGCGCGCGCATGATCCATGTGTCGGCGATCGGGGCCGACGAGAACTCGCCCTCGGATTACGCGCGCAGCAAGGCGCTGGGCGAGAATGTCGTGCGCGCTGCGATGCCGGACGCCAGCGTGTTCCGGCCTTCGGTCATCTTCGGGCCCGAGGACGACTTCTTCAACCGCTTCGCCTTCATGGCGCGTTTCCTGCCGGCGCTGCCGCTGATCGGCGGCGGCGAGACACGCTTCCAGCCGGTATTCGTCGGCGACGTCGCGGAGGCGGTCGCGCGTGCGGTCGACGGCAACGTCAAGCCGGCCACGACCTACGAGATCGGCGGGCCGGAGGTGCGGACCTTCAAGCAGTTGATGGAGTACGTGCTTGCCGTTACCGAGCGGAAGCGGCTCCTCGTGCCGCTGCCATTTGCGCTGGCAAAGTTGCAGGCGCGGTTCCTGCAGTACCTGCCGAAGCCGCCGCTAACGCCCGACCAGGTCGAGCTGCTCAAGAGCGACAACGTCGTCTCCGAGGCGGCGGCGCGCGAAGGTCGCACGCTCAAAGGGCTTGGCATCGACGCGACCGCAATGGAAACGGTGGTGCCGACCTATCTCTGGCGCTTCCGCAAGGCCGGGCAGTTCAAGGTGCGCGGCGTCTAACGCTGTGCGTGGGTGAAAGCGCTTACTTCCCCAGCGCCAGCGCGATCAATCCCAGCGAGCCGACGATCACGCGCCACCAGGCGAACAGCGCGAAGCCGTGGCGCGTCACGTAGCCAAGCAGCGACCTCACCACGATCCAGCCAGCGACGAACGACGTCGCGAAGCCGACCGCGACGAGCAGCGTGTTGTCGAACGTCATCAGCTTGTAGTTCTTGATGAGATCGTAGGTGAACGCGCCCGCCATGGTCGGGATCGCGAGATAGAACGAGAACTCCGCGGCCGAGCGCTTGTCGGCACCAAGCAGCATCGCCGAGACGATGGTGGCGCCGGAGCGCGACGTACCGGGGATCATCGCGAAACACTGGGACACGCCGATCGCGAGATACATCGGCAGCGTGAACGTGGTGGCGTCGTGATACTTCGGCTTGAAGTCAATCTGATCGACCCACAGCAGAATGGCGCCGCCTGCGATCAGGGTGAAGCACACCACCCACGGATTGAAAAGCACGCTCTTGATGAAGCCATGCGCCAGGGCGCCGATGACCGCCGCCGGCAGGAAGGCGAGCAGCACCCCGATCACGAAGCGCCGCGACGCCGGGTCGGTGAACATGCCGATGAAGATTTTCCACAGCTTCACGAAATAGATCGAAAGGATGGCGAGCACCGCGCCGAGCTGAATCAGCACGGCGAATGTCTTGCCGAATTCCTCGTCGTCGAAGCCGAAGAACCGCTGCATCAGCAGCAAGTGTCCGGTCGAGGACACCGGGATGAACTCGGTGAAGCCTTCGATCAGGCCGAGCAGCACGGCCTTGAGCACGGCGAACAGATCGAACGGCATGGCGCCCTCCCGCCGGTGTTTGTCGCGCAACTGGCCGGACCGGGCAAGGCCATCAGTCCTTAGCTCAACAGCTCGCTACCGGCATACCGCCGCCGCTTTTCTGCGGCGACCCGCTGCAAACTTCCGCCGGAATGTGCTTTAGGATTGCGCATGATTCCCGCCTTGCCGGACCGCCCGGGCGCTCCATCAACGAAGACTTCATGCTGACGCTGCTGCAGCACGCATTCTGCCCGCACTCGCGCTTTGTCCGGCTGGCGCTGGCCGAGCATGGACTCGAATGCCGCCTGGTCGAAGAGCGGGTTTGGGAGCGCCGTGAGGCGTTTCTTGAGCTCAATCCCGCCGCCACCACCCCGGTGCTGATCGAAGAAGGCCACCCGCCGGTGCCGGGCGCCACGATAATCGCCGAATACCTCGACGAGACGCGCGGGGCCGGGCTGCAGGAGCGGCGGCTGATGCCCGAGGACCCGATTGCCCGCGTCGAGGTGCGCCGCCTCACCGGCTGGTTCAACGACAAGTTCTTCGCCGAGGTCAGCGGGCCCATGGTCATGGAGCGCTGCTACAAGCGTTACATGCGCATGGAGCAGGGCGGCGGACCGCCGGACACCGACGCGATCCGTGCGGCACGAACCAACATGCGCTATCATCTGGCCTACATCGGGTGGCTGGTGGGCACGCGGAATTGGCTTGCCGGCGAAGACATGAGCTACGCCGATCTTACCGCCGCCGCGCACCTTTCATCGGTCGATTACCTGGGCGACGTGCCATGGAGCGAAGACGAAGCCGCCAAGACCTGGTACGCGCGGGTGAAATCGCGCCCGTCGTTTCGCCCGCTGCTGGGCGACGCGCTGCCGGGCGTGCCGGCGGCACCGAGCTACGCAAACCTGGATTTTTAGACGAGCGCGCTTCCCCTTCTGTTGCAGCGAGCGCCGCTCTCTCCTCCTTTACCTCCCCCCTTGCGGGGGAGGTCGCCGAGCGAAGCTCGGCGGGAGGGGGGTCTGCTATACACGATGCGGCTCAACTCAATTCACCCCCCTCCCCAATCCTCCCCCGCAAGGGTGGAGGGGGTCGGCCCGTGGATGCCGCACAACTGAAATCAAAACTCATCAAAGCCGCGCACGAGCACGGCTTCGACACCGTCGGCATCGCGCGGCCCGACGCCGCCCCGCAAGCCAAGGCGCGGCTCGAGCAATTTCTCGCGGAAGGCGCGCACGGCGACATGAACTGGATGGAGACGACCGCGCAGCGGCGTGGCGACCCGCGCGCGCTGTGGTCCGACGTGCGCTCGATTGTCATGCTCGGCGTGAACTACGGGCCGCAGCACGACCCGCTCGCGATTCTTGAACAGCGCGAGCGTGGCGCGATCTCGGTCTATGCGCAGCGCGAGGACTATCACGAGATCATTAAGAAGCGGCTCAAGGTGCTGGCGCGCTGGCTGATCGCGCAGGCGGGCGGCGACGTGAAGGTGTTCGTCGACACCGCCGCGGTGATGGAGAAGCCGCTGGCCGCCAGCGCGGGGCTCGGCTGGCAGGGCAAGCACACCAACCTCGTCTCGCGCGACTATGGCTCGTGGCTGTTCCTCGGCTCGATCTTCACCACGCTCGAATTGCCATATGACGACGCCGACGAAGACCATTGTGGTACTTGCCGTTCGTGCCTCGACGTCTGCCCGACCGCCGCCTTCCCTTCGCCCTATCGACTCGATGCGCGGCGCTGCATCTCCTATCTCACCATCGAGCACAAAGGCCCGATCGACCGCGAGTTGCGTCCGCTGATAGGCAACCGCATCTACGGCTGCGACGATTGCCTCGCGGTGTGCCCCTGGAACAAGTTTGCGCGGCAGGGCCACGATGCCAAGCTCGCCATGCGAGGCGACTTGCGGGACCCCGAGCTCTCCAAACTGTCGCGGCTCGGCGACGCCACGTTCCGCGCGCTGTTCGCCAAGACCGCGGTCAAGCGCGCTGGACGCGACCGCTTCGTGCGTAACGTGCTGATTGCGATCGGCAACTCTGGCGATGTATCCCTGGCCTCCGACGCGGAAGCGCGTCTTGGCGATCAATCGCCGCTGGTGCGCGGCGCCGCGGTTTGGGCGTTAAGCCGTCTCGACCGCGCGAGGCTCGCTGCACTGGCACAACAGCGCGGCAATGAAAGCGACCCGTCGGTCCAAGATGAATGGTCGGCCGCCCTGGCCTGATGTTGCATCTGCCCCGAACGCGATAGAGTCCCGCTCCAACTAAGGGAGGGACGCCATGGCCGCGCTCACGCGCCGGACCCTGCTTGCCGGACTGTCCGCAACCGCCGCGCTGGCGACCGGCCAAGCGAGCGCCGCCTGGCCGGAGCGCAACATCACGATGTTGCATGGGCTGACTGCGGGTGGCGGGGTCGACGTCAGCGCGAGGCTCGTTGCCGACGGATTATCGAAACGGCTCGGCCAGCAGATCGTGGTCGAGCCGCGGCCCGGGGCCGGCGGCACGCTCGCCGCGGCGCAAGTCTCTCGCGCCGCGCCCGACGGCTACACGCTTGGCTTCATCCCGAGTGGTCACGCGGTGACGGCGGCCACCTACAAGTCGCTGCCCTATCATCCGGTAGACGACTTCACCATCATCGGCCAAGCCATCGAATTCCCGTTCGTCATTGTGACGCACCCGAAGCACCCGATCCGCAACATGCCGGACCTGATCAAGGCCGCGAAGGCGAGCGCCAACCCTCTGCTCGGCGGCGTGCCGGGCCAGGGCACCCCGCAGCATCTGCTGATCGAATATTTTTCGCGGCTCGCCGGCATCAAGCTGCAGGCGGTGCCGTTCCGCGGCGGCAACCAGGCGCTCACTGAGCTGCTCGGCAAGCGGCTCGACTTCCTCATCGATCCGCCCATCGCGCTGATCGGCCAGATCAACTCCGGCGCGCTGCATGCGATCGGGGTGACGGGCGCGGCGCGGTTCGGCAGCCTGCCGAATGTCGGCACCATCGCAGAAGCGGGCTTCTCCGGCTTCTCCATCACCTCATGGATGGGCGTGATCGCGCCGCCGAAGCTGCCGGCCGAAATCGCGGCGCGGCTCAACACCGAGATCGCCGAATTGGTGAAGGAACCCGCCACGGCGGACCGCATCCGCAAGATGGGCAGCGAGCCGAAGTTCGGTCCGCCGGAGGATTTTAGAAACCGCATCGCTGCCGACTACGCGCGCTGGGCCAAAGTGATTGCCGACGCAGGGATCGAAAGAATTTAGAACTCCGCCACCGCCGCGACCAGCCGTTCGAGGTCCTCCGGCCGCGACAGCCGGTGGTCGCCATCCTTCACCAGCGTGAGCACGACATCGTCCTGCGCGAGCCGCGATGACAGCTCGACGGCATGACGCCACGGCACGTCCGGATCCTGCACGCCCTGCAGGATGCGCACCGGGCAGCCGGTCTCGATCAGCCCGCCAAGCAGCAGGTGGTGGCGTCCCTCCTCGATCAGCGCGCGGGTGATCGGATAGCCGGCCGGATCGTATTCGGACGGCCGCAACCAGAAGCCGTTCTCCTCGATCTCTTTCCGCGTCTTGGCCGGGAAGTTCTTCCACATCAGCTCTTCGGTGAAATCGACCGCCGGCGCGATCAGCACGAGCCCCGCGACCGACGCGCCAGCCACCGGACGGCGCCTGAGTTCACGCACCAGCAGCAGCGCCATCCAGCCGCCCATCGATGAGCCGACCAGGATCTGCGGTCCCTTCGCGGTGGCCGAGAACACCGCCAGGCTGTCCTCCAACCAGCGGCCGATCGTGCCGTCGGCAAATTCGCCGCTGGATTCGCCATGTCCGGAATAGTCGAACCGGGTGCAGGCGCGGCCCTTGACGGCCGCCCAGTCGTCGAGCGCCGCGGCCTTGGTGCCCTGCATGTCGGATTTGAAGCCGCCGAGCCAGAAAACGCACGGCGCGGCGCCCGGACGCTGGCGCACCGCAATCCGGCGGGCGGCCGGGCCGGTTCCCAGGTCCAGGAAATTCAGGCAAGAGTTCATGGCGTGACGTTCGGTCGGGGTGTCGCGGCCCGTGTTTCGCCGCAAGCAGCCGCCAGCGCAAGAGGGGGTCGGGGACACAGCGATGGCGATCAGCGCCGCCGATGTGGAGGAGGCACAGGTGCTGCCGCGCGCGCTGGCCGGCGCGACCGTGCTTCAGATCATCACAGCGTTGCGCGACTCGACCGAGGCGCGCACCGCCGTGAGCATCGCCCGCGCGCTTGTGCATGCTGGGGCGCGAGCCATCGTCGCCGCCGGCGAAGGGCCGCTGGTCAACGACCTGAAATCGTTCGGCGGCGAGTGGCTGCCGTTCGCCAGCGCGACGATGAATCCGTTCCGGCTGCGGCGCAACGCCGACAGGCTGGAGCCGGTTCTGGTCAACGAGCGCGTGCATATCGTGCACGCCAAGAACGCCGGCGCGGCCTGGAGCGCGCTGGTGGCAACCGACCGCAGCACGGTGCGGCTTGTCACCGACCTGCCCGATCTGCCGCATCAGAAGATGCGGCTCGCCGCGTTCTATCTCGGCGGGCTGAGCCGCGGCGATCGCATCATCGCGCGGTCGCAGTTCAACGCGAAACCGATGCTCGATCGCTACAAGATCCCGCTTGAGCGGTTGAGCGTGATCCCGCGCAGCATCGACACCACCCTATTCAATCCCGCGCTGGTGCATCCCGATCGCGTCGCCGCGTTGCGCCAGTCGTGGGGAATTCCATCCCGGGTCCGCATCGTGCTGGCCCCCGGCCGGGTGTCGCCGGGCAACGGCCAGGTCAGCCTGGTCGCGGCGGCGCGCATGCTCGCTCACAACGGCATGCGCGGCGTGACCTTTGTGATCGCCGGCGATGACCGGCGGCACCGCCGGTATGCGCGCTCGATCATGAAACGGGCGCGAGCCGAAAAGGTCGACGCCCTGTTCCGCGTGGTCGGCCACGTCGCCGACATGCCGGCCGCTTACGCGGCGTCCGACATCGTCGTGGTGCCGTGCCTAGCGCCGCCGATCTATGGCCAGGTCGTTGCCGAAGCGCAGGCGATGGCCCGGCCGGTGATCGCCTCGGCGGTCGGTCCGATCCCCGAGAACATGGTGATTCCGCCGCTGATGCCTAGCGATCTGCGCACCGGATGGGTGGTGCAGCCGGGCGATTCGATCGAAATCGCGCGGGCGCTCGCCACTGCGCTGGCGCTGGACGCCGTGGAATACCGGGCGCTGGCCGCACGCGCCCGGCAGTTCGCCGAGTACATGTTCGCACCGACCCGGATCGCGGCAGCGACGCTTGAGGTCTACACCTCGCTGCTGGAGTTGGAGCCGTAGGCATGATCCGGAAAAGTGGAAACCGGGTCTCCGAAAAGATCATGCCCAAGCGATAGGGCCTTGTTGCGCCGCCTTGCAAAGCGAACTATCACCGCTGCCCGCATGAATCCCCAATCCCTGAACGTGCTGATCGTCGTACCGACGCTGCAGGTCGGCGCGGCCGACACCGGCGTGGTCGAGCTAGTTCGGATTTTGGCGGCCGCCGGGCATCATCCGATCGTAGCATCGAGCGGCGGCCGGCTCGCCGAAGTGGTCGAAGCCGCAGGCGGCGAGAACGTGCAACTCGACATGGACAGCCAGAATCCCGCCGTCGTGCTGCGCAACGCGTTTGCGCTCGTGCGCCTTGTTCGCGAGCGCCGCTGCGACGTGGTGCATGCCCACGGCCGCGCGGCGGCATGGAGCGCTTTTGCCTGCGCCAAGATGACCGGCCTGCCGTTTCTGACGACATGGCACAAGGGCTTCCGCCAGCAGAACGCCTTCAAGCGGATCTACAACAGCGTGATGGCGCGCGGCGTTCGCGTCATTGCGGTCAGCGAGCAGATCGCATTGCTGGTCAACGATCGCTACGGCACGTCATGGGACCGCCTCGTCGTGGTGCCGGCGAGTGTCGATACCGGCCGGTTCGACCCGGCTCATGTGTCGCGCGAGCGTATCGATGCGATGCGGCGCAGTTGGGGCGTCGGGCGCGGCGACAAGCTGATCCTCGTGACGGGCCGCATGCTCCGCCGCAAGGGACACCACGTTGCGGTGCGCGCCATCAGCCGGCTCAAGGCGATGGGCGTCAAGGATTTCGTCTGCGTGTTCACCGCCGAAGACCAGGGTACGCGCTACGCCGCCGAGCTCTGGGATCAGGTCATGGCGAGCGAGATCGCCGACGTGGTGCGCATCAGCGGGCTGATCGAGGACTTGCCTGCGGCCTACGGGGCGGCCAGCGTGGTGGTGTCGGCGGCCGTGCAGCCGGAGGGGCTGCAGCGCGCGCTCCTGGAGGCGCAGGCCATGGCGCGGCCGGTTATCGTCTCGGAACTCGGCGCCGGGGCCGACGTGGTGCTCGCCCCGCCGGCGGTGCCTCATGACCGAATGACAGGTTTGAGATTTGCCACCGGCGACGATTCCGCACTCGCCGCCGCGCTGATCCAACTGTTTTCATTGCCGGAATCCGCCCAGCAGGCGATTGGCGCGCGGGGCAGGGCCTGGGTGCTGGAGCACTTCACCGCCGCCGCGGTGTCCGAAATGACCCTCAAGCTCTACGCCGACGTGGCGGCGCAGCGAACGGCCGCATGAGCCTTAATTGCACAACCGGCGGCGTTGACTTATGGCGGGTTTGTCCCGATTTTAAGGGATCGCAACGACAAAGGAGACCGTAGCCATTCGTCGCCCACAGAGAGCCCCGGTGCCAGCCCAAAAGGGTGGCCCGCGCATCAATGAAGACATCCGCATCGCTCAGGTGCATTTGATCGACAAGGACGGCGCCAACCTCGGCAACGTTCCAACCGCTGAAGCCCTAGCCAAGGCCCAGGAGGCCGGCCTTGATCTTGTCGAAATCTCTCCCAACGCCTCACCGCCGATTTGCAAGATCCTGGACTACGGCAAGTACAAGTACCAGGAGCAGAAGAAAGCCGCCGAAGCGCGCAAGAAGCAGAAGGTGGTCGAGGTCAAGGAGATCAAGTACCGGCCGATGATCGACGACCATGACTACGAGGTGAAGATGCGCTCGATGAAGCGCTTCTTCGAGGAAGGCGATAAGGTGAAGGTTACACTGCGCTTCCGCGGCCGCGAGATGGCGCACCAGGAGCTCGGCACCAGGCTGCTCGAGCGCGTCAAGGAAGACGTCGGCAAGATCGCCAAGGTCGAGATGGATGCCCGGCTGGAAGGCCGCCAGATTGTGATGGTCCTGGCCCCACGTTAAGCCTGCGCAACCCCCGTTGCGGGCGTTCTCGTGTGCTGTGCCTGGAGGTTGTTTTTTCGGACCGCCTCTGCCATAAACCGCCCGCTCGCCGACCGGCTAACAAGGGCTGCCGTGGCGGCGACGCTGAATCATTCAGCACGCTCAATCAGAGCAAACCCGGCAGGACCGGCCTCAGGCCACGTCCAAAGCCGCACCGATGGAGAGCCAAATGCCCAAACTCAAGACCAAGTCGGGCGCCAAAAAGCGCTTCAAGGTCACGGCCAGCGGCAAGGTCAAAGCAGGCTTTGCTGGCAAGCGCCATGGCATGATCAAGCGGACCAACAAACAGATCGCCCAGCATCGCGGCACCCGCGTGCTGTTCAAGGCCGATGGCGAGAACATCCGGAAGTACTGGCTGCCAAACAGCTAGTCCGGCAGCGCCGTCCATCCCTTAACGTTCGATTTTGATTTGAAGGAGATCAGTCATGGCACGCGTCAAGCGCGGCGTCACATCACACGCCAAGCACAAGAAAGTCTACAAGGCGGCGAAGGGCTATCGCGGCCGCCGCAAGAACACCATTCGTGTCGCCAAGCAGGCGGTTGAGAAGGCCAACCAGTATGCGTTCCGCGACCGCAAGCGGAAGAAGCGCACCTTCCGCGCGCTCTGGATCCAGCGCCTCAACGCGGCAGTGCGGCCATTCGGCCTGAACTACAGCCGCTTCATCAACGGCCTCGAAATGGCCGGCGTGACGATGGATCGAAAGGTGCTGTCGGACCTCGCGATGCACGAGCCGGCAGCGTTCCAGTCGATCGTCGAGAAGGTGAAAGCCGCCCTGCCGAAGGCAGCCTGATCCCCCTGCGGGTTTGTCATGCCCCGCGAATGCGGGGCATCCAGTAACCACCGCTTTGGCTAGATTGCAGCTCCGGGGTTACTGGATCGTCCGCTTGCGCGGACGATGACACCCAACGCACGAGACAGCCATGACCGACGTCACCGCGCTGGAATCCGAAATCGCGAGCGCCATTTCCTCCGCATACGACGAGGCCGCGCTCGAAGCCGTGCGCGTTGCCGCGCTCGGCAAAAGTGGGTCGGTCTCCGCGCTGCTCAAGACGCTGGGCGGCATGTCACCGGACGAGCGCAAGGCGAACGGCCCCATCATCAACGGGCTGAAGGACCGTGTCACCGCGGCGCTCACCGCGCGGCGCGACGCGCTCAAGAACGCCGCGCTTGACCAGCGGCTCAATACCGAGACGGTGGACGTCACGCTGCCGGTGCGCGAAGCCTCGGCCGAGGTGGGCCGCGTTCACCCGATCAGCCAGGTGGTCGACGAGCTCACTGCAATCTTCGCCGATATGGGTTTCGCTGTTGCCGAAGGTCCAGATATCGAGACCGACGACTACAACTTCACCAAACTCAACTTCCCCGAAGGCCATCCGGCACGGGAGATGCACGACACGTTCTATTTCTCGCCGAAGCCCGACGGCTCACGGATGCTGCTGCGCACGCACACGTCACCGGTGCAGATCAGAACAATGCTCGCGCAGAAGCCCCCGATCCGCGTGATCATTCCCGGCCGTACCTACCGCTCCGACTCCGACCAGACGCACACGCCGATGTTCCATCAGGTCGAAGGCCTGGTGATCGACAAGAGCGCGCACCTCGGCCACCTGAAATGGATCCTGGAAGAATTCTGCAAAGCATTCTTCGAGGTCGATCAGGTGAAGATGCGCTTCCGTCCGTCGTTCTTCCCGTTCACCGAGCCGTCGCTCGAAGTCGACATCCAGTGCAAGCGCGACAAGGGCGAGATCCGCTTCGGCGAAGGCGACGATTGGCTGGAGATTCTCGGCTGCGGCATGGTGCACCCGAACGTACTGCGCAACTGCGGCCTCAATCCCGACGAGTACCAAGGCTTCGCCTGGGGCTTAGGGATCGACCGCATCGCCATGCTCAAATACGGCATGCCGGACCTGCGCGCCTTTTTCGAGGCCGACGTGCGCTGGCTCGCGCACTATGGCTTCCGGCCACTCGACTTCCCCACCCTGGCGGGAGGCCTGAGCACGTGAAGTTCACCCTCTCCTGGCTCAAGGAGCATCTCGATACCGAGGCTTCGCTCGACGAGATCGTGAGCAAGCTCACGATGATCGGGCTTGAGGTCGAACATTTGAACGACCCCGCAAAGGCGCTGGCGCCGTTCGTCATCGCCAATGTCGTGTCCGCCGTTCAGCATCCAA